>JAGXAO010000017.1 GCA_018971565.1 Rhodospirillales bacterium
GCCTTCCCGCTCAACCAGCAGGGCGAGGATCTGATGATGGGTGCCCCCGCCCCGGTGCCGCCCGCCCGGCTGAAGGAGCTTTCCATCGCCCTGGCCCTGCCGCCGAAAGTGGTAAAAAGTTGATTCGCCCAAAGCTTGTTTTTGCGTGACAAACATACCGCCTTCGGCCACGAAGGCGGTATTGTTTTATGAAAACGCCGTGAGCCAACCGGCAGCACCGTCATCAAACCTTCATGGAACCGTCATCGTAGTGTCACAGAACCCGCCTATGGAAGCGCACATGGAAATCGCGAATCACAGCATGCCTGCGCAAACCCCGCTGCCCGCTTCCCTCCAGCAGGCGCCGGGAAGCGAACCGCGCGTTTCCATCCGCAACCTTAATTTCTATTACGGCGAAACCCACGCCCTGAAGAATATCTCGATCAATTTTCCAGACCGGCAGACCACGGCCATGATCGGCCCCTCCGGCTGCGGCAAATCAACGTTGCTGCGCGTACTCAACCGTATGTACGACCTCTACCCCGGCCAACGCGCCGAGGGCGAGGTGATGATGGGCGGGGACAATCTTATCGCCCCAGGCATGAACCTCAACACGCTGCGCCGCCGCGTGGGGATGGTGTTTCAAAAACCCACGCCTTTCCCGAAATCCATCTATGAAAATGTGCTGTTCGGCGTGCGGCTGCACGAGAAGCTCTCCAAAGCCGAAGCGGCTGAACGCGTGGAATGGGCTCTCACCCGCGCCGCCCTCTGGGGCGAGGTGAAAGACCGGCTGCACACCTCCGCCCTTGGGCTTTCCGGCGGGCAGCAGCAGCGGCTTTGCATCGCCCGCTCCATTGCCGTGCGGCCGGATGTGCTGCTGCTGGATGAGCCAACTTCCGCGTTGGACCCTATCAGCACACTGAAGATTGAGGAATTGATCGACGAGTTGAAGCAGGATTTCACCATCGTCATCGTCACCCACAACATGCAGCAGGCCGGGCGCTGCGCCGACCAGGTGGCGTTCTTCTATCTTGGCGAACTGGTGGAGGTGGGCGCCTCCAGCCAGATCTTCACCGCCCCGCGCGAGCGCAAAACCCAGGAATATATTACCGGCCGGTTCGGCTGACGGAGAGACCAAGAAATATGCCCGACGAACCAAAACATATCGTCACCAGCTTTGAGGCCGACCTTAAAAAACTCCGTGATATGATCGCGAATATGGGCGGGCTGGTGGAGCGCGCCGTGGCCGATGCCACCACCGCGCTGGTAACCCGCGACCCAGACCTCGCCGCGCGCGTTATCGAGGGCGATACCAAGATCAATGCCGAGCAGCATAATGTTGAGCAGTTCACCGTGCGGCTGCTGGCGCTGCGCCAGCCGGTGGCCGATGACCTTCGCCAGGCGATCCAGGCGCTGAAAGTGGTGAACGATCTGGAGCGCATCGGCGATTACGCCGCCAACATCGCCAAACGTTCCATCGTTATCAACCAGGTGGCCAGCAACTTCCCGCTCGCCGGGCTGGCGCAGATGGCTATGCTGGTGCAGCAGAACCTCAAGGCCAGTATCGATACGGTAGGCGAGGCCGACCCGCAAAAGGCGATCATGGTCTGGCGTGCAGACCAGATGGTTGACGATTTATACAACACCATCTTCCGCGAACTGATCACCTACATGATGGAAGATGCGCGCAATATCTCCGCCTGCACGCATCTGATGTTCATTGCCAAAAACCTGGAACGCATCGGCGACCACACCACCAACGTGGCCGAGCTGACCTATTACGCCGTAACCGGGCAGACCCTGCCGGATTACCGCCCCAAGGGCGACCATACCTCAACCTACATGGCCTCGTCTGACTGATGTCCGATACCAGCAAACCATATGTATTGATCGTTGAAGATGAAGCGCCGCTGGTCACCCTGCTACGCTATAATCTGGAAAAACAGGGCTTCCGCGTTGAGGATGCGGGCGATGGCGGCGAGGCGCTGACACGCATCACCGAAGCCCCGCCGGACCTGCTGCTGCTGGACTGGATGCTGCCCACCATGTCTGGCATCGAGCTTTGCCGCCAACTGCGCCGCCGCCCGGCGACACGCACCTTGCCGATCATCATGCTCACCGCCCGCGCCGAGGACCAGGATGCCGTGCGCGGGCTGGACACCGGGGCGGATGACTACATCACCAAACCTTTTTCCACAGAGGCGCTAATCGCCCGTATTCGCGCCCTGCTGCGCCGCGCTGGCGCCTTGCCGCAGAAAAACAAGCTGAACTTTCACGATATCTCGCTGGACCCGGCTTCCCACCGCGTGCTCCGCAACGGCCGCAGCCTGCATCTGGGGCCCACTGAATTCCGGCTGCTGGAATTTTTCCTGCGCCACCCCAAGCGCGTATTCTCCCGGGAAGATGTGCTGAACGCTGTATGGGGCCGGGACATCCATGTAGAGCCCCGCACGGTGGATGTTCACATTCGGCGGTTGCGCAAAGCCATCAATGGCCCTGATGAGATCGATATCGTGCGCACCGTCCGCGCGGCGGGCTATGCGCTGGACCTGGAAGACCCCGCATTTTAGGCGGTTTTGGTAATCCGGCCGCGGCGCGCAAGCCCCTCCACCCGCACCAGCAGCTCTGAAAACGCAAAGGGTTTGGCCAGGTAATCATCTCCGCCAGCCCGCAAGCCTGTTACCTTGTTTGCTGCCTCGCCAAGCCCGGAGAGAATCAGCACTGGCGTGTCGATCCGCTGGGCGCGCAAATGGGTGAGCAGATTAAGGCCATCCTCGCTCTCCGGCAGCATGCGGTCCAGAATGATAACGTCAAACTGCTCCTTCACCGCCCGTTCCCGGCCCAGCGCGGCACTGTCGGCGTGGATGATGTTATGGCCGGCTTCCCGCAGCCCCTTCATCACAAAGGCGGAGACATTCTTGTCGTCCTCAATCAGCAAAATTCTCATTAGCCCCTCATCTGGCCCGCAACTTTAAGTGTGTGACGTATAGCCTCCCGGTGAATATCCAGCCGCTTGCCTCCCCCCGTCAATGGGAAAGGTAAGTAGCTATGATTAATTCAGCCGCGAAACCGCATTGGGTTAATCTCCCGCAGGATACTGGCGGCCGGGCCAGGGTCCTCGTGCCTCACCAGCGCTGCGATGAGCGCGGAGGCGGCCGGAACGGTCTGGATACCATAACCGCCCTGCCCCACCGCCCAGAAAAAACCTTCAGCGGCATTATCGTACCCAAACGCCAGAGACCGGTCCGGCGTGAAGGTGCGCAAGCCAGCCCAGCTATGCTCAACCCGCTTTACCTTTATATCCAGCGCCTGCTGCATGCGGTCTATCCCGATAGCCACATCCAGCTCATCCGGCTGCACGTCGTGCGGCACGTCCGGCGTTTCGTCGCACGGTGTCACCATCAGCTTGCTTCGCGCCTCGGCCCGCACATACCAGTCATGCCCGGCGGATTGCACCATGGGCCAGTGCTCCACCTGGAAGGGCGCGGGGTCGATAATCGCGGCGGTGCGCCGGCAGGGCACCAGCCCTATCGGCTTAAGGCCCGCTATCCTCGCCACCTCGTCGCCCCATGCCCCGGCGGCGTTCACCACGATGGGCGCGGCAATAATCAGCCCGCCGGAGGTTTCCACCTCCCAGGCCCCATTCTTGCGCTCCACCCGCCCGGCACGGTTGCGCAGGCTAATCTGCCCGCCGCCCTGGCGCAGCTTGCGCAAGAAATATTGGTGCAGCCCAGCCACATCCATGTCGAACCCATCCGCCTCAAACCCGGCTCGGGTGGCGTAGCCATCGATAATCGCGGGGCAAAGCGCCCTGGCGCGGCTGAGGGAGATTTCCTCAATCCCGAGATCCTGCGCGATCAGCGCATCAAGCTGGCTACCCTGGTCCGCGGGCGCCAGGTAGAGAATCGAGCGGTCCACAGCCAGATGGTCCGTACCGATATCCTCCGGCGGATTTTTGTAAAATTCCCGGGAGAGACCGGTGAGCACGCGCACATCCGGCGGCCCGTAATTACGGACCCATATGGCGGCGGAGCGGCCAGTGGTATGAAACCCAGCCTGCGCCTCGGCCTCCACCAGCGCCACGCGGTGTGTGGGGATAAGCCGCGCTGCCGCCGAAGCGCCAACAATGCCAGCGCCGATCACGATCACATCAAAATTCTGGTTCATCAGATCAGGAAATCCCTCAAGGCGGCAATCACCTGCTCGGGCTTCTCGGCGTGCAGCCAATGGGAAGCCCCCTCCACCCGCTCAATGCGCGCCTGGGGGAAGCGTTGCAGAATATCCGGTTCGGCCGCAGGCGTAACAAAGTTGGATTTGGCCCCGCAGAGAAACAACGCCGGGCCGGTATAGGGCACAGCACCCGGCGGATCGTCCCACCGGAATAAATTAGCCATATTGGCGCTAATCTCATCCAGCCCCAGCCGCCAATGCGGCGCTTCGCCCAGCACCAGATTATTCAGCAGAAAGGCGCGCAGCGGCGCCTCTTTCACGGTGGCCGCCATCGCCTTGTCCGCCTCGCCACGGGTGAGCGTGGCGGAGAGCGGCACGGCGCGCATCGCCGCGACAAGATCTGAATGGTCATGCCGGTACGTTACCGGGGCAATATCCATCACCGCGAGTTTCTCCACCAGCTCAGGCTTGGTCAGCGCCAGCATCATCGCGGTTTTGCCGCCCATGGAATGGCCGCATATTCGCGCGCGGGAAATGCCGAGATACGCCAGCGTCTCCACCACATCCGCCGCCATCACGGCATAATCCATCACCGCGCCGCGCGGACTTTCCCCATGATTGCGCTGGTCCAACGCAAATACACGGAAGGAGGAGGACAACGCCCTGGAGAGGATGCCGAGGTTGCGAGCCGCACCAAACAGTCCATGCAGCAGCACCAGCGGGGAACCTTCCCCCGCATCTAAAACATTCAGGATCATGGCGATAGTCTCGGGCCTTTGCGTGAAAATCTCAAGCGCGCGGCGACGGAACAGGTTAAGAGGGCGGCATGTTGCACGTCTCGGTTGTGATTCCGGCATTGCTGCTCGCTGGGCTGGCGCTTTTCTGGCCCCGTGCTGGCGTGGTGCTTTGGGTGCTCGCTTTGGCCACCGGGCCGGATTACTGGCTGAACGGCATAACCGGCGACCCGGAAACCACCGCCGGGCTGCTGAAGGCTTATGGGCTGGCGGTGCTGGCGGGGGTGGCCTTACGCGGCGGGCTGAAAGCGGACTGGTGGAACCCGGCCTTCGCCTTTCTGTTCATGTTCTGCACGGGGCTCATCCACGGGTTGCATCCTGGGCTTAGCCTGCAAGCCTCCGCGCGGTCACTGGTCGGCTCGGCCGCGCCCTTCCTGTTCTGCTTCGTGCGCCAGCAGGAAAAATTCCGCCGCACGGCGATCACCGCGCTTATCTTCGCACCGCTTTTCGCGGTGGGCGTGGCCGCAATTCTGGCCCTGGCGGGGCTGGACCAGTTTTATACGCTGGAACAAGGCGCCCTGCGGCTGGGCGGCAATGGCCAGCCGCCTTTCCTGGGCGGTTTCGCGCTCATTGGCCTCTATGCCACGGTGCTGGAGCTGGCTGACCGGCCAAGGGCAGGCATGGCGGCCATGGCGGGGGTGAATTTCATCATCATCCTGCTCACCGGCGCGCGCTCGCCCCTGGCGATGGCCGCCATGATGCTGCTGGCGCTGCTGCTGATGCAACGGCGGCTGATGATGCTGGCGGCTGGCGGCGCCCTGGCGGCGCTGGCGTTGCTCGGCTCCGGGCTGCTGGGCTTTCTGCGCGCGGTGGACCTCACCAAACTCGGCGAGGCCACAGACCTTTCACACCGCACGCTGGTCTGGCCGTTCTTTGTTCAGGCCATGCAGCAATCGCCATGGCTTGGCTGGGGCGTGGGGGCTGGCAAGGTCATCATTCCCGTCACCTCGCAGCTCAGCCTGCTGCTCGGCACCAACGCGGCGCATGACGAATATCTCCGCATCGGCAGCGAGGGCGGCTTTGTGGGGCTGTTTCTGCTGATCGGCTTGATGGCGCTATGGGTGGCGCGCGGCTCTAGCCAACTGCCACGCGGCCAGGCCTGGCTGATGCGGCTCACCTTCATTGCCTTCGCCATCCAGTCCATTACCGACAACACCCTCATCGCCTCAACCGGTTCCGCGTTCTTCTTGTGGGCAAGCGTCATCTTCGCAGACGCGGAAAACAGGTCTAAACGGGCTTCATGCTCTCTCGCCGTACCACGCTCGCCCTTCCCCTTGCCCTCGCCGCACCCAGCATCGCCCTGGCCGCCAGCACGCCGCCCGTCGCCATCGTCCTGAACTCCGGCGAAGGCTCGCTCAGCGTGATCGACATGACCACACACCAGGTGGTGAGCACCGCGCCCGCCTACCGCGAGCCCAGCCATTGGGCGCTCACACCAGACCGTTCCCAGCTTCTGGTGGCGGACGCCTCGGGCAACGCATTGTTCATGTACGACCCGCGCACCGGCGCGCTGCTCGGCCATAAGCGCATCGCCGACCCCTACCAGATCGGCTACACGCCCGATAACCGCTATTTCGTGGTGAACGCGCTACGGCTGGATTTCGTGGATGTGTACGATGGCGCCACGCTGGAACTGGTGAAGCGCTTCAAGCCAGGCCGCTGGCCGAGCCATCTGGATTTCTCGCCCGACTCGCGCTGGTCCTTCAATTCCATGCAGAATTCAGACACGCTGGTCTCGCTGGACCTCACCACCATGACAGAGCGCTGGTGCGTGAAGGCGGGTACCACCCCGGCGGGCGTGCTCTGGCTCAACGGGCGTGTGCTCGTCTGCCTTATGGGCGAAGGCGGCATTGTGGAGGTAGACCCTATCAAAGGCGGCATCACCCGCTGGCAAAAAACCGGGGATGGCGCGCATAACATCTTCCTGGATGAACAGCGGCACATTCTCTACGTCTCCAACCGCGGGCCGGGCCAAACCTCGCTCACCGCGCTGGACCCGATTACGCTGAAGCCGATCCGCGCCTATCCCATTCCCGGCGGACCGGATGACATCGCCATCGCCCCGGACGGAAAAATCTGGATCGCGCAGCGTTTCGCGGAATCCGTCGCGGTGCTGGACCCGGAAACGGGCGATTACACCACCATCCCAGTGGGGCGCTCACCGCATGGCATCTTTCTCAGCACCATGCTGAAGCAGAAGGGCCAGGTTACGGCGGAGCGGCTGCGATGAGGCTCGCAAAATCGGCCGGGGGCGCCTATGTTGGCGGGGCGCCACGGCGCTGACCGCCACCGCTACAGGCCCGCATCCATGCAGAGTCTCGACCGCCTCTTCTCCATCATCGCTGGCTATATGGACCAATGGGCGGTGCTGCCGGTGCTGTATTATTTCCACTGGATGGCGTGGGACGATCTGGCCTTCGACTGGTGCCTGATCTGCGTCTACGGGCTGTTCGCGGTGCTGGTAACCTATGCCATCTGTGTGCCGCTGGAGCTTTGGCGCCCGGTGGAACGCTGGCCGGACAAGAAGGCCGTGGCGGTGGATGTGCTCTACACGCTGCTCAACCGCGTCGGCGTGGTGCCGATTGTCACCTTCGTGCTGTTCTACCAGGTGCAAACCTGGGCCACCGGCTTCCTGGTGGAACGCGGCTTCATCCCCCCCACGCTGGAAAGCCTGGTGCCCTTCCTGCTCGGCCGGCCGATGCTCACCTTCCTCATCTACGCGCTGATCCTGGATTTCGCGGATTACTGGCGCCATCGGCTCTCCCACTCCTTCCGCTGGTGGTACGCGCTGCACGCCTTGCACCACGCGCAGCGGCAGATGAGCTTCTGGTCCGACGACCGCAACCACCTCATCGACGACACGATCAGCTTCCTCTGGTTCTTCGTCATCGGGCTCATCATCGGCATTCCGCCGCTGCAATTCCCGCTGCTGGTGCTGGCGCTGAAATTCGTCGAAAGCCTGAGCCACGCCAATATCCGCCTTTCTTTCGGGCCGCTGGAATGGTTGCTCGTCTCGCCGCGCTTTCACCGCTTCCACCACGGCCTGCGCGCGGCGGGGCGTAACAGTTGCAACTACGCCTCCGTATTCCCGGTGTGGGACATTATGTTCCGCACCGCCGATTTCCGGGATGAATACCTGCCCACCGGCGATGCCCGCGCGCCCGAGGCTCTGGCCACCGGCTCCTACGTGGCGCAGCAGGCCACGGGGCTTAAATTATTCTGGCAGGCGTTGGGAAAAAGCTGGGCAAGCCTTGGCATTGGCCGCGCGGCGTAATAAGCCGCGCACATGGAACAGAAGATTAAAAAAGTCGTCCTGGCCTATTCCGGTGGTCTGGACACCTCCGTCATTCTCCGCTGGCTGCAGAACACCTACGCTTGCGAGGTGGTAACCTTCACGGCTGATCTCGGCCAGGGGGAGGAACTGGAGCCCGCCCGCAAGAAGGCCGAGATGTTCGGCATCAAGGAAATCTTCGTAGAGGATTTGCGCGAGACCTTCGTGAAGGATTTCGTGTTCCCGATGTTCCGCGCCAATGCGCTGTATGAGGGGCAATATCTGCTGGGCACCTCCATCGCCCGGCCGCTCATCGCCCAGCGCCAGATCGAGATTGCCGAGATGGTGGGGGCGGACGCCGTTTCCCACGGCGCCACCGGCAAGGGCAACGACCAGGTGCGGTTCGAGCTGGGTTATTACGCGCTCAACCCGAATATCCGCGTCATCGCCCCCTGGCGGGAATGGGAGCTGACCAGCCGCACCAAACTGCTGGAATATGCCGAGACCAACCAGATTCCCATCACCAAGGACAAGCGCGGCGAGGCCCCGTTCTCGGTGGATGCGAACCTGCTGCACTCCTCCTCCGAGGGTAAAATCCTGGAAGACCCCGCTTTGGGGCCGGATGAGATCGTGTATCAGCGCACCATCTCGCCCGAGGCCGCACCCGATGTGACGACCGAAATCACCATCGAGTTCTACCAAGGCGATGCGGTTGGCATCAATGGCGTGGCGCTTTCGCCCGCCACCATCCTCACCCGGCTGAACGAGTACGGCAAAGCCAACGGCATCGGGCGGCTGGACCTGGTGGAAAACCGCTTCGTGGGCATGAAGTCCCGCGGCGTGTACGAAACCCCTGGCGGCACCATCCTGCTGGCCGCGCATCGCGGCATCGAGAGCATCACACTGGACCGCGAAGCAGGGCACCTGAAAGACAGCATCATGCCGCGCTATGCGGAGCTGATCTATAACGGCTTCTGGTTCAGCCCGGAGCGCCGGATGCTGCAAGCGTTGATCGATACCTCCCAGGCTTCCGTTACCGGCACGGTGCGGCTTAAGCTTTATAAAGGCAATGTGATCGTCACCGGGCGCGAGAGCCCGAACTCGCTCTACAACACCCGCATGGTCACGTTCGAGGACGATGCCGGCGCCTATAACCAGCAGGATGCGGCGGGGTTCATCAAGCTCAACGCCCTGCGGCTGCGGCTCGGCGCCTCCATCGGGCGGCGCGGCGGCAGCCTCTAAACCAAAAGGGCGCTTCGGCGCCCTTTTTTTTATAAGGAAAATTTTACCAGCGCGATGCGAATATAGGCTTTTACCCACCAGGAACAAAAAAAGAACAATTTATTAACAGATATGTTGCTAATTTGTTCTTGCCGTGCCAGGGTCAAGCAGAGGCGAATCTGTAAGATTCGTAATAAACCACTCTGGCAAGGTCAGGAAAACACGCTATGGTTGCATCCACCGTAAGCAAAAAGCCGCGTTTGACACAAATCGAGTCGATGTTGGACGCTCAGGAGGCACCTTTTCTACTAATGGCGACTGTGACACAGATGGCAAAACCTGACCTAGAGAAGAACAAGGCGCTGGACGCCGCAATGGCGCAAATCGAGCGTGCTTTCGGCAAGGGCTCCATCATGCGCATGGGGGCCAAGGGCGGCTCCGAGGCTATTGAAACAATCTCCTCCGGTTCACTGGGGCTGGATCTGGCGCTGGGCATTGGCGGCCTGCCCCGTGGCCGTGTTATCGAGGTTTACGGTCCGGAAAGCTCAGGCAAAACCACCCTCGCCCTGCATGCGGTGGCCGAGGCACAGAAGCGCGGCGGTGTCTGCGCGTTTATCGATGCTGAGCACGCGCTGGACCCGGTTTATGCCCGCAAGCTGGGCGTGGATGTCGATAATCTTCTCATCTCCCAGCCAGATACTGGCGAGCAGGGGCTGGAGATCGCGGATACGCTGGTCCGTTCCGGCTCCATCGACGTGCTGGTGATCGATTCCGTAGCAGCCCTGGTGCCCCGCGCCGAACTTGAGGGCGAGATGGGGGATACGCATGTCGGCCTGCACGCCCGGTTGATGAGCCAGGCGCTCCGCAAGATCACCGGCTCGGTCGCGCGCTCCAACACCATGCTCATCTTCCTCAACCAGATCCGGTTGAAGATCGGCGTGATGTTCGGCAACCCCGAAACCACCACCGGCGGCAACGCGCTTAAATTCTACGCCTCCATCCGCATGGAAATCCGCCGCACCGGGTCGATCAAAGAGCGGGAGGACGTAACGGGCAACCATGTGCGCGTAAAGGTGGTAAAGAACAAGCTGGCCCCGCCCTTCCGGCAGGTGGAATTCGACATCATGTTCGGCGAGGGCATTTCCAAAACCGGCGAGCTGATCGATCTCGGCGTAAAAGCCGGGGTGGTGGAAAAATCCGGCGCCTGGTTCTCTTACGACAGCCAGCGTATCGGCCAGGGGCGGGAAAACGCCAAGCAGTTCCTGCGCGACAACCCGAAGATGGCCGACGCGATTGAAAAGAAAATCCGCGATCAATCCGCCTCGATCGCCGATGTGCTGATGGCTGCCGATGCCAGCGAAGAAAGCGGCGAGGATTAACGTTGAACCTGATCAAGGCGGGCTTGGCGAAAGCCAATCCGCCCTGTAATCCAGCGCCATGGTCTCCAGTAACGATATCCGCGCCACCTTCTTGAACTATTTTGGCCGTAACGGCCACCAGATCGTGCCCTCCGCACCTTTGGTGCCCCGTAACGACCCAACCCTGCTTTTCACCAATGCAGGCATGGTGCCATTCAAGAATGTGTTCACCGGGCAGGAAAAGCGGCCTTACATCCGCGCAACTTCCTCACAGAAATGCGTGCGCGCTGGCGGCAAGCATAACGATTTGGATAATGTGGGCTACACCGCCCGCCACCACACGTTTTTTGAAATGCTGGGGAACTTCTCCTTCGGCGATTATTTCAAAGAGCAGGCGATCCTGCACGCCTGGACGCTGCTGACCAAAGATTTCGGGCTGAACAAGGAAAAGCTGCTGGTCACCGTATATCATACGGATGATGAGGCAGCCGGGCTCTGGTCCAAAATCGCCGGTCTGCCGGATGAGCGGATCATCCGCATTCCCACCGATGATAATTTCTGGCGCATGGGCGATACCGGCCCCTGCGGCCCTTGCTCCGAGATTTTTTACGACCACGGCCCTGCCATTGCCGGCGGCCCGCCCGGCAGCCCGGATGAGGATGGCGACCGCTTCATCGAAATCTGGAACCTCGTGTTCATGCAGTACGAGGAAGGCCCGCCTGGTACCCGCACGCCCCTGCCCCGCCCCTCCATCGATACCGGCATGGGGCTGGAGCGTTTCGCCGCCATTCTGCAAGGCAAACACGACAATTACGACACAGATACCTTACGCGCGCTGATTCTGGCCTCCGCCGAGGCAACCGGCCAAGGGCCGGACGGTGCATTCAAAACCAGCCACCGCGTGGTGGCGGACCATTTGCGTTCCTCCTCCTTCCTCATTGCGGATGGCGTGTTGCCCTCCAATGAAGGCCGTGGCTATGTGCTCCGCCGGATCATGCGCCGCGCCATGCGCCACGCTCATATGATGGGTGCGAAGGAGCCGTTGATGTACCGGCTCGTTCCCGCCCTCACCCGTCAGATGGGCCAGGCCTTCCCCGAACTTAACCAGGCGGAGGCGCTGATCACTGAAACCCTCCAGCTTGAGGAAAACCGCTTCCGCGCGCTGCTGGACCGCGGCATATCCCTTCTGCGGGAGGAAACCTCCAGCCTGCCGCAAGGCGGCGCCCTGCCTGGTGCCGTCGCTTTCAAGCTTTACGACACGTTCGGCTTTCCGCTGGACCTCACGCAGGACGCGCTGCGCGAGGAAGGCAAAAGCGTGGACGTGGATGGCTTCAACGAAGCCATGGCCGAGCAGAAGGCCCG
Organism: Rhodospirillales bacterium; assembly: GCA_018971565.1. GTDB lineage: Bacteria > Pseudomonadota > Alphaproteobacteria > Acetobacterales > Acetobacteraceae > Acidocella. The sequence goes on from JAGXAO010000017.1 coordinate 12,156, forward strand.
TGCCCGCGCCGCCTGGGCCGGTTCCGGCGATGCCGCCACGGAAACAATCTGGTTCGAGCTGAACGAGACCCTCGGCGCCACCGAATTTCTGGGTTACTCCACCGAGTCCGCCGAGGGCACCATCACCGCCCTGGTGGTGGATGGCCAGCCCGCCAATGAAGCCATGGCCGGGCAATCTGTTTATGTCATTCTCAACCAAACCCCGTTTTACGCCGAAAGCGGCGGCCAGGTGGGAGATACCGGCACCATCACCGGGCCGGACAATCTGCGTATCCGCATTACCGACACCCAAAAGAAACTGGGCGGGCTGTTTGTGCACATAGGCGTGGTGGAAGCGGGCACGGCCCGCGTGGGCCAGCCGGTGGTGGCACAGGTGGACCATGATCGCCGGGGCAAAATCCGCGCCCACCATTCCGCCACCCATCTGCTGCACGAAGCGCTGCGCCGGGCGCTTGGCCCGCATGTCACGCAGAAAGGCTCGCTGAACGCGCCAGACCGCCTGCGGTTCGACATTTCCCAACCCCGCCCCGTAACCGCCGAGGAGCTGGCGGCGGTAGAGCGGGACGTGAACGCGCATATCCGTGAGAACAGCGATGTCACCACCCGCCTGATGACGCCGGAGGAAGCCGTGAAACTGGGCGCCATGGCGCTGTTCGGCGAGAAATACGGCGATGAGGTGCGTGTCGTCTCCATGGGCGGCGCGGATGAGGGCAAATCCGCCTGGTCCATCGAGCTGTGCGGCGGCACCCATGTAGCCCGCACGGGAGATATCGGGCTGTTCCGCATCGTCTCCGAGGGCGCTGTGTCCGCCGGCATTCGCCGTATCGAGGCCGTGGCGGGCGAGGCCGCCCTGGCCGAAGTGGAGAACGAGGCTAAATTTCTGGCTGAAGCCTCCGCCGCCATGAAAGCCCCCGCGGCGGAGCTGCCCAGCCGCATCACCCAGCTTCAGGAAGACAAAAAGCGGCTGGAGCGCCAGGTGGCGGAGCTGCAGAAGAAGCTGGTGATGGCCACCGCCTCCGAAGCCGAAGAGATCAACGGCACCCGCGCCATCCTGCGGAATGTCGGGGATATTTCCGCCAAGGAGCTTCGCCCCATCGCAACAGACCTGCTGAAGAAGCTCGGCAGCGGTATCGTGGCGCTCATCTCCACCGCCGAGCAGAAAACCGCCATCGTGGTAGCGGTGTCAGACGACCAGCCCCAAAGCGCTGTGGAACTGGTACGCGCTGGCGCCACAGCAGCGGGCGGGCAAGGCGGCGGCGGCAACAAGGCCGTGGCCCAGGCGGGCGCACCCAGCGCCGCCCAGGCCAACACGGCGCTGGCGGCAATTAAATCCGCGCTGGCAGGCTAATCGGGCATCCAGCGCGGCACGGCGAGGTAAGCTAGGCGCTTCGCCTCCCGCCGCCCGCGCGCCACCGAATCCAGAATCAACCCGCAGGTGAAGGCCAGAAACGCCACCACCACGAAGCCCATGGCCAACATTGCGGTGGGCAGGCGCGGCACCAGTCCGGTGCGGGCATAGGTCAGCAGCACAGGCACCGAGACCAGCAGGCCCAGCACCAGCAGCACCAGCCCGGCGATGGAGAAAAACTGCAAGGGCCGTTCCTCTTTCACCAGCTTGATGATGGTGTTGAGAATACGAAACCCGTCGGAATAGGTGCGCAGTTTGGAAACCGATCCCGGCGGCCGCTCGCGGTATTGTGTGGCCACCTCGGCAATAGGCATCAGCATATCCAGTGCGTGGATGGTAAATTCCGTCTCGGTCTCAAAACCTGAAGCCAGGGCCGGAAAGGTTTTCACGAACCGGCGGGAGAATACGCGGTAGCCGGAGAGCATGTCCTTTATCCGGTCGCCGAACACAAAGCGCACCATGCCCGTCAGCACCAGGTTGCCGGTGCGGTGGCCACGGCGGTACGCGCCTATCTCCCCCTCGCCATCTATCTCAATCCGCTGCCCGTTCACCATGTCCAGCTGTTCCGCCAGCAACCGGCGCACCATCTCCGGTGCGGCTGAGGCATCATACGTGCCGTCTCCGTCCACCAGCACATACGCATCGGCCTCAATATCCGAGAACATCCGCCGCACCACATTACCCTTGCCCTGCAGCGTTTCGGTGCGCACCATCGCCCCGGCTAGCGCGGCAATTTCGCGCGTCCGGTCCTTGGAGTTATTATCGTAGACGAATATCGCGGCAGCCGGCAAAGCGGCGGCAAAGTCCCGCACGACCTGGCCGATGGCGATTTCTTCATTGTAGCACGGAATTAAAACCGCGATTTTCGCTTCAGCCATGCTGCCTGTCCGTTAAATACCCGCGTTAGAAACCCGGCTTTTCTGTAATTTGCAAGCCAGAGTTATACCGGCCACCAGAAGCACGGAAACAAAACGCTGAGATAACACGCGCCCAGAACAAGTGAGTGCCTAATGAAAATAGTAAAACGACAAAAGTTTCAGCGGGACATAACCAGCGTCAAAAACACCCATCAGCAGAACCGGTATGGCGGCCACCCATTCCGGCAGCCAGCGCCCCAGCACTGGCATGGCAAACAGCAGGAAGGGCAACAGAAGCAGCGCGTAACGCCCTTGCAGCCCATCTATGAAATTCATCCCCACATTGGTCCAGCTAAGATAAAAGGAAATCATGATCAGCCACGCTGTAAAAATGATCACGGTCAGAACCACCGCGCCATTCAACAGGAAAACTGGCAATGATAAAGCTTCGGGCCGTGGCGATACAGAGGCGCCCAGCAAGGCAAACACCACCACACCCCACCACAGCCCATAAAACCAGTGCGGAAACGTAATCTGTAGAAGCCCCAGGACGCCGACCATTTCCTTCAGCTTAGTGCCGCCCCACAGCACCAGCGTATGTAACGGCAGAGTAAGAAAGCGGGCTTTATCAGCCAGCAGAATATGCAGATTGGCTGCCGCGTTCGTGCGGTCCATTAATATGCTTGGCCCCGCAAAAAGCGCGCCCGGATGATAAGGCGGCTTACCAAAGGGCACCGTGATGAACAGAACAATAATCGCTACCCAAATCAGGACCGGCACACTAACAAAAATAACCTGCCCTGCCCGGCGCCAGAAGCCTGGCCGTGCCAGCGGCAGGGCGAACAACCCCAGCAACGGCAGATAAGGCGGCTTGGCCAGCAGCACCACCAGGAAAGCAGCAAGCCCCAACCTCCGCCCGCCCGGCGTGCCGCGTGTCAGCCCGGCACAGGCCAGGCAGGCAAGGGCTATAAGCAGGCCATCCTGGTTCAGCGTACCACCCAGGAACAGGCTCATCGGCAGCAGCAGCACCGCCAGAAACAACGCCCGCCCATAAGCTGCCACTGCCAGCGTGGCAGCGCCAATAACAAGATAAGCGGCGGCATCCACCAACCGGGCAAGAATGATGCAGGCGAACGGCGAGGCGCCAAACAGCTTGCCCACCCCCAGCCCGAAGGCGGCCGGCAGATAGGCCAGCGGAAAATAAGTCGCGGTATTAGGAATGCTCGCGAATATCCGCTGATGCGTCCAGGGAACACCCTGCATCGCGGTCAGGTCTGCGCTGGTTACAACAGGGCGGCTATTAATCTGTGTGGTTTTCCCGAAACCAGCCGTCAGCAGGCCGGAATCGATCTTCACCCCAACTTGCTGAATGGGCTTGCCGGTATCGGGGTCCGTTCCGGCCTTTCGCACCGGCATTAAGGCGCCCTGCAACAGGCTGTTGGCTCGGATTAAATGCGCCGGTTCATCGGGCGCCTGGCCTGGCGGGGTGAGCAGCGCGGTAAGCGCCAACACCGGCAAAGCGCAAGCCAGAAACAGAAACAACAGAAACCCGGGCTCGCCCGCCTGCCAAGCCGCACCGCGCCGCCGCTTCATCGCTTTCCCCCCTCAACATCAAAAAAGGGGCGTGGAAAACTCCACACCCCTTTTGAAGCACAACCCGGAACGCGGCTTTACGCGCTCTTGGCCATAATCTCGTCGGCCACGTTGCGCGGCACCGGGTCGTAATGGTGGAACTGCATGGTGAAGCTGGCGCGCCCTTTGGTCATGGAACGCAGCTGCGAGATGTAGCCGAACATTTCCTTCAGCGGCACATGCGCGCGCACAATCACCGTGGAGCCAGAGCTCTCCTGGTTCTGGATCATGCCGCGGCGGCGGTTCAAATCGCCCACCACATCGCCCACATGGTCGTTCGGGGTGGTTACTTCCACATCCATGATCGGCTCCAGAATCACCGGGCCGGCCTTTTTCATACCTTCGCGGAAGCAGGCTTTCGCGGCGATCTCGAACGCCAGAGCAGACGAGTCGACGTCATGGTACTTGCCGTCCACCAGGGTGTAGCTGAAATCCACGGTGGGGAAGCCTGCCAGCACGCCGGTATCAGCCTGGTTCTTAATGCCTTTTTCAACCGCCGGGATATATTCCTTCGGAACCGTTCCGCCGACGATCTTATTTGCGAACTCAATGCCCTCGTTACGCTCACGCGGCGCGAACACGATCTTCACCTCGGCATACTGGCCCGAACCGCCAGACTGTTTCTTGTGTGTGTAGGTCTCGGTGTGTTCCTTGGTGATCGTCTCCCGGAAAGCCACCTGCGGCGCACCGATATTCGCATCCACGCCATATTCGCGCTTCAGGCGGTCGACGATGATCTCCAGATGCAGCTCGCCCATGCCGGAAAGGATGGTCTGTCCGGTCTCCTGGTCGGTCTTCAAACGCAGGGAGGGATCTTCCGAGGCCAGCTTCTGCAGGCCGATGGTCATCTTCTCCACGCCCTCCTTGGTCTTCGGCTCCACGGAGATGTCGATCACCGGCACGGGGAACGCCATGCGCTCCAGCACCACCGGGTCTTCGGAAGCGGCCAGCGTGTCACCCGTGCCGGTATCCTTCAGCCCCACGAAGGCCGCGATGTCACCGGCGGACACCTCGGTAATCTCCTGGCGCTTATCGGCGTGCATCTTGTACATGCGGCCAATGCGCTCCTTGTGGTCCTTGGTGGTGTTCTGCACGGAATCGCCAGATTTCAGCGTCCCTGCATAAACGCGCACAAAGGTGAGCGAGCCATATTTGTCGTTGATGATCTTGAACGCCAGCCCGGCGAAAGGCGCCTTCGGGTCGGCCTTGATGCGCCGCGCGTTCGGGTCGTCCTCCTGGCCCTCTTCCGGGGCAACCTTGATGCCCGGAACATCCACGGGGGACGGCAGGTAGTCCAGCACGCCGTCCAGCAGCGGCTGCACGCCTTTGTTCTTGAAGGCGGTGCCGCACATCACCGGGCGGAACGCGCCGGATATGGTGCCGGTCTTAATGGCGCGCTTCAGGGTTTCGACAGAAACGTCGCCCTTCTCGAAATATTCTTCCATGCCGGCATCGTCCACCGCCAACGCGGTGTCCAGCAGCACCTGGCGGGCCTCCTTAGCCTTCTCCAGCATGTCAGCGGGAATTTCCTCATCGTGGAACTTCGCACCCAGTTCCCCGCCTTCCCAGACGATCGCCTTCATCTCAACCAGATCAACCACGCCGAGGAAATTATCCTCGATGCCGATGGGCAGTTGCAGCGGCAGCGCCACAATGTCCAGCTTCTCCTTCAGCGTGTCGAAGGCGCGGTAGAAATCCGCACCTGTGCGGTCCAGCTTGTTGATGAAGATCAGGCGCGGCACATTGTAACGGTCCGCCAGGCGCCAGTTGGTTTCAGATTGCGGCTGCACGCCCGCAACACCTTCAATGATGAAAATCGCGCCATCGAGCACGCGGAGCGAACGGTTCACCTCGATGTTGAAATCGATATGGCCGGGCGTGTCGATGATGTTGATGGCGTGGTCTTTCCACTCGCAGGTCACGGCGGCGGATGTGATGGTGATGCCGCGCTCACGCTCCTGGGCCATGTAGTCGGTGGTGGTGTTGCCATCATGCACTTCACCAATCTTATGAGACACACCAGTGTAGTAAAGAATACGCTCCGTGGTGGTGGTCTTGCCCGCGTCGATATGCGCGGTGATCCCGATATTCCGGATCTTGTTCAGGTCAGTATCAGCCATCGATGCCTCCACGGGCGGATAAAATGTCAAACAGGTACGGCGCCGCCTGGGGTAAGGCCGCGCTGTTCGCCCGGCTTGTGCGGCAGCGCGCGGCGTTTGGCAAGCCCGCAGATGGCAGATTTGCCCGGCGCGGCACGATCATTTTAGGCTTTTCAAGTGCTTGATGCATGTTACACCTGTCCTGAAACGAAAGAATGAGGTGCTTGAATGGCTTTCGCCTGTACACACCCTGCACACCCTACCGTGCAACATGACGATGAGCATACACGGATCACCCGCTGGGATTTCGAGCCAGGTGCGGTAACAGGCTGGCACAGCCACGGCTGGCCCTATTACGTAGTTATGCTCACAGACGCGCTGATGGAGGTGCATGACGGCGACAAGGTGCACAGCATTCCCCGCAAGGCGGGCGATGCGTATATGCGCGATGCCGGGGTGCAGCATGATGTACGCAATGGAGGGGCGGGGCCAATGGCTTTCGTGGAGATTGAGGTAAAGAAGCTTTCCCCGGCCCTGGCTGCTCTGGAAAACTAAGCGCCGCACGCCCTTATCCTGTTCATGAAATCATTCCGCCTCTTCCAGATTTTGCGGGCCAGGCCGTTTTTTACCATCTGCTACGGCATCGGCGCACTCGCCTGGGTGCTTATGTTTCCTCTGAAAAATCCCGCGGTGCGGGCCGTGGCGGCGTGGGATACCGGCAGCCTGCTTTATCTGGCTGTCACGCTGACAATGTTCTTTCTTACCGAGGACAGAGACATCAGCCTGGACGCGAAATCTCACCATGAAGGCGAATGGACGGTTTTCACCCTCACTCTGCTGGGCGCGGGGATGAGCTTCGCCTCATTGTTTCTGTTCTCCCACGCCGCCAACCAGAAGGCTCACTTCACCGGCGCTTATCTCGCCTTCGTGGTGCTCACGCTGGCGCTTTCCTGGGCAGTGACCCACCTCACCTTCGCCTACCGCTACGCGCATGAATATTATTCATACGATCTGGGCGGCGAGACGGTGGATGGCGGGATCGAATTCCCGAAGGATAACCGGCCGGACTATCTGGATTTTGTGTATTTTTCTTTCGTTCTGGGCATGACGTTTCAGGTTTCAGACTGCAACGTCACCTCCAAAAAACTGCGGCGGCTGGCCACAATGCAAGGGCTGATCGGATTTGTATTCAACACCGTGATTCTGGCGCTTTCGGTGAATATCGCGGCGTCCCTGCTCTAAACGGTCATCCACCAAAGGAGGCCAAGGACCAAAGCCGGTCCTATGGTCATGATTGCCGAGCCCACCAGCGGCAGCAGTGTGACTAGCCCCATCTGCCGCCGCAGCAGAAGCATAAGGCCGCCTTGCACCAGAACACTGAAGACCAAGAGCGCCAGCCCAACTGTACCGAACGGGTCAGAAATCTGGCTGATGGGAACGGCCGTATCGTTAAACAGCAACCCGACAATCCAAAAGCCGAACAGGCCGCACCAGGCTGCACCCAGCAACAGCCAAAATACAATGAAAAGCAGAACGACGGAAACCCGGAAGCCAGTTTTTGCCATCTTTTCCATGTGTCAGCCGGGCTCGCCCTGCATCGGCTCCACCCCTTGGGCAGCGATCAAATCCGTGGCCTGCTTTGTCGCTTCCTCAATGGCGGGCAGGTCCGTGCCCTTTGCCACCAGCGTCACCCCCCATATGCCCTCCCGCCTGAACGGGTAGCTGCCAAGGTCCAGCGCCGGGAAACGATCCTGGATGGCAGAGAGCCCCTCGGCAATAGCACCCTCCATCACCCCCATTCCGTAGACAGCCCGCATCTCGATCCGCTCGCCACGCGGCAAGCTGGGCTCCAGCGCCATCATCATGGATTGCATGATGCGCGGCACCCCGGCCATCACATGCACATTGCCCATGGAGAATCCAGGCGCAATGGAAGCCTCGTTTTTGATGGGAATGGCCCCGCGCGGCATCGTTGCCATCCGCTGGCGGGCGGCGTTGTAACGCTCGCCCATCTTCTCCTTCATCTCACGGTCGGTTTCCTCATGCACCTCCCACGGCACGCCAAACGCCGCGGCAATGCATTCGCTGGTAATGTCGTCATGCGTCGGGCCGATGCCACCGGTCGTAAACAGCAGGTTATAAGAAGCACGCAATTCATTAACCGCGCTTATGATTCGGTTTGGCACATCCGGCACCACCCGCACTTCCTGCAATTTTATGCCAAGCTCGCCCAGGCGCTGGGCGATAAACTGCACGTTCACATCCTGGGTGCGGCCGGAGAGGATTTCGTTGCCGATAATGAGAATGGCGGCGGTGGGGTTGCTCACAGGAAATCCCTCAACATCGGAATCAGCGGGCGGTCGGCGGCGGGCATGGGGTATTCGGCCAAATCTCCCGGCGCCACCCAGGCCAGCTTCTGCCCTTCACGCCCGCGCGGCTCGCCCTTCCAGCGGCGGCAGAGAAACACCGGCATCAGCAAATGGAAATTTTCATACGCATGGGAGGCGAAAACGAACGGCGCGAAATCCTTCGGGTCCGTCTCAAGCCCCAATTCCTCCCGCAGCTCCCGCGCCAGGGCGGCCTCGGGTGTTTCGCCAGTTTCCAGCTTGCCGCCAGGAAACTCCCACAAACCAGCCATTTTTTTACCCTCTGGCCGGCGGGCCAGCAGCACCCTGCCTTGGCGGTCGATAAGTGCCGCCGCCACCACCAGCAGCGTGGCGGATTTCTGCGCCGGCTCGGTTGTCTTCGGGGCGTCGGATTCTCGTGCCAAGCTAAAATGTTTCACTGGCAACTTCTCACCAGGGCGGCAAGAGAACACCCGGTGGCCCTTGCCGGTCTGCTCAAAACCCAGGCGCCCCAGCACGGCCAGCGAGCCGTCGTTATCCGCCGCCACCACGGCATGGAGCTGCGCGATGGGCAGGCTTGCGAAGGCCCATTCCACCAGCCTGCGCACGGCTTCCAGCGCATAGCCCTGGCGCCAATGCGCCCGGCCGATCCAGTATCCCAATTCGGCGGATTTACGGTCTTTGGAAAGTTTCAGCCCCACACAGCCGGCCAGCGCACCGGTCAGGGTTTCCTCAACCGCGAACTGCTCGGCCCGGCCTGCTTCACGGTCCTGCGCGGCGGCGGCGATCCAGCTTTGCGCCTGGGCCTGCGGATAAGGAAAGGGCGCGTCGGGCACGCGGCGGCAGATATCCCAGTCGTTAATCAACCGGTGAAACAAGGCGGCATCGCCCCCATGCAATGGGCGCAGGGTGAGGCGCTGCGTGCGCAGCACCGGGCCGGGCGGGGCTGCAACCTCGGGCGTCAGCGAATCGAAGAGGTCAGGCATACTGGTTATACTGTACCGCGCTGTTGATCTTCCCGCCAGGACTAGGCAGCATGTGGCGCATGAACGCCGAACCTGCCAATTTTACCGCCACCATGGAGGCAATGGGCCAGAAGGCCCGCGCCGCCGCCGCCGCCCTGGCCAGGCTGCCAGCCGCCACGCGGGATTCCGCCTTGCGCGAAGCCGCCGCCGCCCTGCGGGAGGCCGCTCCGGCAATTCTGACCGCGAATGCGCGGGATATGGCGCATTTTAAAGGTACGCCGGCCTTTGGCGACCGGCTGTTGCTGAACGAGGCACGCCTTGAAGCGATGGCGCGCGGGCTGGAAGATGTGGCAAACCTGCCGGACCCGCTTGCCCGCACCCTGGCGGAGTGGGCGCGCCCCAACGGCCTGCGCATTTCCCGCATTGCCCAACCCATTGGCGTGCTGGGGATGATTTATGAAAGCCGCCCGAATGTGGGGGCGGACGCGGCTGGCATCGCCATCAAATCCGGCAATGCCATCATCCTGCGCGGCGGCTCGGAAAGCTTTCATTCCGCGCAGGCCATTCAGCAGGCCATGGCCGCCGGGCTGAGCAAAGCCGGGCTGCCGGAGCACGCCGTGCAGGTGCCCGCCACCACGGACAGGCGGTTTGTGGCCGCCATGCTGGGCGCGGTGGGGCAGATCGACCTTATCATTCCCCGTGGCGGCAAAGGGCTGGTGGAGCGAGTGCGGCACGAGGCGCGGGTGCCGGTGCTGGCCCATGCCGAGGGACTGAACCACACTTATATCCATGCGGCCGCGAACCATGAGATGGCGCGCAGCGTGCTGGCCAATGCCAAGATGCGCCGCCCCGGCGTGTGCGGCGCCACTGAGACATTGCTGATCGACTCCGCCATCACCCCCGCTCTGCTGCCGGTGCTGGTGCAAGACCTCGCCGCCCTGGGTTGCGAGTTCAGGGCCGATGACCGTGCGCGGGCCATCTGCCCGGCCCTTACCGCTGCAACGCCCGCTGATTTTCATACAGAATGGCAGGATGCTGTGCTCAACATTGCCGTGGTGGACGGGCCGGAAGCGGCGCTGGCGCATGTGCTGGCGCATGGCAGCGAGCATACCGAGGCCATCATCACCCAGGACGAACAGGTGGCGGAAGCCTACCTCACCGCCTGCCCCGCGGCGGTAACGCTTTGGAACGCCTCCACCCAGTTTTGCGATGGCGGGGAGTTCGGGTTTGGCGCGGAAATCGGCATCGCCACCGGGCATATTCATGCGCGCGGGCCTATCGGGCCGGAACAGCTCACCACCTTCCGCTATGTGGTGCGTGGCACGGGCCAGACCCGTCCCTGATTTGCCGGGCGCACTTCCCAAATACGGCCATCGTTTTCGCCTGAAAATCGGGCTGCTCGGCGGGTCGTTCAATCCGGCGCATGAAGGGCATCTGCATGTCGCCCAACAGGCCATCCGGCATCTGGGGCTGGACCAGCTCTGGCTGATGGTCTCGCCCGGCAACCCGCTGAAACCCGCCGATGGCATGGCAACACCCGCCGCGCGGCTGGCCAGCGCCAGGCGAATCGCGGATGGGCGCAGGATCATCGCCACGGATATTGAGACGCGGCTGGGCACACGCTTCACGCGCGATACCATGCGCGTGCTCAAGCGCCGCTTCCCTTGCGTGCATTTCGTCTGGCTGATGGGGGCGGATAATCTTATCCAACTGCCGCGCTGGGGGCGTTGGCTGGAGATTATGCACGCCATGCCGATGCTGGTGGTGCCGCGCCCGGGGGCCACACGCCAGGCACTGGCCGGGCGGGCGGCAAAACGGCACCACAAATATCGCCTTCCGGCGCGGGCTGGGCTATGTCTGGCCGGGAAAGCGGCGCCAGCCTGGATTCTTCTGCCTGTGCGGGAGAATGCGGCTTCCGCCACAGAATTGCGCCGCAGGATTTTAGAAGGAACAAGGCCATAACGCGCACGCCCACCCGCACCCCGGCCAGCCGGGGCGCCAAGCCCGCCACCCCCCGCAAACGCGCCACCAAACCGGCCGCCGAGGCCGTTGCCGCCATGCCGGGCACGCCCCGCAAAAAAGCCGCCATCGCGGGGCCAAAGAAACGCACTGCGCCCAAACCGCCGCCGGAATTTCTGGACCGGTTGCAGGCTGTGATCGTCTCCACGCTGGAGGACGACAAGGCCGAGGAGATCGTGACGATCGACCTCGCCGGGCGCGCCAGCTTCGCGGACCGCATGATCATCGCCACCGGCCTGGCTGACCGGCAGATTGCCGCCATGGCCACACATCTGCACGAGAAGTTGCATGAGGCGGGGTTCAGGAAGCCGCTCACCGAGGGTGCCACCGGCACCGACTGGGTGCTGATCGACGCCGGGGATATTATTGTGCATCTGTTCAAGCCGGAAGCGCGTACACTTTACGGGCTTGAGAAGATGTGGAGTGCCGAGCTGGACGAGACGGAAAGCTAAAATTGCGCCTGCTCGCCATCGGCAAGGCGCCACCCAAGGCGCCGGAGATGGAGCTGTTCAACCGCTATGCCAAACGCATCCGCCCGGCCCTTTCGTTGGTGGAATTCGCCGATGGGCAAGGCGCGCCCACAGAGATTAAGCGCCGCGAGGGCGAAGCGATTCTGGCTGCGATGAAGCCGGATGAATTTCTGATCGCGCTGGACATGGACGGTGCGGCACCCGATTCGCCGGGGCTGGCGCGGTTGCTGGCCGGCTGGCTGGAGCGCAGCCGCAAGCTGGCTTTCGTGATCGGCGGGGCGGAGGGGCTGGACGCGCCAGTGCTGACCCGCGCCGGGGCGAAGCTCTCGCTGGGCGGGCTCACCTGGCCGCACATGCTGGTGCGCCCGATGCTGGCGGAACAAATCTACCGGGCGCAATCTATTCTGGCTGGGCACCCCTACCACCGGGCAGGGCGGCCTTGATGCGGGCGCCATGGCCAAACCGGGCCGCTACGCCTAAAACCCCGGCAGAACGTGACTGCTCTCTCAAGGACCAAGATGCCTCAAAAACCCGTGATGCTGGTGATCCTCGACGGCTTTGGCTGGCGCGAGCAGACCCAGGACAACGCCGTGGCATTGGCGCGCAAGCCGAATTTCGACAAGCTGTGGGCGGCTTGCCCCCATGCGTTTCTGCGCACCTCTGGCAAAGTTGTTGGCCTGCCCGCGGGGCAGATGGGCAATTCCGAGGTCGGGCATCTGAATATCGGCGCGGGGCGGGTGGTGATTCAGGATCTGCCGCGAATTGATGCCGCCATCGCGGATGGCTCGCTGGCCCGGAACGAGACCATCCTGGACTTCATCGCGGCATTGAAGAAATCCGGCGGCAGCGCCCATCTGCTGGGGCTGGTTTCACCCGGCGGCGTGCATTCCCACCAGGACAATGCGGTGGCGCTGGCGAAAATTCTGCATGGGGCGGGAATTCCCGTCATCGTACATGGCTGGATGGACGGGCGCGACACCCCGCCCCAGGCCGGGCTGGAGTACATGCGTAAATACCTGGCTGATCTGGGCGGCACCGCGAGGCTTAGCACGCTGGTGGGGCGCTTTTACGCCATGGACCGCGACCAACGCTGGGAACGGGTACAAAAAGCCTATGAGGTGCTGGTGGATGGCAAGGGTGAGCACTTTTCCACCGCCGAGGCGGCCATTCAGGCCAGCTACGCCGCCAAGATTACAGATGAATTCATCGAGCCCGCCGTGATCGGCGATTATGACGGGGTAAAGGACGGAGACGGCGTGATCTGCGCCAATTTCCGGGCCGACCGGGTGCGTGAGATTTTTACCGCCCTGCTCGATGTGAGTTTCGACAGCTTTAAGGCGCGCCAGCCGAAACTGGCGGGGGCCGTGGGCATGACAGCTTATTCCGATGCTCTGGGCCCTTTCATGCACACCGTGCTGCCCAGGCTGCATTTGCAGGACATGCTGGGCAAGGTGGCGGCGGCACGAGGGCTGCGGCAGCTACGCATGGCGGAGACGGAAAAATACCCGCACGTGACATATTTTTTCAATGGCGGAGAAGAAGCGCCGCTGCCGGGGGAAGACCGGATTATGGTGGCGTCTCCCAAGGTTGCCACCTATGATCTGCAGCCCGAAATGTCTGCCCCGGAGCTTACGGAAAAAGCCGTGGCGGCGATAAACAGCGGCAAATACGACATGATCGTTCTGAACTTCGCCAATCCGGACATGGTGGGCCACACCGGCTCTCTGCCCGCCGCGATTACAGCGGTGGAGACGGTGGATGCAGGGCTGGGCAAAATCTGGGAGGCTGTGCAAGCCCAGGGCGGCGCCATTCTTGTAACCGCCGACCACGGCAATTGCGAGATGATGCGAGACCCGGAAACTGGTGGCCCGCATACCGCCCACACCACCAACCCGGTGCCGGTGTTTATCGCCGGGGGGCCAGAGGGCATAAAGCTGCATGATGGCGTGCTGGCGGACCTGGCGCCGACAATGTTGAAGCTGATGGGCCAGCCCCAACCCGCCGCGATGACCGGCAAACCGTTGTTTGGCTGAGTGAAGACCGCGCGGCGCTTTAACCGGGCGGCCCTTGCCGCTTTATGGCTTGGCATGGCGGGCGGCCCACCTGCCCTGGCTGCGCCGGATAAGAACGACGCGGCCAATTTGAAAACCCGCCGTGCCGCTGCCCTGGCCGAAATAACAGCGCATCAAGCCGCCGCCAAAGCCGCCGCCGCACACCAGAAAGCCGTCATGGCCAAAGCTACGGCCCTGGCGAAGCAACAGGCACAGGCCGCCGCCAGCCTGCGCGGGCTGGAGGACCAGACATCGCAGGACGCGGCTGGGCTTGCCCAGCTTATCGGGCAGCAGAACGACGATGCCGGGCAACTGGACCAAGCTGAGGCGGCGCTGAAAAAATTACTGCCGGTGATACAAAGGCTCTCTTCCGCCCCGGCGGCAACATTACTGGCGGCACCTTTGGCGCCCACGGATGCTGTGCGTGGCATCGCCATCATGCAAGGCATGGCGGCGGAGGTGGCTACCCAGGCCAATGCCGTGAAAGCCGAAACCACGAAATTGGCCATCGCGATTCATCAGGCGCAGGAGGCCCGTTTGCGACTGGAAGCAGCCGTTGCGGCGCAGGAGGCCGCGGAGGCGCAACTTTCCTCCGATATTAACCATGCCAAGGCCGACGAACAGGCCGATGCCGACCAGGCCGTGGCGGAAGCAGCAGCAGCGGCCAAGGCCAAACACGAGCTTTCAAGCCTGGATGAAGCCATAGCACGGCTGGTGCCCAAAGCCCCGCCGCGGGCAACGCCGGTAAATATTCCAACCGGGGGCGCGGGGGCGCCGGTGGCCGGGCATATGGTGCAGGCATATGGCGCGCAAACCGTGGCGGGGCCTTCCACGGGCGTTACCTATGCCACGGCGCCAGGCGGGCGCGTTACCAGCCCCTGCGGCGGCACCATCATGTATGCCGGGCCATTGCCAAGCTATGGCAATGTGGTGATCGCGGATTGCGGCGGCGGGCTTTCCGCAGTGCTAGCAGGCATGAGCCACCTTGATGTAACACAGGGCCAGCGCGTGCTGCATGGCCAGCCGCTGGGCATTATGCAACCGTTCGACCCGGAGCGCCCCGCGCATCAGCCGCATCTCTATGTGGAATTGCGCCGCGATGGCCTGCCGGTGGACCCAACATCCTGGCTGGCCGCCAGGCACTCTGGATAATCCAGCCCGGATGCTATCTAATAAGGCCAGGGCAATGCGCCCGGCAACGAAGAGGAAGTAGTATATGCGGTTGCGCAGCGGTTTCATGCTCGGCGGAATTTTCGTAGCGGGACTCGCCGCCGGTTCGCTCACGCAGCCATTGTCACGCGCGTTTGGCCAGGCCACACCAAGTGACAGCACCTATCAGCAGCTTTCGCTGTTCGGCGACATCCTTTCGCAGATCAAGCAGAATTACGTCATCGACCCGCCGACCGACAAGCTGATCTATAACGCCGCCAATGGCATGCTCTCCGGATTGGACCCGCATTCAGGTTACATGAATGCGCGGCAATATGCCGATATGCAGGTGCAGACCTCCGGTGAGTTTGGCGGGCTGGGGCTGGAGGTAACCGAGGCCAGCGGACTGCTGAAGGTTATCAGCCCTATCGACGGCACACCGGGTGCCAAGGCCGGAATTAAACCTGGCGATATTATCGTCGAAATCGACGGCCATTCGACTGACGGCGTGACGCTGGACCAGGCGGTGAGCCAGATGCGCGGCAAACCCGGCACCAAGATCACACTCACGCTGAAACGCAACGGCATCAACACCCCCGTGCATATCACGCTCACGCGCGAGATCATCAAGATCGACGACGTGAAATCCAGGCTTCTCACCAGCACCGCTGGGCCAATCGGCTATATAAGGCTGGATAGTTTCGATGAAAACGCTGACCCGCACATCCGCGAAGCGGTAACCCACCTCGCCCAGCAGGCGCACGGGCCCATCCATGGCTATATTCTGGACCTGCGGGACAATCCCGGCGGGCTGCTGGACCAGGCGGTGGCGGTGAGCGATGACTTCCTGGATAGCGGCGAGATCGTCTCCACCCATGGCCGCCACCCGGAGGACGACCAGGTCTGGTACGCCCAGGGCAACGATATTCTGAACGGCGCGCCGATGGTTGTGCTCACCAATGCCGGCACGGCCTCGGCGGCGGAGATCGTAACCGCGGCCTTGCAGCAGAACCGCCGCGCGCTGGTGCTAGGCACCAAAACTTTCGGCAAGGGTTCGGTACAGACCATCATCCCCATCGACAACGAGGGCGCGCTGCGCCTGACCACGGCGCTGTATTTCACGCCGTCCGGCAAGTCGATCCAGGATTACGGCGTGACGCCGAATGTTCATGTGTCCGACACCGCTACTCCGCAGGATGCGTTTTCGCAGCTGCGCGAGACGGATCTGTTGAACGCTTTCACCAACCCGACACAGCAGACAGGGGCGCCCTTGCCGCCCGCACCACCTTTGCCGCCGGTAGCCGCCAGCATCCCCTCCAAGCCCCCCGCCAACTGGCCCGCTTTCGATCCTGCTAAGCCCTCCACGGACTTCCAGTTGCAGATGGCCCTGAAGCTGATCGCGGACATGAAAGCCTCCTCCATAACAACGGCGGCGAACTAGGAGCTCTGCAACGCCATGGAGAACCATGAATCCCTGCCCTACCGGTTGAATGTCGGCGCTGTATTGTTCTCAAAGGACGGGCTGGTATTCGTGGGCCGGCGCAAGGGGTTTCCCGGTGCGTGGCAATTGCCCCAGGGCGGGGTTGATGAGGGCGAGAACATCCGCCTGGCCGTGCTGCGCGAGCTGAAAGAGGAAATTGGTACGGATAAGGCTGAGATTCTTGCCGAGCATCCGGATTGGCTGCTCTATGATCTGCCGCCACATCTGGTGGGTGTGGCGTGGAATGGCAAATATCGCGG
>JAGXAO010000107.1 GCA_018971565.1 Rhodospirillales bacterium
GATTGTGTGGAGAACCCTGAGCATTGCCCGGATTATCTGCAGGTCGACGGCGGCGAGGGTGGCACTGGCGCCGCGCCGGAATCGCTTGCCGATTATGTCGGGTTGCCGATCACCCAGGCACTGCCCTATGTCGCGGCGTTGCGCCACGAGCATGGTTTGCACCACCGCATCCGCATCATCGCGGCCGGTAAACTCATCACACCAGACAAAGTGGCCTGGGCGCTTTGCATGGGGGCGGATTTCGTGTCTTCCGCGCGCGGTTTCATGTTCGCGCTGGGCTGCATCCAGGCGATGAAATGCGGCTCCGGCAAATGCCCCACCGGCGTTACCGCCGCCGACCCGCGCCTGATCCGCGGGCTGGACCCCACGGACAAAGCCGTACGCGTCTCCCGTTACGCGCTGAAGATGCGCGACGAGGTGGAGATCATCGCGCATAGTTGCGGCCTTACCGACCCCAGCAAGTTCGCACCCAAACACGTCACCGCCATAGAGAATGGCGTGGCTGGATTCCGGGCTCAATCCAATTGATTTATCTTCTGCTGTTCCTGCTCAGCACCGGGTTGAATATCCTCATAGGGCTGCATGCCTGGCCCTCCGTGCTGGCGGGTAGCTTGCAAGACCCGGATTCCTACATGCGTCTGCTGCGGATCGAGCAGGGCATCAAGGCCGGGCATTTGCTTACCAATGTCGCGGGCGACCAATCCGGCGCCGGGGTGATGGTGGAATGGTCCCGTCTGCTGGACATAATTTTATGGCTTATTGCCGCACCCATGGCGCCTTTCATCGGCTGGCATAAGGCCCTGTTTGCCGCTGGCGTGGCGCTGGGTCCGCTGGGGGTAGGGTGGCTGGGCGTCTCGCTGGCTTGGGCTGTGGAGCCGTTTTCCGTGCGCCGCCATCTTTGGGCCGCGGCAGCGGCAGCGGCGCTTCTCCCCGCCCTGGCGGAAATCGCTCTGCCGGGTGTGGTGCATTACCATGTCGCGCTGCTGGCGCTTATCGCGCTTACCGTGGGTTGTGTGCTCCGCGCCCTCCGGGAAGATAGGTGGTTCGGATTTCTTGCAGGTGTTGCTGGCGGGTTTGCGATCTGGATGACGCCAGAGACCATGCCTTTCGTGCTGATGGCCTTTGCCGCCCTGGCGCTGCGCTGGCTAAAAACGCCAAACGCGTCCACGCTTATGGCCACCGGCGCCGGGTGCTTCGACGTATTGGCGCTTGGCTTTTTTGTAGACCCGCCGGCGGGCGGTTATGGCGTACCGGAGATCGATCGCCTTTCCCTCGTCTATGTCGCCTTAGGCCTGATTCTGTTGGCGAGCGCCACCGTGCTGTCGCGCATACCTCCCACACCTTGGCGCGGAAAGCTGGGGCTGCTGATAATGGGCTTACCGCTTCTGGCCTGGATCATCGTCTTTCCCGGCGTAATCGAAGGGCCATCGGGGTTGCTGCCGCCAAAAGAAGCTCAAGCGTTTTTCACATTTATTCAAGAGCAGATGCGCCCTGGCGGATTAGACCTGATCGTCTTTCTGCTGCCAGGCGCCTGGGCGGTGCTGTATGCGGTCTCCCGGGCCTGGCATGAGCGCAAGCCAAACCTGACTGCCGTAGCCGATATTTCCATGTTTGGCGCCCCGCCACGCGCACCATTTGCCTGGGCCTATATAGGGCTGTGCGCCGCCGTGGCGTTGTGGTTGGGCGCGAATTATCTGTTGTTCACCTCCATATCGGCCATTTTCGCGGCGGCATTGTTGCCTATCGCTCTCAGCGGAATTGAAGCCAAAGGTACCGGCTTGGCGGGAGTTAAGCGTATCGGGCTGCTGGCCATAATCCTTCTTACCCCCTTCGTTGCGGTGCAAGCAGAAGGGCAAGCCCCAACGCCATTAAAAGAAAAAACCTACCCATCCTGCAATTTGCTTGGCATCGCGCCGTTGCTTGCCCCGGCCGCCGGGCAAGTAGTGCTGGCGCAGCCCGAGGACACGCCCGAGCTGCTCTACCGGACGCATGTGTTCACCGTCGGTTCGCTTTATCACCACGGCATCACCGGCTTCATGAAAGACCGTGCTGCCTGGCGTGCCGTACCCGGCGCCACCGTGCCGCAGGCCATCACCGCCACCGGTGCGGGCTATGTGCTGTTTTGCCCGGAACCTGGCCGTTATCTTCTGGTCAACGACCTGCCGAAGAAAACATTATGGGATGCGCTGGAGAAAAACGCTCCGCCGCCCTGGCTACACTCGGTGGCTCATAATAAGAACGGCTGGACGCTTTATAAAATCGTTCCATAAAGCCGCCCGCCGGTCTGCGGCGCTGCCACCCCGGTTGTGGCGGGCAGCGAAAGTGGCAAGCCGCGCAAGGAGCGAACCGCCAGAAAGGCAAAACATTGCGCCTCCAGCGCATCGCCATTCCAGCCCATTTCTTCCACCGGATGCACAGGCACCGTGAAGAGTGCGGCAAGCCCAGCCATTAATACGGCATTATGCCGCCCGCCACCCGTAATCAGAACCCGCTTCGGCGGGGCGGGCCAGGGTGTTTGTGCAATCGCGGCGCAGATGAAGGCCGCCAATGTCGCGGCGGCGTCCGCCGGTGCCAGCCCCTTCGTCGCCTGCTCAATAAGGGATGAGAAGCTTAAGCGATCCAGCGATTTCGGCGCGGAAAGAGCAAAGAAGGGGTGTGCCAGCAGCGCCTTCAGGCGTGCATCATCAACACACCCTGAAGCCGCCAGCGCGCCATCCTTGTCGTAAGGCTGGCCGAGATGCGCCTGCGCCAGATCATCCAGCGGCCCATTTCCCGGCCCGGTATCGCAGGCAATGATCTCACCCTCCGGCCCCAGCCAAGTTGCGTTCGCCACCCCGCCGATATTCACGATCAGTAGAGGCTTCTCAATCTCTCTGGCCATGGCGGCATGAAACAGCGGCACCAGCGGTGCGCCCTGGCCGCCCGCCGCCACATCCGCCGAGCGGAAATCGTACACGACCGGGAGGCGGGTGATATGGGAGAGCAGCGCCGCATCGCCAATCTGCCAGGTCCGCCCGGCCTCCGGCGCGTGCAATATGGTCTGGCCATGAAACCCGATGATATCCGCCGCCCGCCCTAGCACGGCCACCGCCAGGGCATGCTCGCGCGTCATTCTTCCCTCAACCTCACGCAAAAACACATCATCCGGCGCCAGGGCAGGCGCCATATCGAGAACCCGCCGCAAATCCGCTCGCAGAACATCGTCGTAGAGCACCGTCGCGGCCGGGCCAAAGCCGCTTATGGTCTCGCCATCCGTCTGCACCCAGGCGGCATCCACCCCGTCCAGCGATGTGCCGGACATCAAGCCGATGGCTTTCTGGAATCTGTTTAACATAACTTAGCATTGAAGCCCTTACCAACTGATTGCAAGGGAAACACCGCAGGGGCTTTGCTTCATGGTTTCAATATTTTAATGAAGATATGAACGCCCGTTTTGAATGAAGCAATGGATAAATGCGCAAATGAACCAAGGTGCGAATGCCGCGGTATTTTTAAGCCGCAATTGGCTGGCGAGCTGCACAGCGGTGATCGCTTTCGCTATCAGCGAGTTCCTCGTCCTCAAAGGCATATTACCCCTGGTGCTTCATCCTGGGCAGGTGTTGGCGATGGAGGGGCTCGCTATATTGGCTATGTGCTCGTCTCCTCGCCTGGAAGGCAATGGCCAACGGCTTATGCTAACTTTGCTTTGTACAGTCTCTTTAATCCTTCTGATAGAGACGATGGAAGCAACTGGCTGGAAAGGTGTATCGCAAGGTTTTTCTACTCTGTTTCTCTGCGGTTTTTGCTTTTGGATTATTAATCAGAGAGTTCGGCACTGGGGATATTCGTATCAGCTTATCTGCTCAAGCCTTGTGACGATTGGATGCCTCTTCGTGGGAGCAATCATTGCTTGGTCACTACTGGATAAGGCAGTAACTTTTTTACCAAAAGTTTACGATCCAGTTTTATTCCGATTAGACAATAAATTATATTTGAATGTCTTTTATCGCTTGGCAATCATATTAAAGAATCACCCGAATTTATACCAGATCGTATTGATTTTATATAAGTATAATCTTGTTTTTGTCATTCCGGCGATATTCTCAGAAGTTTTTTATTCTCACAAAAAAATCGTAACATTACCATTGGAGTTACTGATCTCCTCTTTTCTTGTTTTTCCGTTTTTTTGCATGGTGCCGGCATTGGCTCCAGCGTTTTTTTTCGGATCAAATTTTCCATCATCCTTGCCGAATCCCAACGCTCTACCCCTTCATGCGGTTGACACTGCGACTTTGTCGATAAGAAACACTTTCCCTTCTCTTCATGCCAGCTGGGCCATTCTTTCCGTATTGGCACTTCGTGACTCTCCAGGTTGGCATAGGCTGATTGCGATAATCTACATGCTCATAATTTTTATCGCGACTTTGGGGTTTGGCGAGCATTACGCAATTGACTGGCTGGGAGCGATGCCGCTTGTTCTTGCTGTTCGCGCACTCGCTTCTCTTCCCCGTGACATGGCCGAATGGGGACCCCCATTAATTGGCGGCGGTTTGTTACTGTTGGCATGGGTGTTTTCTATCCAGAATGCTGAATTCCTACTTGACTGGCCTCCGGGGGTTTGGTGCCTGGCGGGAGCATCTCTCATGTTGCCTCTTTGGCTTGAGGCAAGACTGGCGAAAGCAGAACGCAAGACATGCTGACACGCCTACAGGATTATTTGCAAACAGCTTATCGCCTTTTCTGCATGGGGATATTGCTTTGGTTGTGGTGTGCAGTTTTAATACAATTTTTTGGCGTCATGATCCCGAGGTTGGATCATCTCGGTATAAATGGCATAGCGATCGACGATCGCCCTTGTGGTAGCCCACAATGTGATTTTTCTGGCTTCTGGGCCGCGGGGTTATTGGCGAGGTCTCATCAATTTAGTGAATTATTTGATCCTCGGGCTTTTTTGCAGTTTTTATATCACGTCTTTTCTCCAGAAGCGGAAATGATCCGTTGGTATTATCCACCAACCACCTTATTGCCCATTGCCGCAATTTCCTATCTTCCATTTGAGACTGCCTTCTGGGTGTGGAGTTTTTGTCTTGTCGCGGCGGCGGCATGGTTGCTTCGCCGGGCCAGGCTACCCTATCTGGTCATTATAGTGGTGTTGTTAAGCCCTGCAGCATTATGGAATTTTGAACTCGGGCAACTTGGCACCGTGATGGGGGCGTGCCTGATTTATGGGTTGTTTCGTCTGGCACAGAAAAGATGGACGGGAGGCGTAGCCCTAGGGCTACTAATTTTTAAACCACAATATGCTATCCTTGCACCCATCGCGATGCTCGCTTCCCGCAATTGGCGCTGCATGCTGGCATGCGCCCTGCTGGCGGGCCTTATTCTTATGCTCACCACCAGTCTCTTTGGCTTGCAGGTCTGGCGCATTTATCTAACCGAGGGCCTTCGCGTCTCACGCTATATGCTGCAAATTCCTCCAAACGGCCATAACTCAGAGAAGTTCGGCGTGTCTGTTTTCTGGATGGTCCGCAGCTTTGGTGGAAATTTGTACGTCTCATATCTGCTTCAAGCAATCAGCAGTCTCTTATCCATATTGGGAACCTGGTTAACTTGGAGAAGCCGCAGTTTTAATGCAGAGATGCGTGTGGCGGTTACGGTGATGCTAACTCTCATGGTAACGCCTTATGGTTATACGGATGACATGGTGGCCTGGTCGGCTGTTCTGGCATTGTCAGCATATCGGCGGCAATGGCAGCTAGGTATACTGGACATACTTTTTTGGATATGGCCAATGCTTTGCCCAATCGTATCAGAGCGCACAGGCTTGCTATTAACGCCTGTTGTTGTTCTGCTCTCGCTTTTGCAAATGATATATTTTGCTAAACTGCCAAGCCTGTCACCTGCGCGTAGTGTAGCATGAGTAGGTTTTGCGCCTATCTCCGCTTCATAGACCGTTTGGGTGGCACGCTCCTCCTTCTT
>JAGXAO010000018.1 GCA_018971565.1 Rhodospirillales bacterium
ACGGAAAATGTTTCCGCCGCCAATCACCAGGCAAACCTGAACCCCCATGGCGATCACATCGCGCACATCCGCGGCAATGGCGTTCACCGTTTCCGTATCCAGCCCGTAATCACGCTTGCCCATCAGGGCTTCGCCGGAAACCTTCAGCAGAACGCGCTTATATTGAGGGGTGCTGGGCATGGAAGGTCCTTATAGGAAGGGCGGTGCCAAGCAAAATGCCCGGACCGCCCCATGGGTAGCGCAAAGATGAAAAGGATTAAACCCCGGCAGCCGCGGCAACTTCAGCGGCGAAATCAGAGACTTCCTTCTCAATGCCTTCGCCGAGGGTAAAGCGCACAAAGCGGGAGACATTGGCGCCAGCCTTCTTCACCACGTCCTTCACCTTGCTCTCGCCATCATGCACCCAGACCTGCTCCAGAAGCACCACATCCTCGTAATATTTCTTCACACGGCCTTCGACCATCTTCTCGATGATGGCTTCCGGCTTGCCGGAGGCCCGAGCTTGGTCGGAGAGGACTTTTTTCTCACGCTCCAGGGCAGCGGGGTCTACTTCGGTCACGGAAAGCGCATCCGGGCGGGTAGCGGCCACATGCATACCAATCTGGCGGCCAAGCTGCTCAAGTGCCTCATTGGCATTGCCTTCCAAGCCGACGATCACGCCGATCTTACCCAGGCCCGGCTTCAGCGCGCCATGGATATAAGCGGCGGCGGTACCGCCCGGTACATTAACGACCGCAACACGGCGGACATTCATGTTCTCGCCGATGGTAGCAACCAGATGCACAGCCTCGTCGGCCACGGTGCGGCCGGTTCCAGGATAAGCAGCGGCCTTCAACGCCTCTACATCCTCACCCACGTCCAGCGCCAGCTTGGCGACTGTCTCAACATAAGCCTGGAATGCTTCGTTACGGGCCACAAAATCCGTCTCGGCGTTAATTTCGACCATCGCGACCTTGCCAGGCGCCAGCGCCACGCCCACCAGCCCCTCGGCGGCCACACGGCCGGATTTCTTGGCGGCAGCGGAAAGACCCTTCTTGCGCAGCCAGTCGATCGCGGCTTCCTTGTCGCCATTCGTCTCAACCAGAGCCTTCTTGCAGTCCATCATGCCAGCGCCGGTGGTCTCGCGCAGGTCTTTCACCAGGGCAGCGGTAATTTCAGCCATGTGTTCGTTCCTTATAACATGGTTGCGCGCGAGGGCTCGCCACCCCCGCGCGTCATTCGGTTTTAGGCGGGCGCCTTACAGCACCCCAGAAAATCAGGCGTGCGTTTCAGCCGGAGCATCGTCCAGCACAGGCTGGGCGGCGGCGCCCAGATCAACGCCGGAAGCGCCCATCTCGGCGGAAATACCATCCAGCACGGCACCGGCCACCATGTCGCAATACAGCGTAATGGCGCGGATCGCATCGTCGTTACCCGGGATCGGGTAGGTCACGCCGGAGGGGTCGGAGTTGGAGTCCAGAATGGCCACAACCGGGATGCCGAGCTTGTTGGCCTCCTCAATCGCCAGTTTCTCCTTGTTGGTGTCGATCACGAACAGAATATCCGGCAGGCCGCCCATGTCCTTAATGCCGCCCAGAGCGCGTTCCAGCTTCTCCCGGTCACGGGTGAAGTTCAGAATTTCCTTCTTGGAATAGCCATGCGCCTCACCGGTCAGCATCTCGTCCATCTGGCGCAGGCGCTTGATGGAGCCGGTGATGGTCTTCCAGTTGGTGAGCATGCCGCCAAGCCAGCGGTGGTTCACATAATATTGCCCGCAGCGCTGCGCGGCATCGGCCACGTAATCAGCGGCGGCGCGCTTGGTGCCCACAAACAGCACACGGCCACCGGCGGCGGTCACATCGCGAATCGCCTTCAGCGCGCGTTCAGCCAGCGGAACGGTCTGCTGCAAATCTATAATATGGACCTGGTTGCGTACACCGAACAGGAACGGCGCCATGCGCGGGTTCCAGCGGCGGGTATTGTGGCCAAAATGCACGCCTGCTTCGAGAAGCTGGCGCAGGGAAACATCGGGAAGTGCCATTGGCAGTTCTCTTTCCTATATCAATCCGGTTCTATCCTCCGCGGGGGAAGTACCTTACGGCACCGGACCTCATGGCTCTCGCCAGGAAAGGCCCCCGCGTGTGAATTTGCCCACACAATGCGGGCGCGCGCCGTATCGCGCATTTCGCAGCGAATTTCAAGCCACGCCGCCAGGTTTTACGCCAGCAGCGGCCCCCAGGACGGGTCTGACGCATAAGTCGGCGTATCCACCAAACGCTCGTTGAATCCGTCCACCCCAATCGTAACCAGGTTCGAGCTATGGCCCGAGCCAGTGGGGGATTGACGGTAGAACATGAGCACACGGCCATTCGGGCAGAATGTAGAGCCCTCCACCAGAAAACCCTGGGAAAGAATACGTTCTCCCGAGCCATCCGGCGCCATCACGCCAATTGAAAAACCACCCGACCCCCAGAATGTATAGGAAATCAGATCACCGCTCGGCGACCAGCAAGGCTCGGCATATTGCCCTGGGCCAAAGGAAATGCGCTTAATGCCAGAGCCATCCGCATTCATCACAAAAAGCTGCTGGTTGCCATCGCGGTCGGAATTGAAGACGATCTGCGAGCCGTCCGGTGAATAGCATGGCGTGACATTAATGGAGTTGCTGTCGGTCAGTTCCGTTGCACCGCCACCATCAAGGCCGGTTTTCACAATCGCCGCGCCACCATTACGGGAGACAGACATCAGCAGCGTGTTGCCATCCGGCGAAAAACGCGGGCCAATTGTCATCTCTCCAAACCCGCCAACAAGCCGTGTCGCGCCGGTTTGCAGGTCGAACACATAAACGCGCGGGTTGGTACCGCCGCGATAGCTCACAAAAGCCAGCTGCTGGCGGGCCGGATTATATTCGGGCGAGAGCGCCATGTTGGCGCCATTGGTCAGAAACTGAACATTGGCGCCGTCATAATCCATAATCGCAAGGCGGCGAATAGGGCTTGTAACCGCCCCCGCAACTGAGATGAAGGCAACCCGGCTGTCGAAATAGCCTTTCTCACCGATCATCTGCTGGTAGACCGTATCGGCGATAATATGTGCGATACGCCGCCAGTTATCCGGCGTGGTGGTGTAGGCCGTGCCCTGCACCTGCGCCTGGCTCTGTACGTTCCATAGCCGGAATTCCACCCTCAGTTGGCCGCCGCCGGCATCCTGCACATCGCCCGTTACCAGCCCCTGCGCGCCCAAGAGGCTCCAGTTTTGCCACACCGGCGTACCGTTATTCATGGAATTCGGCACAAAACTTGATGGGTCGATCGCCCGGAACAAGCCGGAATGGCTGAGATCATCGGTGATCACCTGGGTGATCTGCGCGCCCACGCCCTGCGTGTCGAAAGGCGAGATGGCAATGGGGATAGGAGCACTCTGCGCTCCGCTCACCTGAATGGCCGGGCCATTATTGGAGGTTGCCGGAGCGCTCTGGGCAAACGCGGCAGGCGCGGCAAGGGTTGCGGCACCCGCCGCACCCAACATGCGGCGGCGGGAAAATGGCGGCAGAATAAGACGCGTCATCATCGAACCTCTTACGGGGTGAAATTAAACAGGAAGGTATTGACCTTACCAAGCATGTAAGACGGCAAGGGCAGTGTCGCACATTGATAATTCTCCACAGCGGCGACCGCGCGCTGGGCATAGGCCGCGTAGATCGGGTTGCTCATGTTGCCCTGGGAGGCTGGTGCTATCTCAGCTTCACGTACGGTGCCGGAGGCATCAGTCGTCACCAGCAGCTGCACGGAGAAATTCTGCACACCAGGCGCACCCGCATCAATGCCCCAGCAAGGGCGCACATGCGCGCCGATGGCATTGCGGTCAGACTCTGAAAGCCCGGAATTGGCCGTGCTGTTGGGGCTGCCGCCGCCATCAGGCGCACCGCCCTGGTCCGGGTTATACTGCGCCGTCGGCGGTTTCGTCTGCTGCTGGTTAACCCGCAATTGCGAGAGCGTATTCAGAATGCTCTTGCTCAGCGGCAGTGGGTTCTTCACCTCGTGCTGCTGGTGCGTGGCCGATTGCGCGGGGGCGGGCGGCTTGGTTACCGGCTGCGGCTTCGGCGGCGGCTTCTGCGTGCTCGTCTGCTTCTGCGGCGGGCGCGGCGGGGGCGGCGGCGGAATTGGCGCCTGCGTTGGCGTGGCCGTGGGCGGCGGGGGTGGCGGCGCTGCCGTTGGCGGCGTTGGCTGCGGCGGTTTTGGTGGCGCGGGTGGTGGTGGCGGTGGGGGCGGGGGCGGGGGCTGAACCGGCTGCGGCTTCGGTTGGGTGGGGTTCACCGGCCCCTTATGCGGCACCGGCGTGTTGCTGGGGGCCGCCACCTTGCCTTTATATTGCGCCGTCTGCGGTTGGGTAGGGCCTACCAAATCCACATCTACGCTTTCATCCGCCGAGGTGTTCAGCGGCTGCATAGGCAGCGTCACAATTGCCGCAATAATAATCGCCGCGTGAATAACAAAAGAAACAATCGCGCTTCGGCGCAGGTCGCGGTCCAATTTACGCTCCCGTCACCCGGCTTATTGTCCGGGCTGCTGGGCCAGCAGCGAAACCTTGGTGAACCCGCCCTGTACGATATCCGCCATCACCTGCAGCATCGTACCGTAATCCACTTGCTTATCGCCCCGGATGAAAATGCGCTGGTCCGCGTTGTTCTTCGAGGCTTCCTGCAGCGTGCTCACCAGGTTGCTGAGCTGGATCTGGCTGTTGTTCAAAAACACATCGCCCTTGCTGTTCACGGTCACGGTTATGGGCTTGGAATCCGCGTTGGCAGGTTTGGCGTTGGCCTGCGGCAGATTCACCTGCACCGAGGAGGTGATCATCGGCGCCGTAACCATGAAGATAATCAGCAGCACCAGCATCACATCCACCAGCGGGGTGACGTTGATTTCCGCCATCGGGCGGTAGCGCCTCCTCCCGTTGCCGCGGCCGCCGATCATCCCGCCCGCCATTTACTTCTGCTCCTCGGATTGGCGGGACAGAATGGCGGAAAATTCAGTGCCAAACCCTTCCAGCCGCCCGGCGAAGCGGGAAAGATCGTTGGAGAGCTTGTTATAGGCCAGCACCGCCGGAATGGCAGCCACAAGGCCGATGGCGGTGGCGAACAGCGCCTCCGCGATGCCCGGCGCCACAACCGCGAGGTCAGTGTTGTGCATGGCGGCAATGGCGGAGAAGGAGTGCATGATGCCCCAAACCGTGCCGAACAGGCCGATGAATGGCGCCGTGGCGCCAACCGAGGCCAGGAAAATCATGAACCGCTCCAGCCGGTCCATCTCGCGCATGATGGTCACGTTCATCGCGCGGTCCACGCGTTCCTTCACGCCGGTTTTGCCAATTTCCGTGCCAGCAATGCGCGCGGTGCGCTTCCATTCGCTCATCGCGGCGCCAAACACGGCGGCCATGGGGTTGGTGGGGTCGGCCCCTTCCCGCTCGTAAAGCTCATCCAGGCTGCCGCCCGACCAGAAGCTGTCCTCAAACGCGTTTGCCTCACGGTTCACGCGGCGAATGGTCATGATCTTTTCGATGATGATGGTCCACACCCAGATGCTGGCGATCAGCAGGATGATCATCACCAGCTTCACCACCGCATCCGCCTGCAAGAACAGCCCGAGCAGCGAGAGATTCGCCTGTGGCGCGGCCATGGCCGCCTGAGACACCGTTTGGTCCACTATCTTTCCCCGTTCAAAATTTCAGGCGCGCAACCCATTCGCGCGGAATACGCGTCGCCCGGCCATCGGACACGCGCGCGCAGCCCAGCCCAAGCTCAAGCACAGCCAGCGAGTCGCTGTCTCGCAGGAATTTCTGCCGTAATGTAACGCTTGCACCGCGCATTTCCGTAAATTCCGTTTCAACCGTTACCAGCTCGTCGATCCTGGCGGGGCGCTGATAGAACAAATTGACGCGGTGCACCACAAACATGACCCCATGGGTTGCAACCATTTCCGCATGTGGCGCACCCATTTCACGCAGGGCCTCGGTGCGGGCGCGCTCAGCGATGGAAAGATAGTTTGCATGGTAAACAATGCCCCCGGCATCCGTGTCTTGGTAATAGATGCGCGTGCTGTAACAATAGATCAATATCCTACTCCAAGCCTATGATTAAGGCTGAAAAAGGTTTTTGTAAGGCAGATCACTCCCCCAGCATGTCGAGCAGATCGGGCCCGCGCTGGGGCGGGTTGAGGCCCAGATGCCGCCAGCCGGCATCACCCAGCGCCCGCCCGCGTGAGGTACGCAGCAGCAGCCCTTCCTGGATAAGATAAGGTTCCACAACGTCTTCCAGCGTATCCCTGGCTTCGGCCAGCGCGGCCGCCAGCGTCTCAACCCCCACCGGCCCGCCATTATGGTGCTCCGCCAGCCGCCGCAGATAGCGCATATCCATGGCGTCCAGCCCTTTCTGGTCTACATCCAGCCGGGTGAGCGCGGCATCCGCCAAATCGCGTGAAATCTCTGTAACGCTGGCGGCGGTGGCGAAATCCCGCACCCGGCGGGTCAGCCGCCCCGCAATACGCGGCGTGCCGCGGGAGCGCCGAGCGATTTCCAATGCGCCTTCATAAGAAAGGTCCATACCAAGCTTCTGGGAAAGGCGGATGACAATGCCGGTGAGTTCGTCCGGCGTGTAAAACACCAGCCGCAGCGGAATCCCAAACCGGTCCCGCAAGGGTGTGGCCAGCAGGCCGGAGCGCGTGGTCGCCCCCACCAGCGTGAAGGGCGGTAAATCGATGCGCACCGTGCGCGCCCCCGGCCCCTCGCCGATAATCAGGTCAAGCTGGAAATCCTCCATGGCGGGGTAGAGAATTTCCTCGATCGCCGGTTGCAGACGGTGAATTTCGTCGATGAACAGCACGTCCTTCGGCTGCAAATTCGTCAGAATCGCCGCGAGATCACCGGACTTCTGGATCACCGGGCCGGAGGTGGCCTTGAACCCCACCCCCATCTCATGCGCCACAATCTGCGCCAGCGTGGTTTTGCCCAGCCCCGGCGGGCCGTGCAGCAGCACATGGTCCAGTGCCTCGCCACGGGTTTTGGCCGCGGCCACGAAAATTTTCAGATTCTCCCGGCTGGCCGCCTGGCCGGTAAAATCTTCCAGGCTTTGCGGCCGCAGCGAGGCTTCGGCGGTATCATCCGAGAGCCGTTCGCCCGAGCTCAGTCTCTCATTCATTTCGCCAGCGCCTTCAGCCCGGCACGAATCAGCATGTCAAAAGCGGCATCCGCTCCATGCGCTTCGATGGCTTTTGCCAGCGCGGCCTCCGCTTCCATACGCTTATAGCCAAGGTTGGTGAGGGCGGACAAAACCTCCGCCCCGTTGCCGCGCAGATTTGGGGCGGAAATTTTTTCCGTGCCGCCGCCGGGCATTACCCCGGCCTTGCTCTGCAATTCCGTTAGGATACGCACTGCCAGTTTTGGCCCTACACCAGGGGCACGCGTCAGCGCGCCTTTGTCCTGCCCGGCAATGGCACCGATGAGCTGATCCGGTGACAGAGCCGAGAGAATCCCCAGCGCCACCTTCGCCCCCACCCCTTGCACAGTGGTGAGCAGCCGGAACCATTCCCGCTCGGCGCTGGTGAAAAACCCATAGAGAGAAATCGCGTCCTCGCGTACCTGGGTCTCGATCAGCAACGTCGTCAGCCCATCCGGCAGCGCGCCCAGCGTGCGGGAAGAGCAGAACACCAGATACCCCACCCCGCTCACATCCATCACGCATTTTCCATCCTCGATGGAATCAACAATGCCCCGCAGCCGCGCGATCATGATGTTTGTTTCCAGGCATTCACGGTGGAACGATGGTGAGCGTGGCAAATGGCCACTGCCAGCGCATCCGCCGCATCCGCCCGCTTCTGCGCCGCACCCGGCAGCAGGCGCTTCACCATCAGGCCCACCTGCTCCTTATCCGCCCCGCCGGTGCCAACAACCGCCATCTTTACCGTCTTGGCGCCATATTCAAACACCGGAATCCCCGCCCGCGCCGGGGCCAGCAACGCCACGCCGCGGGCATAGCCCAGCTTCAACGTAGCGGTGGCATTGCGATTTACATATGTCTCTTCCACCGCCGCTTCCTCAGGGCTGTAACGGGCCAGCAAATCTGCCAGCGCTTCATCCAACGCCTTCAATCGCAGAGGCACGTTCTCAGTCCCGTCCGTCGCCACCACACCGTCCGCCACATGGCGCAGCCGGTTACCCTCGGCCTCCAGCACACCCCAACCGGTGAAACGCAGGCCGGGGTCGATACCAAGAATGCGAACCCGGCCTTGTGAAATCATGCCGAGAGCTTCGCCAGTAATTCTTCTGGCAGCTCAAAATTGGCATAGACGTTCTGCACGTCGTCATCATCCTCAAGCGTGTCGATCAGCTTCAGCACGGAAGCGGCTTTGTCCTCGTCCACCGCCACGGTCATATTCGGCTGCCATTCCATCCCGGCCTCCGCCGGGTCACCAAATTTCTGCGCCAGAGCGTCGCGCACCGAGAAGAAATTCTCCACCGCCGCCTGCACCTCGTGGCCATCCTCTCCGCTCACCACGTCATCGGCACCGGCCTCGATGGCGGCTTCCAGCATCTCATCCGTGGAGGCGGCATTGGCCGGATAACGGATGGCCGCCAGGCGGTTGAACATGAAAGAGACGGAATTGGTCTCCCCCAGCGCCCCGCCGGATTTGTTGAACGCCGCACGCACCACAGAAGCAGTACGGTTGCGGTTATCGGTCAGCGCCTCAATGATGATCGCCACCCCCGCCGGGCCATAGCCCTCATAGCGCACGGATTCGTAATTCTCCGTACCGCCCGCGCCCGAGGCTTTCTTAATCGCGCGGTCGATGGCGTCGCGCGTCATGTTCTGCTTCAGCGCCGCGGCAATGCCCGCGCGCAGGCGCGGATTCGCCGCCGGGTCCGGCAAGCCTTCCTTCGCCGCCACGGTGATCTCGCGGATCAGTTTTGCATAGATACGGGCCCGCTTGGCGTCCTGCGCGCCCTTGCGGTGCATGATGTTCTTCGCGTGTGAATGTCCAGCCATGGGCGGGCTTTAGCATTTGCGGCGAAGCGCCGGAAGCGCCGAAAACTTTACAGCTTCGCCTCAATGATACCGCGCACTTTGGCGGCCAGCGCGTCCATCGTGAAAGGTTTGGCCATGATCTCCATGCCAGGCTCCAATCCGCCAACGCTCATTACCGCATTCTCGGCGTATCCGGTCATGAACAGCACTTTCAGCTTTGGCCGGAGCAGGCGCGCCGCATCCGCAATTTGCCGGCCATTCAGCCCTGGCAGGCCGATATCGGTAACCAGCAGGTCAATTTTCTGGCGGGATTGCAGAATGTCCAACCCGCTTGGCCCATCCTGTGCCTCCAGCGCGGCATAGCCAAGTCCCTCCAGAACCTCCACGATCAACCCGCGCACCACGGGCTCATCCTCCACCACCAGAACCGTGCCATAAGAGGCAATCGCGGGAATATCCGCCTCCTCCAGGCCTGGCGCCAGAATCACAGCTTCACCCTCGTAGCGTGGCAGATACAACCGTGCCGTGGCGCCCATGCCGGGCTCGGATTCGATCCTCACATGCCCGTTTGACTGGCGGCTAAACCCATAGATCATCGAAAGGCCAAGCCCCGTGCCCTGGCCCAACGGCTTGGTGGTGAAAAACGGCTCGAACACTTTGGCAATGGTCGCCGCATCCATGCCGACCCCGGAATCAGTAACGGCTATGCAGACATAAGGGCCGGGGGTGACCTCGCTCCGCCTGGGCCCGATTGTACCTTCCAGCTCGGTATTCGAGGTTTTGATCGTCAGCCTCCCGCCTTCAGGCATGGCGTCGCGGGCATTGATGGCGAGATTAAGCAGTGCATTTTCGAGCTGATTGGGGTCGCATAGCGTGAGCCAAAGCCCGTCCTGCAGATCGAGCTGCAATTCCACATGCTCGCCCAGGGTGCGGCGCAGCAACATTTCCATGGAAAGAATTAGCGGGTTGGCCGCCACCGGCTTGGAATCTAACGGCTGCCGGCGGGAGAAGGCGAGCAAACGGTGCGTGAGCGCCGCGGCCCGATCGGCAGCACCCATCGCCATCGCAATAAAACGGTCCAGCCCCTGGGTTTCGCCGCGCTGTACCCGCTTGTTCATCAGTTCCAGGCTGCCGGTGATGCCCTGCAGGAGATTGTTGAAATCATGAGCTATGCCGCCCGTAAGCTGGCCCACCGCTTCCATCTTCTGCGCCTGGCGGAGCTGTTCTTCAGCATCACGCTGGGCGCTTACGTCGCGGCCCACGAAATAGAACGATTCGCCCAGCGAATCAGCAGACCAGGAAATCAGGCTTAACCGCCCTTGATGGTCGTTCATCCGGCATTCAATATCGAATACAGGATGCCCCCCCGTCAGATCCTTGATCGCCCGCTCGGCCACTGGCCTATCCTCCGGCGTCACCAAATCCAACAGCCTCATACCCAAAATCTCGCCCTCGGCATAACCGAACAGCCGCCCCCAGGCCGGATTAACTGAACGTAGCCGTCCGTCGCCATCGGCGATCGCCAGCAAGTCATTCGACGACGCCCAGATACGCTCGCGCTCGACACTGGCCGATTCCGCCGCCGCAGCGGCGCGGCGCTCGGCCGTTACATCCCGGCCAAAGCCATAGAACAGCCCGCCCTCGGCAACTTTGGTCCAGGCAATTTGCCGCCAGCCACCCTGCTCGGTCAGCATTGTAACGGTAAATTCCGTGCTCAGCGCCCCGGGGCTGAAATCGTTAAATTGAGCGCGCACAGCCTCACGCTCCTCCGGAGCAATAAAATCAGCCATCCGGTGGGCGCGGCTTGCCTGCTCGCTCCAACCCAAAGCCTTGGTCCAGGCTGGGTTTACGGTCACCACCTCGCCACCAGGGCGAAGTACAATTTTCAGTACCGGGGAGAGATCCCATATCCGCTGCAGGGCACGCATCGCGCCCCGCTTCTCGGTTAAATCCTGGCCAAAGGCATGGTTCAGCTCGCCATCCGGCGCCACATCCCACTCGATAACGCGGTAATCATCATTCCGCATACGGCAACGGCATTCGAAACCCTGAACGGTTTCACCCGCCCCCACCCGCGCCAAGGCCATCAGCGTGGTCTCGGCATCCTCCGGATGAACAAAGTTAAGCAGATTATTGCCCACTATATCTTCCTGGCGCCAGCCCGTGCCCAGCTCAATGGCAAGGTTGCTGTGCCGGATGATCCCCTCCCGGTCGAAAATAAGCATATAGGTGCTGCTGAGCTGCCAAATGCGGTTGCGCGCACGGCCCGCCTCGGCCTCTGCTTCCTTACGCGCTTGAATATTCTGATTGCTGCCGACCCACCCTTCAACAATACCCTCGGCACTGCGTATTGGTGTGGCATAAACCAGATGCCACACATATTCACCGGACGCCGTTTGTAACCGACACTCCGCCTCATAAAGCTTTCCAGAAGCCACAGCCTCGGCCCAGAGCCGGGCTATGAGCAGGCGGTCCTCGGCATATACAAGCGAGGACCAGCCTTCTTCTTCACTTGCCTGGCCGAGACATGCCCGCAAATGCGGATTCATCCAGTCAACGCGGCCTTGCGCATTCGCGGTCCATATCTGCCTTGGCATGGCGCCCGCAACCTCGCGCAGCGCCGCAATCTGGTTCTGCGCCTTTTTTGCCTCCCCATCTCGCCGCGTTGCCTTGGCCAAAACTCCGAATGTTTTACCGGCCTCATTCTTCAATGGTGAGCAGAACAGAGTGAAGCCGGGCACACCGGGTGCGCTCTCCGGTTCAAGAGCCACGGGCGCATACCCACTCTGGCCGGCAAGGAGCATGAGACCCATCGCCTCAGATATTTCCGGCCATATCTGGCTAATTGTTTTCCCCAAGGCGGCCGGGCCGTGCCCGGCGGCAAAGGGAATACTCGCGTCGTTATAGAGCAGCACGCCATCCGGCCCAGCGAAAATCATCAATGGCTCGGGGACGCCCAGCATCGTAGAGACATGGGCACAGAAAACAGGCGGCCAGCCCTCAATCGAACCCAGTGAGGTGCAGCTCCAATCGAATCCCGAGATAAGAGCACCCATGGCCCCGCCATGGGCCAAAAACGGGAAACGCCCGGCTGGCAAGTCGTTATATCCAGTAGTTTGTCCGGGAAAATACATCACAATCCGGATATTATAAGCGTTCCGGCACAATCGGCCACAGGCTGAAACCTCTCAGAATTTCGCGCCAAATGCACGCGAATTTATTGGCACTGGCCACCATCGGCGCCTGGTTCAATTTGCCCTCAGGCAATTGACAGCGCCTCCGGCCCAGCTTATCAGCCCGCCCACCGGGCGCGTAGCTCAGCGGTAGAGCATTCGCTTCACACGCGAAGGGTCACAGGTTCAATCCCTGTCGCGCCCACCATTTTAAAAACATCGGCCCTTTCAGCCAGCCAAAACGTTGAATAGTTCAGGCTGCGGGATCAGGCGGCCTTGGCCATGCCCCGCAGCACAAATTGCAAAATACCACCATGCTTGTAGTAGTTTACCTCGTCAGCGGTATCGATACGGCAGAGCAGATCAATCTCCTGCTTGGAGCCATCGGGACGGGTGATGACCGCCTTTATGCTCATGCGCGGGGAGAGGTTCTCAAGCCCGACAATGTCCACAACCTCCTCGCCGGTGAGGCCAAGTGACTTGCGGGTCTGCCCGTTCTTGAAGAGCAACGGCAGCACGCCCATACCCACCAGGTTGGAACGGTGGATACGCTCGAAGCTCTCCGCGATAACCGCCTTCACGCCCAGCAGCATGGTGCCCTTGGCTGCCCAGTCGCGGGATGAGCCGGTGCCATATTCCTGCCCGGCGAACACCACCAGGGGCACGCCCTCTTCCTTGTATTTCATCGCGGCGTCGTAGATGGAAAGCGCCTCACCGCCCGGATAATGCCGGGTGTTGCCACCCTCGGCTCCGCCCAGCATCTCGTTCTTGATGCGGATATTCGCGAAGGTGCCGCGCACCATCACATCGTCATTGCCGCGACGCGAACCGTAGGAGTTGAAATCCTTCTGCTGCACCTGGTGCTGAGAAAGGAACTCGCCCGCCGGAGAGGATTTCTTGATGTTACCAGCCGGGGAGATGTGATCGGTAGTGATGGAATCGCCCAGCAGCGCCAGAATATGCGCGCCATGAATGTCGGAAACCGGCTTCGGCTCCGGGGTGATGCCCTGGAAGTAGGGCGGGTTCTTCACATAGGTGGAACCGGCGGGCCAGGCATAGGTGTCGGTACCGCCAGTCACCTCGATGGCCTGCCACTCGGCCGGACCTTTGAACACGTCCGAATAGCGTTCCATGAACATCTCGCGGGTGACGATGGAATCCACGATATCGTGGATTTCCTGGTTGGTGGGCCAGATGTCCTTCAGGAACACCTCCTTGCCGTCCTTGCCGGTACCGATCTTCGCGGTGGTGATGTCCTCACGCATATTGCCGAACAAGGCGTAGGCCACCACCAGCGGCGGTGAGGCCAGGTAGTTGGCGCGCACGTTCGGATGCACACGGCCCTCGAAGTTACGGTTGCCGGAAAGTACGGAAACCGCCACCAGCTTGTTGCTCTCGATGGCATCCGCGATCGGCTCCGCCAGCGGGCCGGAATTGCCGATGCAGGTGGTACAGCCATACCCCACCGTCTCGAAGCCCACGGCATCCAGATCAGCGGTGAGGCTGGATTTGTCAAGATATTCGGTAACAACCTGGCTACCGGGAGCCAGCGAGGTCTTCACCCAGGGCTTCGGCGCCAGGCCCAGCGCGCGGGCCTTGCGGGCAACAAGCCCGGCGGCGACCATGACGTAGGGGTTGGAGGTGTTGGTGCAAGAGGTGATGGCGGCGATCACCACGTCCCCATGGGTGATTTCGTAATTGGCGCCAGCCACCGCGCCCTTGGCGGAAACGGCATCGGCGGCAACGCCCAGGCTCTTGGTCAGCTCAGATTTGAAGGCTGGGCCGGCATCTTTCAGCAGCACACGGTCCTGCGGGCGTTTCGGGCCTGCGAGGGAAGGCATGACGGTGGAAAGGTCCAGCTCCAACGTGTCGGTAAAAACCGGCTCTTCATCGGTGCGCCACAGGCCCTGAGCCTTGGCGTATTCCTCAACCAGCCTGATGCGGTGCTCATCACGGCCGGAGAGGCGCAGATAATCGAGCGTGACGTCATCCACCGGGAAAAAGCCGCAAGTGGCGCCGTATTCCGGGGCCATGTTGCCGATGGTCGCACGGTCCGCCAGCGCCATCTCGGCCATGCCCTCGCCGTAGAACTCAACAAACTTGCCGACAACCTTCTTGGCGCGGAGCATCTGCGTCACGGTCAGCACGAGGTCGGTCGCGGTCACACCCTCGGAGAGTTTGCCGGTGAGCCTGAAGCCGATCACATCCGGAATAAGCATGGCGATGGGCTGGCCGAGCATCGCGGCCTCGGCCTCGATACCGCCGACACCCCAGCCCAGCACGCCCAGCCCGTTCACCATGGTGGTGTGGCTGTCCGTGCCGTACAGCGTGTCCGGGTACACGTAGGTCTTTCCCTCGTTTTCAGAGGTCCAGGCCACCTGCGCCAGATATTCCAGGTTTACCTGGTGGCAGATGCCGGTGCCGGGGGGCACCACACGGAAATTATTGAACGCATCCTGGCCCCAGCGCAGAAAGCGGTAGCGCTCGGCATTACGCTCGAACTCAAGGTCGATATTCTTCTGCAGGGCATCATGCGAGGCGGAGTAATCCACCATCACCGAATGGTCGATCACGAGGTCCACCGGGATCAGTGGGTTTACCTTCTCGGGGGACGCCCCCAGCTTGACGATGCCATCGCGCATTGCGGCCAGGTCCACCACGGCGGGCACGCCGGTGAAGTCCTGCATCAATATGCGAGCGGGCTTAAAGGGCACCTCCCTGGTGGAGGTGGCTTTTTCCAGCCAGCCGATGATCGCCTTGGCGTCCTCCACGGTGTAGCTGCCGCCGTTTTCGAAGCGTAGCACGTTCTCAAGAAGCACCTTGAGGGTTTTGGGCAGTTTGGAGATATCGCCCAGCTTGGCGGCGGCGGCCGGAAGCGAGAAATACTCGTATGGCTTGCCGTCAACGGTCAGGGTTTTCTTGGTCTCCAGGTTATCGTGACCGATCGCTGTCATTGCGCAAAACCTTTCGTCTGATGCCGCTTGTGATTTGGTCCGGCTTAAACCATAGCCGTACCCACCCGTCTATTCCGTGCCGAGGAACCCAGCACCTGCTTAAAGCCGAAAAACTTTCCATTTTCCGGGGTGATCGGCTGATTTTGAATGGCATCAGCTTCTCACTAGCCCCCGGCGGCATCCTTATCCTGCGCGGTGCGAACGGCGCGGGCAAATCCAGCCTGCTGCGCGCCCTGGCGGGCCTGACGCCTTTGGCCGCGGGCGAATTGCTTTGGGACAATTTGCCCGCCCTGGCGGACCGCGAGGCGCATGCTGCGCGAATCGGCTGGCTTGGCCATCAGGATGCGGTGAAATCCGCCCTCACCCCCGCCGAGCAGGTACCACAAACCGCCTTGGCGCTGGTGGAGTTGGAAAAGTTCGCTGATCTGCCTGCACGTTTTCTCTCCGCCGGGCAAAAGCGGCGGCTGGCCATTGCCAGGGTGGTGGCGGCGGAAAAACCACTCTGGCTGCTGGATGAACCCACCACCGGGCTGGATGCTGCCTCTGTTGACCGTTTTCTGGAACTTTGCGCGGCCCAACGGCAGCGCGGCGGCATGGTTATCGCCAGCACCCACACGCCACTCGACCTGCCGAACATGCAGGTGCTGACGCTATGATCGGGCTCATCGCGCGGGAATTACGGCTTTCCCTCCGCCACGGCGCCGAGAGCATGGCGGCGTTGCTGTTTTTCGTTATCGCCGGCACGCTGTTTGCCTTCGGCGCGGGGCCAGACCCGGCAATTCTCACCCGCATCGCGCCCGGTGTGGTGTGGGTAACGGCCCTGCTCGCCGCCCTTCTGCCGCTGGAACGCCTGTTTGGGCCAGATTTCGAGGATGGCACGCTGGATCTGCTGCTGCTTTCCGGCTGGCCCGCTTATGCCATCGGCGGCGCCAAAGCCACCGTGCATTGGCTAACAACCGGCTTACCATTGCTGATTATCGCCGGGCCGCTCGCCAGCATGCTGAGGTTGCCGGGTGAAAAACTGCCCTTATTGCTGTTGACGTTGCTGCCAGGCACGCTGATTTTCTCACTGCTCGGCACACTGGCTGCGGCCCTTACCACCGGGGCACGGCGAGGCGCCATGCTGATGCCGCTGATCACCCTGCCACTGATGATCCCGAGCCTGATCTTTGGTACGGCGGCGGCCACAAACCCGCACCCGGTGGCACCGCTATATATGCTTTTCGCGATGCTGTTGGCCGCCTTACCCCTGGCGCCGCTGGGCACCGGCCTCGCCCTGCGCGCCGCGGCGGAATAACCCTGGCTTCAGGGGCTAGTCGCGGGAAATGCCAGACCAGAGCCAGGGTCAACGAAAATAAGTGCGTCTTTAACCTCCCTTACGCCAGGTGCATTCTCGGCGATGGTTACCAGCCCACGGCGCTCCTCATCTGAGAAGATCGTTCCCTCCAGAGTTACCACTTTATCCTTCACCGCCACGCGCAGGCCAGACTTCGGCGCCCAGTTGGTTTTTGCGAGCTCGTTTCTGATAAATATCGAAATTTGCTCGTCGCTGGTTTCATCTGGTGTTTGAGCAAGCTTCGAAGCCAGTGCCCTCAGCAAATCAGCACGGCCGATAACACCGGCCAGCCTGCCATCCTCCAGCACCGGCAGACGTTTGATACGCTTGCGCAGCATTATTTTCACTGCTTCGGCCAGAGACGTGCCTGGTGTTACAAAAACCGGGTTATGGGTCATCACGCCGCTAACGTGGCGGGAATGTGTCGCGACATAATCGGCCGCCACGGAGGCCGGTTGCAGAAGGGCTTTTAACCAACCCGCCTGCTCGCCCTCGGTGCCCAGTTCGGCGCGGCGCAGCAAATCACCTTCAGTTACCACGCCAACCAACGCGCCATTTTCGTCGAGCACCGGCAGACCGCTGACATGGCTTGCCAGCATTATCCGAACGGCATCAGTAACCGTGGTCTTGGGCTGCACCGAAATTGCATTGCGGGTCATAACTTCGGAGACAATCATGGCATCCTCCATTTATCTGGCTTGTTTATGTTAGCCTTGATGCGGATCAACCGGCGCTTTCAGCAATGTTTTTCAACGCCTGCGGCCGCAAAAATATCAACATCATCCCGGCGCACAGCAGCTCCGTTACCAGGCCCAGCAAGCTGCCTTCCGGGCCAGCCAACCCGCCGGAAAGCCAGAGCGGCCCGTGCGGCAAGGTATCCAGCAGCGCGCCTGCGCAAGCTTGGCCGCTGTCGTGCGTGCCGTAAAGAAAATTCTCCGAATAATCCCACCCCGCGTGAAAACCAATGGACCACCAGAGCGAGCCGGTGCGTTTAATCGCCAGGCACAGAATTAACCCCGCACCGAAAACATTCATGATCCCGATCATGTTTTCATGCGCGTTGGTGATGTGCAGCACTGCGAAAAGCAGACTCGTGACCAATGCCGCGGGCCAGAACCCCATTTCTTGCGCCAGGGCTTGCAGCAGATAACCGCGAAAGGCTGATTCTTCAGTAAGGCCTATAAGCCAGGAAACACCCAACCAGGCCGAGGCGTGGCCCAGAATACCAAGCGCAGAAAGCCAGCGCCAATGCATTAAGGCCAGCCCGCCGCCCACCAGCAATAGTATTAAAAAAGACAAAGCCGCGATGCCGCAGAACAGCCCGCCCGACAAGTTTCTTAAAGGCCTCGGCCCAGTCAGCCCGTAAGAGAAAACAGATTGCCTTTCGATACCAGCCATAATAGCCGTAGCCATAAAAACCGGAACCAGCAGCAGCACCTCGTTTATCGCCGCAACACCGGCGGTCATCTGGGACTCATGCCGCAGCCAAGGGGGCCTTATCCGCGTCAGAAGCAGAATTTCAGCGAAAACCAAAGCCGCCAGCAGCAGGCTATAAAGCAATGCGCGCCAGCCAGGCATCTTTTTCATCCCAGGATGCAAACTTGGCACCACTATATTTGCGTCGCTTGCTCCATGGAAACATTGCGGGCTTCCGGGCCGAATATCATTAGAACCATAAGGATAATGGCAACAACGCCACCCACCAGCGCCAGCGCATAGCCATAATCCCCGCCATGGCCCATCGCCAGCGACACCTGAAGCGGCGCGTTGAACGAAGCCACGAAATTGCCCAGCTGATACACAAAGCCGGGAAACGTGCCGCGAATTTCAGATGGTGAGAGTTCGTTCAGGTGCACCGGCACCACGCCCCACGCCCCCTGCACACCAACCTGCATAAAAAACGCGGCAACGGCGATCGTGGCGAAACTCGTACCATGAGACCAGGGCCACAAGGCCAGAAGAGAGACGATGCAGGCGCCGATAATGGCATAACGCCGGCCGATCTTCTGGCTGAGCAGGCCAAACAGAATGCCGCCAACAATGGCGCCCGCGTTGAAGATAAGCGCGACATTCGCCATCTCGCCATGCGCGAAATGGAGCTGCTTGCCCAGGAACAGCTTCACGTAAATATCCTGCGTGCCGTGGGAGAAGAAGTTGAACGCGGCCATCATCACTACACCGTAGACCACCAGTTTCGCGTTCTTCCGCAGCACGGTGCTGATCGGCACCCGGTTTGGCCGATGTTTCATGGCCGCATAAGCCGGGCTTTCCTCAACCTGGGCTGCGATGAAAAAAACCAGCAAGGCAGGCAGCGCGCCGACGAAGAACATGCCGCGCCAGCCCAACGGCCCAAGGCCGAAATCGAACAGCAATGTCGCCAGGAAGAACCCGAACGGATAGCCCGCCTGCAACAGGCCCGAAACCCAACCGCGCCAGCGTTCCGGAATGCTTTCCATGGCGAGTGATGAGCCAATGCCCCATTCCCCGCCCATGGCTATGCCGAACAGCGTGCGAATGACCATGAAGGCGGTGAAGGACCAGGCGAAGCCGGTTAGCGCCTCGAAAAAGGAATAGAGCAGAATAACAAGCATCAAAACCGGTTTGCGGCCGTAAATATCCGCGAGACGCCCAAAGATAAACGCACCCACGGCGCGCGTCGCCAAAGTAAGAGTGATGGAGAACGCCACTGAATCGATGCTAACGCCGAACGCCTTGGATACATTGTCCAGCGTCAAAATCAGAATAAAGAAATCAAAAGCGTCCAGCGTCCAACCCATAAACGCCGCAGCGACAGCGTTGCGCGCCCGCCTGGTTTCTACCGCCGAACTAACTGCCATCAGCAAACCTCCCAATATTCGGCCGCGAACGCCTGCTTAAGATCAGCCAGCGCGCATAACAACCGCAGAAAAGGCTTACCGGCTGGCTCGGCGCGTTTGCAGGTAAACACGCGGCCACTCGTATGTCGAATATAAATCAGAAGTTTCAATGATTTAATTGGTCGGAGTGAGAGGATTCGAACCTCCGGCCCCTGCGTTCCGAACACAGTACTCTAACCAGGCTGAGCTACACTCCGATGCGGCGAGCCTATAGCCGAAGCGGCACAGGTTCCGCAAGGGCCGCTGCCACACCGTTGGAACCGGACATAATACGGTTACTAAATCAGGCTAAAGCCAGGAAATATCAGAGTGTCCTAGCCAGGAGTGAAAGCTGCATGTTAGACAAAGCACTATGTGCCTGAATTGCGACGCGACACGGCGCGGCTTTCTGCGCCTCGGCCTTGGGGCCGCGGGTTTGGCCGCCCTTCCCCGCCGCTCCCGCGCCGCTGGCCAGAAGCCGTTGATCATGCTTGACCCCGGGCATGGCGGGCACGACCCGGGCGCTATCGCGCCGGATGGATTTTACGAGA
The DNA here is from genome assembly GCA_018971565.1 of Rhodospirillales bacterium. Lineage (GTDB taxonomy): Bacteria > Pseudomonadota > Alphaproteobacteria > Acetobacterales > Acetobacteraceae > Acidocella. Next base: position 19,865 of record JAGXAO010000018.1, read on the forward strand.
AAACCATCACCCTCGCCACAGGGCTGGAGCTTCACCAGGCCCTGCTTGAGACAAGACGCTACCGTGTGGCGATGACGCGCAGTTCCGACACCTTCATTTCTCTGGAAGGGCGGGTGAACATCGCACTGGAACATAACGCGGACATGTTTCTTTCCTTGCATTGCGACCATTTGCCGGAGCCAGACCTGCGCGGAGCCTCGGTTTTCACTCTATCCAATAAAGCATCGGACAGGCTGGCCGCCGCCGTTGCCCAGGATGAAAATAGCGCAGACGGCCCCACCGGCGCCCCGGCAGGCGTGTCGCCGCAAGTGGCGAATATTCTGGCCAGCCTGGAAACCAGGGCCACCAAAATTGGGTCCGCCACCCTGGCAGACGACATTGCCTCCTCTTTTTCAGCCAAAATTCCGCTCCTGCCAGACCCCAAGCGCAGCGCCAATTTCGCGGTGCTGCGCGATCCCTCAATCCCCTCTGCGCTGCTGGAAATGGGCTGCCTCAGCAATGCTGAGGATGAAAGGCGGCTGCGCGATCTCAGGCAGCGCCGCCTGCTGGTGGCCCGCCTGGCTGATGCCATCGATAGTTACTTCAGCGACCCGGCACGTGGCAGAATTGCAGGCTAAATTGCAAAGCTGTCATTTACTCCATATCGCCGCTCGGGAAACGAGGTGCTAAGAGCCCGGCATGTCTGACCAGAACGACGATTTCTCTGCCCGTGAACGGCTGGCCCGCCCCAGCCGCACTGCCACCCCGCCGCGCCGCCAGCCGCCGCGGGAGCCGCGCGGCCCCCGGCCGCCAAGGCGTCGTAGCCTAATTGGTAGAATTATTGGATTTTTCATCTCAAGCCTGTACCGCCTCGCGTTCCTCGCGGTCATCGCGGGAATTGTCGTCGCGGGTGCCGCGTTTCTGTATTTTTCGGCGGGGCTGCCAAGCATTGAAAGCCTTAAAACCTACAAGCCGCCTTTGGAGTCGCGCGTCTATGCGTCGAATTTCCAGATGCTCGCGGAAATGGGCACCCAGCACAGCATCTATGTGCCTTATGACCAGCTCCCCCAGGTCGTGCAGAAAGCTTTCGTCTCCGCGGAGGATAGGTTGTTCTGGGTGGAACCGGGCATCAATCCACTGGCGATTCTACGCGCCGGGCTGACAGATATCGCGCGAATCGGCTCGGGTCGGCGGCCACTCGGCGCTTCCACCATCACCCAGCAGGTGGTGAAGAACATGCTGCTGGATAATCACATCACGTTCGGGAGCAAAATCAAAGAAGCGATTCTGGCCATGCGTGTGTCTCAGGCAATGAGCAAGCAACAGGTGCTCACCCTGTATCTGAACGAGGTTGATCTCGGTCAGAACTCCTTTGGCGTCGCCGCCGCCGCGCAAACCTATTTCGACGAGCCGCTCTCGCAGCTCGACATCGCCCAGGCCGCCACGCTTGCCGCGTTGCCTAAGGCGCCAACAAGCTACAATCCGTTCCTGCACCCGCAGGCGTCTCTGCAGCGGCGCAATTTCGTAATCGGCCGCATGCTGGCAGATGGCGCGATAAACGCCACCCAGGCCGCCGCCGCCCAGGCCGAACCGCTATTGCCGAAAGCTGGCCAGGCACAGCAAAGCGTGCCGGATGGCGGCTATTTCGCCGATGCCGTGCGCACCCAGCTGGTGCAGAAATTTGGCGCGGATGCAGTAAACACCGGCGGTCTCATTGTTCGCACCAGCCTCAACCCTGCTCTGCAGGAAGCGGCAACCAATGCCGTGCGCAATGGGCTGGAGGATTACGACCGGAACTATGACGGCTGGCACGGGCTGGTAAACCACATCGCCGATGCCAATCTCGCCGCCGACTGGCAGACATTGCTGGCAAAGCAGTCCAACCCGCCCGGGCTGCGGCCTGGCTGGCGCCTCGGCATCGTACTCGCGGCCTCGCAGAACACCGCGCGTATCGGCACCACGGACCCGAATGCCGGCACACCAGCAACCGGTGCATTGCCACTCGCCAACATGCGCTGGGCCCGCCCACAGGTTAACGGGTATCCTGGCGCGCATCCCAGTTCCACGGCAGATGTGCTGCATCCTGGCGATGTCATCATGGTCTCCGGGAATCTAAACTCCCTGTCGCTGGAGCAGATTCCCAAGGTCCAGGGGGCATTGATCTCGATGGACCCCGCCACCGGCCGCATCGTCGCCATGGTCGGCGGCTGGAGCCACGACATGAGCCCCTTCAACCGGGCCATTCAGGCGCAGCGCCAACCCGGCTCCTCGGTCAAACCGCTCGTCTACCTCACCGCGATGGAGCAGAACATCCAGCCCGATGCTCAGGTGCTGGACGGGCCGTTTGTGCAGATAATGCCAGATGGCACGGTTTACCGGCCGGGCAATTATGAAAACAGCTTCCAGGGCCCGGTGCCGATCTTCCACGCGCTGGAGCAATCGCTCAACCTTGCCACGCTGCACCTCGCGCGCCAGATCGGGCTTTCAGCAATCGCTACCACCTTCCAGAATTTCGGCATCATCGACCAGATGCCGCATTACTACCCCTCCGCCATCGGCGCCATCGATACCACTTTATGGAAAATGACCGCCGCCTACGCGACTTTGGACCAATATGGCCGGCTGGTAACACCCAGCCTGATCGACAGCGTGACCAACCCAGACGGCACCGTGCTCTACCAGGCGCCGGGCGAGCAATGCGCGAATTGCACGAACGGTGACCCGAACCAGCCGCCGCAATTAACCACACCAGGCCAGCAGGTGGCGGATGCGAATTCTGTCTATCAGATGCTCACCATGATGCGCGGCGTGGTGCTGCGCGGCACCGGTGTTCCGGCCGTTAAAGGCATCTCCCAGCCCGTCGCCGGCAAAACCGGCACCACCAACAACTTCAACGATGCCTGGTTCATTGGCTTTACGCCCGGCATCGTAACCGGCTGCTGGGTTGGCTTCGATACCCCCACCAACCTCGGCGAAAACGAGACTGGCGGGAATGTTTGCGGGCCGATCTGGAACGAATACATGAAAGTAGCCTTAAAAAATCAACCGCCTATCGACTTTCCCACCCCCGCGGGCATGGCCTTGCAGCAAGTGCCCGAACCCGACGGCACCATGGTGACCGAAGCCTTTAAACCCGGCCAGAGCCCCGGCGCGCAAAACGCCAATGGCCTACTGGGTGGCGGCATGGGTAGCCTGGGTGGTTCGGGTAATGGAGGAGCGCTCACCGCGCCACAGAACGGCAGCACCCAAGGCACCCCGCCCGCACCCTCCAGCATCGACAAATCGCTTGGCGGGCTCTACTAGCTTCGCTCGTAAAGCGAGCGAAGCTCACCGCGCGGCGAGGCCGAGTATGTTTCCATTCGCGGCCTGCAAGATCACCGCAACATGCTGGCCCGCGGGGCGCGGAGCCTGAAATGCCGTTGCAGCACCGTTCCAGCTTCCCAACGGCACCATCGCGCGCACTACATTCACCTCGGTAATGGTGGCGCCGCCATTTTCACCGGCTTTCACGCCAGTGCGGCGGATGTCGTCATACCCAACCAGCAGCAGGCTGCCAGTTCCTGGTCCACCGCCAATGCTGATGGCCAGCCCCTCCTGCCCTGAAATGCCGATCGGCACATCTCCGGCTGGGGCCGCCTTGGCGGCGGCGATGGTTGCTGCCATCCGCGCGGCGTCGCTGCCGACAAATTGCGCATGCCCATCCACCACCGCTTCTGGCGTATAAACCTCGGTGCTGTCCCTCAGGCTTGCGTACCAATCCTGCCGCTCCGTCGCGGCGGGAAGTGAGTCTGTATCTTTCCAGCCGAGATCATTCCAGTACGTCACATCGAAGCTCAGCGGCAGGATGTCTTGGTCCTGCGCCTTCAATTTCCGCAACAGCGCATTGGCCGGCGGGCAGGAGGAACAGGATTGCGACGTAAAAAGCTCCACCAGCACGGGGCGCGCCAAGGCAGGCTGTGCGGCCAACAACAGGGAAGCCGTTAAAGCAAGGGCTTGTTTCATGAGCCGCTGAACCAGTTATAGCCCTGGTCCTCCCAATAGCCGCCCGGATAAACATTGGTGGCTGCAAGATACATGATCGATTTTGGATTCTTGAAACCAAGCTTTGTGGGTATCCGCAGCCGCACCGGCGCGCCGAAGGGGGCGGTCAGCGGCTGCCCCAGGAAATCCAGCGCCAGGATGGTTTGCGGTTGCAGGGCGGAAGCCATGTCGATGGAGCTGTAATAGCCATCCGCGCATTTGAAGGAGACGTATTTGCACGTCGTATCCGCCCCGACATGGCGCAGAAAATCACTCAGCTTTACGCCGGACCATTGCCCGATCACGCGCCAACCCTCCACGCACACAAAGCGCGTGATCTGGCTTTCCTGTGGCAATGCGCGAAGCTGTTGAAGGCTCCAGGGGGCTTTATTCTGAATTTGGCCGCCGAGCTCGAGTTTATAGGTTGTTTCATCCACAACCGGCACCTGGTCAATGCCATAGAAGGCGTTGAAACGGGGCGGGCTGGTAATCTGGTCCGCCCGGAAGGTCGGCGCCAGAGTATGCGGGTCGAACAACGCAGCCTGCACACGGTCATTCCAGGCAGACATGGCGTGCAAGAACTTATCCGCGAGGTCAGGGTGGGCCGGATCCTCGTAATTGCAGCCGCCCAGCGGGGCGGCAGCGCCCAGCGCCATGGCGCGGAGCAAAAGCGAACGGCGGTTGATCATGGCAGCCGCCCTCCGGTGATCATCGGCGGCAGCACCTTCGGCACCAGCGCCACCAGCAGCAGATGCACAAGAATAAACAGGCATATCCCCGTCATCGCGAAGAAATGCACGTAACGGGCAATGAAGTAACCACCGAACAGATTGCACAGGAACCAGAGCTGCACCGGCTTCCAGATGGAAAGCCCCGAAAGCACCGCCACAACCCCAGCGAAGAGCACCCCGGCATAAAGCAGCCTCTGCACCGCGTTATAAACGCCTTTCTCGTGCTTTAAATTCAGCCGCAACGCACCGGTAAAGTCGCTCCATACCTCGCGTGGGCGGATGGGAAAAAGCTTTTTGTAATGCCCGCTGGCGAAGCTCCAGACGATATAGATCAACCCGTTGAACACCAGCAGCCACATACCGGCGAGGTGCCAGGCGATGCCCGCCCCCAGCCACTGGCCAAGGCCGAAAGGAAAGGTGAAACTGAACAACGGCGAAGCGTTATAAATCTGCCAACCGCTGCCGATCATCACCACCATGGCGACGACATTGAGCCAATGGGTTAGCCGCAAGGGCCATGGGTGGATTACACGCCTGCTCATAAGCCGTTCCCTTTTTTGGTTGAAAACCATAGTGAATATACACGCAAAATGCGGCCCTGGATGCTTCAATCGCAAGGCATCGATTCAATACCCAATCGGCATTGGCCCACTGCCCGCAGCTTGCGCCATATCCGGCTTGTCCGGAACCATCCGGTTATCAACATTAGGAGACCATCACATGCCCCGCATTCTTACCATTACCGCCTGCGTTCTTTCCCTGGCCAGCGCCAGCGCCGCTTTTGCGCAAACCACCAGCAATATGAGCTCCGGCAGCATGGGCAACGGCTCCGCCATGAGCAGCGGCACCATGGGTAACGGCTCCGCCATGAGCTCCGGCAGCATGGGCAACGGCAATTCCACCATGGGCCACAACTCCATGGGCAGCGGCAGCAGCACCATGGGCACCGGCAATTCCACCATGGGCCACAGCAATATGAGCAATGGCGCGGCAATGAGCCCGGATTCCATGGGCCATTCAGGTACCGCGCAATAATTGCCAGGTGGGCGCCGCGCTGCCTAAGCTCCCATCACGCGGTGCCCTGCCTACCCTGAGGAGGATAAAATCGGCCAGCTGACGAAAAAATTGGCAGAACTGCGCACCAGCCGGCGTGAAGCCGCCAACTGGGACGAGGCGTATCTGCAGATCATCCACACGCTGGAGCAGGACGGCTTTTACGAAGGCATTCTTTCTGAAGGCGAAGCCTTTCCGGATTTCATGCTGCCCAACGCGGCCGGCCGGCTTGTTACGTTAGATGAGCGGCTGGCACATGGCCCTGTGGTGCTGGGATTTTTCCGCGGCACATGGTGCCCCTTCTGTAAGCTGATGCTTGAGGCTCTGGCCGAGGCCATGCCGCGCATCGAGGCCAAAGGAGCCACACTTCTGGCCTTAACGCCCGAGACTGGCGCCCTGCCTACTGCCTTGCAGGCCCGGCATGGAAATCGGTTCGAAGTGCTATGCGATGTTGATTTCGGTGTTGGACTGCAAGCCGGGGTGGTTTATAAAATTCCGCCGCTCTACCGGGCCGGGCTGATTTCCGCCAAGCTGGACATGAGCCTGCTGCACGGCAACGCCGCCTGGTGCTTGCCAGTGTCCGCCATCTTTATCATCCGGCCGGATGGCACCATCGCCAGGCGCTTTGTGGACATAGACTTCACTAAATGGCCGGAGCCTGACGAGATCATCGGTGCGCTGGGAGGGCTGCGCTGATGGAGTTGACGCAGGTCCGTTATTTTCTTGCCCTCTGTCGCACGTTGAATTTTTCGCGCGCGGCGGAGGAGAGCAACGTCACACAACCCGCTTTCTCCCGCGCCATCCAGCGGCTGGAGGAGGAGCTTGGCGGCGCTTTGATCTTCCGTGAACGCAATCTCACGCGCCTGACCGAACTAGGGCGAGAGATGCGGCCGCATTTCGAAACCATGGTAGAAGCCGCGGAAGCCGCGCGCACCCTGGCCGCCGCGCGGCAAAAAAATGTGCCGCGTTCCCTGCGGATCGGGCTTGGCCCTGGTATTCCCGCAACCCCCATCACCGGCGCTGTGGCGGAGATTTTACGCGTTCTGCCCGGCACGGAAATTCATTTCACTGAGGCGCCTTCTGGAACACTGGTGGACAACATGCTGGCGGACGGGCTGGACTGCGCGCTACTGCCGGATGAAGCCCCCCTGCCCGAGCGGCTGAACCGCTGGCTGATATTTACCGATAGCGCGATACTGATCTGCCCGGAAACCCACCCCCTTGCCAGGCATAACCAATGCACTTTGGCCGACCTGAAGGGCGAGACGCTGTTGCTGGGCGATGCTTGTGGCAGTTTTGGGGAAAGATTGGCGCAGATGGCGGAAACACCGATGCAGACCCAGCGGATGCGGGCCAGTGCAGCCCAGATGCAGGAGCTGGTGCGCGCGGGGCTGGGGCTGGCACTGCTTTCCAGCCGCGTGAACGTCTCTTCGCCGCTGACCGCGCGAGCTTTTGTGGAGCCGATGCTGGAACGGCAAATTCTACTCACCGCAGTGGCGGGAAGGCCAATGAACGAGGCCGCTTCCGGCTTTATCCGCCTCTGCCGCGCAAAGGTGTTTGATTAGGGTACGCGCCGCAGGTCTGTGCCGATGAAGGTGGGGATCAGCAATAATATCTGGCCGTGGTCCAGCACCGGCAAAACCGGGCCCGGCTTGATGCTGGCGAAATCCGGCGCGAAGCGGTTCCAGGTTTCGGTGGTGCTGCCGGGCATGGCGATAATCAGGACGGTTTTACCCAGCAGGCTCTCCGGCGGGGTGGTGAAAGCAAACTGATGCGGCTCACGCCCGAACACCGTCACCGGCATGCCGATCCCGTCCCGGCGCAGGGCGTAGCCGATCTTACCCGCATCGAACCAGCGCCGTGCTGCCACCGCGTCGATACCCGGCGGCATGGCGGGCCCGATGCTCACCCAGTCCACCGCCTGCAACATGGGGGATTTGCCGGGCTGGAAGCGCATGGCAAGCACCGGCGGCAGGCCAAACTGCACCAAAGCCACAATGAGCAGCGCGGCACTGGCCAGCAATCCGCCGGACACGCCCGCAACGATGCCGATAAGCCGCGGAGACCGGCGCGCCGCCCAATCCCCCAGCAGCGGAAAAAGCATCAGATAGCCGGGTGCGGCCCAGTGAAACAGAATATGCGTGCGTGACCACAACCCCACGATTGCGAACAGCAGAACGGGAATGACGGCGGCCCAGGCCAGCAGCCAGGAAACACGTTTGGCTGACCCGGCGGCGAAGCCGCACACCAGCAGCCAGACCATCGGAGCCCATAGCCATGGCAACACATAAAGCGCCTCACCGCCCCAGACGGAAAGCGGCATGAAAGGCCGCAGCCGCAAACCCGTGGCGCGGCCGCCCTGATAGCTGAAGCTCGCCCAATGGTGCTGCACGTTCCACACCACAACCGGCGAGAACAGCGCCAGCGCCAGCAGAACGCCGAGCCATGGCCAGGGTTTGCACAACTCCCGCCGCCCGGCCGGGTCCAGCAGCACGCCCAGCGCGGCACCCGCCAGCACCAAAGCGGCGTTGTATTTGGAGAGCATCGCCAGCCCGGCAAACAGCCCCGCCGCCAGCCACCAATATGGGGCGGGTTTCTGCTCCGGCAGCCCCAAAGC
>JAGXAO010000108.1 GCA_018971565.1 Rhodospirillales bacterium
AAACCATCGCCACTTTGTAATGCGTCTCACCCGCGGGCAGGCCCTGGCGCCCGGCATGGTTGGCATGGCGGCGGCTTTCATCCTCAATCTCCAGCATGGAAGGCTGAAACGCCGCTTCCAGCTTTGCTTTAATCCGCTCAACCCTGTTCATCATCGTCAACTCCGTTATCTGTCCCGCGCCGGGCGCATGGCGGCGTAAAGCATTATTGCCGTCCGGCGCATCAGCGCGCACATTAGGCGCATGATTTCGTCCGACGACAAGCCTGCCAGCAGGCGCCGCGCTTATGCGCCAGACCCGGCCGCCCCCGGCCAACCCTGCGACACGCCGGGCTGCCCGCACGCTGGCGAATACCGCGCGCCCAAATCCCGCACCACACTGCGTGAATTCCATTGGTTCTGCCTGGAGCATGTGCGCGCCTTCAATGCCTCATGGGATTATTATAAAGGCATGTCGGCGGAGGAGATTGAGGCCGCGACCCGTGCCGATTCCTCATGGCAGCGCCCTACCTGGCCGCTTGGCCAGAACGGCAAGGCGGCCCGGCTGGAAGAGGCGATCGAGGCTGAACTTAACGCCTTTGCCTTTGGCAAGCGCCCCCAGAAAACCGCCACACAAGGTGCCCCGCCTGAATTGCGCGAGCCTTTGCAGGTGTTCAGCCTCCCCTGGCCTGTAACGTTGGAAGTGGTAAAAACCCGGTATAAGGAGCTGGTTAAACGCCACCACCCGGATGCTAACCATGGCGACCGTAAGGCCGAAGAGATTTTAAAGACCATCAACCTTGCTTACGCGGCCCTACGTGGCAAACTAACCCCATCCCGGCACCCGGAAGCACACGCCTCGGCCCCCTGAGGGGGGCTATCCAGCACAGGCACCCGAGCGCCGAGGCGCGATTGATAGGAATTGACTGAATGAACGACGCCGTGACGACTGCAACCCGCCCCCTGCCGACCTCGGCGATCGACCTGCCGGACACCACGGTGAAGGTGCGAGACGTCTTCGGTTTTGAATCCGATCTGGAGGTGCCTGCTTTCTCCGCCCGCACCGAGCATGTGCCCGAAATCGATAAATCCTATAAATTCGACCGCGAGACCACGCTCGCCATCCTGGCCGGGTTCTCTTTCAACCGCCGCGTCATGGTTCAGGGCTATCACGGCACCGGCAAATCCACGCATATCGAGCAGGTGGCCGCCCGCCTTAACTGGCCTTGCATCCGCGTGAACCTGGACAGCCATATCAGCCGCATCGACCTCGTCGGCAAAGACGCGATCGTGCTGAAGGACGGCAAGCAGGTCACTGAATTCCGCGAGGGCATTCTGCCCTGGGCCCTGCAACATGCCTGCGCCCTGGTGTTCGATGAATATGATGCCGGCCGGCCGGATGTGATGTTTGTCATCCAGCGCGTGCTGGAAGTTGAGGGCAAACTGACACTGCTGGATCAGAACCGCGTCATCCGCCCGCACCCTGCGTTCAGGCTTTTCGCCACCGCCAACACTGTGGGCCTGGGCGACACGACGGGGCTTTATCACGGTACCCAGCAGATCAACCAAGGCCAGATGGACCGCTGGAACATCGTCGCCACGCTCAACTATCTGCCTCACGCGCAAGAAGTTGCAATCGTGATGTCGAAGATGGGCTACGACCCAAAAGATGACGCGGCGAAGAAACGCGTCGGCGCCATGGTGGCACTGGCGGATCTTACCCGTGCGGGCTTCATCGCGGGCGATCTTTCCACCGTCATGTCCCCGCGCACGGTCATCACCTGGGCGGAAAATACCCGTATCTTCGGAGATGTCGGCTTCGCCTTCCGCCTCACCTTCCTGAATAAATGCGACGAGGCGGAGCGCCAGATGGTGGCTGAATACTACCAGCGCTGCTTCAACGAAGAAATCCCGGCTGGCCTGCGCAAAACAGCCTGATCCGCCATGAGCAACAAACAGGACCAAGGCAAGACGGAAGACTTCAAACGTGCAATTTCGGGCACGTTGCGCGCCATGGCCCATAATCCGGAAGTGCAGGTGGCTTATCAGCCCGGCCCCTCAGGGCTTACCGGCAAACGCGCCCGGCTGCCGCCCCCTTCGCGCACGCTGGCAGCGCCTGAGATGGTCAAATTGCGGGCCGCGGCGGATGCCATAGCCCTCAAGCTACGCCATCACGATGATACCCTGCATAATGCCCGCGCCCCGCAATCGCGCGAAGGAAAAGAGGCATTTGACGCGCTGGAGCAGGCGCGGGTGGAAATTGTCGGCTCGGAATATATGGCCGGCGTTGCCGCCAATCTGCGCGGCAAGCTGGGCGCGGAATATGAGCAAGCCGGGCTGGCCCAAATTTCGTCCCGCGATCAAATTCCCCTGCACACTGCCCTCTCGCTGCTGGCGCGTGAGCGGATGGATCCGAACTCCATCCCAGATGCCGCAAAGCCGGTGCTCGAGCTTTGGCGCGGCACGCTGGACCCGCAGGCCGAACAGGCGCTGAACGATCTCGCAACCGCGCGCGATAACCAGGATTCGTTCATAACCGCGGCGCGCAGGCTGCTGGCGGCCGTTAACCTTGCCGAGGGTGAGGCCGAGCCCGGCGAGGATGAGCAATCCGAGGATGAGAGCGGCAATAACGAGGATTCGCCGCCGCAAGACCAGGCAGACGAAACCGACGGAGAAACCCCGCAGGAAAAAGCGCCGGCGCAAGCCTCCGCCCCGGACATGGCAGACGCCGACAGCTCCGAGCAACCGGGCGAGGACGATGAGAACACCGAGGATGCACCCGGCGATGGGGGCGAAGCCCCCGCTGGCCCGCAGCAGAACCACAACCCCGCGCAGGGCGATGAAAAGACCGGCTACCGTGCCTTTACCCGCTCCTTCGACGAGGAGGTGGCTGCTGAGGATCTGTGCGACCCGGATGAGCTGGGGCGGCTACGGATGCAACTGGACCAGCAATTGCAGCATCTGCAAGCCGTGGTCTCCAAACTCGCCAACCGGCTACAGCGCCGCCTGCTGGCCCAGCAAACCCGTGCCTGGGAATTCGACCTGGAAGAAGGCATGCTGGACCCGGCGCGTCTCTCCCGCGTTATCGCCGACCCGCTTCTCGCCCTCACCTATAAACGCGAACGTGACACGGATTTCCGTGATACCGTGGTCACGCTGCTCATCGATAATTCCGGCTCCATGCGCGGCCGCCCCATTACCGTGGCGGCTATGTGCGCCGATATTCTGGCCCGCACGCTGGAACGCTGCGCCGTAAAGGTGGAAGTTCTGGGCTTCACCACCCGCGCCTGGAAAGGCGGGCAAAGCCGTGAAGCCTGGGTGCAGGCGGGCAAACCGGAAAATCCAGGCCGGCTTAACGACCTGCGCCACATTATCTACAAAGCCGCCGACACACCCTGGCGCCGGGCGCGTAAAAATCTTGGGCTGATGCTGCGCGAAGGATTGCTGAAGGAAAACATAGACGGTGAGTCGCTGCTCTGGGCTTATCGTCGTTTGCTGGCGCGCCCTGAGCACCGGCGCATTCTGATGGTGATATCGGACGGTGCGCCAGTTGATGACTCAACACTTTCGGTCAATCCCGGCAATTACCTGGAGCGGCATCTGCGTGACGCCATCAAGGACATCGAAACTCGCGAAGCGGTGGAACTCATCGCTATCGGTATTGGGCATGACGTGACGCGCTATTACCGCCGCGCCGTGACAATCGTTGATGCCGAGGAACTGGGTGGCACGATGATGCGCAAGCTCACCGAGCTATTTGATGAAGACGCCGCGGAGGCATGGGCTCGCTATGCCAGCCGTCAGTCAACGATGATCGCATAAATTCAGAACAACCTCGCTCCGTTTGGTACATTTCGGTCCGGCGCAAACAGCACCACCTCGCCCGCCTCATCCGGAAAGCCAAGCGTCAGCACCTCGGACATGAACTTGCCGATCTGGCGCGGGGGAAAATTCACAACCGCCGCCACCTGCCGCCCCAGCAAGGCTTCGGCGGTGTAATGTTTCGTAATCTGCGCGCTGGAGCGTTTAACCCCAATGCCGGGGCCAAAATCGATGCTCAGCTTTAAAGCGGGCTTACGTGCCTCCGGGTATGGCTCCGCCGCCACCACCGTACCTATGCGGATATCCACAGCCATAAACTGGTTGAATTCAATTGGCGGCGCTCCCGGGGCGTCATGCGGCTGGGTAAGGTGCATACGTAAAACCTAACAGGCTCGCGCCGCCCGGCAAGCAGGCTTCAGTGCGGGGCAAACTTTACAAAAAACGAGACAATGGATGGTACCGCCACACCATTGCGCATGGCGGGCTGGTAGCGCCAGCCCATCGCCGCCGCGCGCACGTTGGCATCCAAATCCGCATAGCCACTGCTCTGGATAAGCTGGAAATTCTGCACGCGCCCATCGGCACCCAGATGAAGAACAAAGCGCACCACACCTCGCTCCCCCGCATCGATCGCCGCTTGTGGATAATCCGGCGCCTGGTTATCCGCAAAGGGCACGGCAGGGTGCGTTGTCGCAACGGTCACGCTCGCCATCTTCCACGCTTTTATCTTGGCTCCTCTGGCCGCTTGGGCAGCTAGTTTCGGCACCAAAGCCGTTTGAGGCTGCGGCATTGTGGGTGGCGGCATCGGCAATTCCTGCGCCGCCTGGTTTGGCATTGGCGGTGGCGGCGCCGGCAGGGGTTGTGGGGCGAGCGGCGTTGCGCTGGCGCCTTGCGGAACCGTTTCAGACACCACCTCGATCGAAACCGGCTCTGGCGGCGGTGCTGGCAAGTGCAACCGCCCCGCCGTTACCAGCAGCACCGCCAGGGCTAAATGCGCCAACCCCGCCACCACCGCGAAACGCCAGGGCCAGCCTGCTTGCCGCGGTGTTTCAACCTCCAGCCTGTCTCGCACACGGGCGTGCAAGGCAAGCCCGGCTACGGGGGGCAAGCCCCGCAAAAATGCCGGAGAAAGCCGCGCCGGCGGGTCTGGGAACGGCCAGCTCACCTCACCCGCACACCTTCATGCTTCGCCTTGGCTTCTGGCTCCACGTGAATCGTAACAATCAACCCTGGTGTCTCCTGCTTCAAAGCCGCCTCCACCCGGTCGCAGATTACATGTGCCGCATCCACACTCATCGCCCCCGGCACCACAAGATGAAATTCGAGAAAGCTTGAGCTGCCCGCCTGGCGCATCCGGAAATCATGCGCTTCTATCGCGCCCGCGGCATGTTCCCCCACAAGCGCCTGCATCCGTGCCGTTACATCCGGCGGCGGCGCCTCGTCCAGCAATCCGCTAATCGCGGCCAGCACGGTCTGCCCGCCCATCACGGTAATTTGCGCGGCGACTCCTAACGCCACCAGCGGGTCCAGTACCGGCCAATGCAACAGCGCCGCCCCCAGCAAAGCCAGCACAATGCCGAGCGTCGTCAGCACATCGCTGATGAGGTGCTGCGCATCCGCGGCAAGCGCCGGTGAAAACCACCGCTTCGCCACGCGCTTCAGCAAGAGCGCCCAAATGAGGTTAATGCCCCCCGCCAGCCCGTTCAACAGCAACCCCTGCCCCAGCCCGCCAAGCAGCGGCACAAGCGGTTTCGGGTCGAATAACTCCAACGCCGCGCGCTGAAAAATCACCAACGCCGCCACCAGAATCATCGCGCCCGTGGCAATGGCGCTGATCAGCTCGGCCTTGGCATGGCCATATTGATGGGTGGCATCCGCCGGCTTGGCGCCGACATAAAGCGCGTACATCGCCATTCCGGAAGAGACGACATTCACCACACTCTCCAGCGCATCCGAAAACAGCGCGGTGCTGCCGCTTACAAACGCGGCAAGCCATTTGCAGCCCAGCACCAGGCAGCCCATGGCAATGCTGGCCGCGGCGATTTTAAGAACCGGACTCACCGC
>JAGXAO010000019.1 GCA_018971565.1 Rhodospirillales bacterium
CGCCGCGCGTTTGATGAGCACCGTGCCGCCCGCCGCCGCCGCCGCGCGGGAGCGCTGGTCGTTCACCTTCGCGAAGGGGTAGAGCATCTGGAAGAAATAGATGAAGGCCGGGATGAGGAATTTTTCCGGCAGGGAGGCGCAGTTCAGCCGCACCATTTCGGAGACCATTTCCAGCCGGTCCGCTGTCAGCTTCGCCACCAGGGTGGCGAGATGGCGCGGGTCGTGTGTGATGTCCGCGTCCGCGAACAGGATCACCGGCGCGGTGCTGGCCGCCACTCCCTGGGCGAGCGCCCAGAGCTTGCCGGACCAGCCCGGGGGTTTTTCGTGCCCGGTGAGGATGGTGAGGCGCTCATGCGCGCCCGCCGCCGCCGCCGTGCCGTCGGTTGAATTATCGTCCACCAGGATCACGCGGAAAGTTCCGGGATAATCCTGCGCCAGCAATGAGGCGATGACCGGGGCGATGGTTTCTACCTCGTCCCGCGCGGGGATGATGATATCCACATCCGGCGCCTCCAGCGGCGTGGCGGGGGCCAGCTCCGGCGCGGAATCCCAGAACCGGCCATGGAAAAAAGCGAGGTAAAGCCAAATGGCGAAAGCGAGCAGCAGGATCATGCGAGCATCCCCTCCTTGCGGAACCAGGTGAGCGCATCCTCCACCGCCCGCGCGGCGGGGCGGGGGCTATAGCCCAGCTCGTTTTTGGCCTTTTGCGGGGAGAAGAACATCTTCTTCTTCGCCATCTCCAGAATATCCGGGGTCATCAGCGGGGTTTTGCCGGTGCGTTCAGCGATACGCTCCATAACCCAGGCCAGCGGCATAAGCGGTGCCACGGGCAGGCGCAGCCCCGGCGCCTTGCGGCCACTTTGCGCCGCCACCAGGGCCAGCAGCTCACGCAGCATCAAATCCTCGCCGCCCAGAATATAGCTTTCCCCCTGGCGCCCTTTTTCCAACGCCAGAATGTGCCCGGCGGCCACATCGTCCACATGCGCCACATTCAGCCCGGTATTTACATAAGCGGGCATTTTGCCGCGCGCGGCGTCCAGCACCATCTGGCCGGTGGGGGTTGGTTTAATGTCTCCGGGGCCAACAGGGGTGGAGGGGTTCACGATCACGATGTTCTGCGTCCGCGCCAGTTCGCGCACCGCCTGCTCGGCGTCATATTTACTCCGCTTGTAGGCGCCCACGTGATGCTCGGGCTTGATCGGGGTGGTCTCATCGGCCGGGGAGCCATCATCGGTCAGACCCAGGGCAGCGACCGAGCTGGTATAGACCGATCGTTCCACCCCGGCCTTCGCCGCCGCGCGCAATAGCTCCATCGTGCCGTCTATATTCACCTTCCGCATCGCCGCCACATTGGGCACCCATAGCCGGTAATCCGCCGCCACATGCAGCAGGTAGCGGCAGCCTTGCAGTGCGGCGGGAAAGCTCGCGGGGTCGGCGAGGTCCAGATACATTGTTTCCGCATCCAGCCCGGCGAGGTTGGCCCGGCTGGAACCACGCCGCGCGGTAACTCGCAGCTTGTAGCCCGCCGCCCGTGCCGTCCGCGCCACTGCCGCGCCCACAAACCCGGTCGCGCCCGTTACCAGCACCAGATCGCCTTGCCCCACTTCCATTTCCCCGTGTTTTGCTGCCATCTCGCCCTGGCGATATACCTGCCGCGACACAAGCTGTAGAACCCATTGCAGCTTCTGGCGCAACTCTGAGGATGTAGATGTACGACCTTCCCCTTGTCCCAACCAAAATCGCGGACAGTACAGAGGATGTTGCCAACGCCGACCGCCGCGCCAGGTTCTGGGAATTTCCTGAGCCGGGGTCAGCCGCGCCGGGTTCGGATATGCATTTCCGCATGTTCACCGCCTTACTGGGGGCCACGTACAATCCGTATAAGCCCGCCGTGCTGGATTGGCCGCTGCTGGAGCCTGATACGCGGCGGCGCATCACCGGGCTGCCGATCTGGGATATTGCGGTGCAGACAGAGAATAAGGCCGCCGCACGTATAGCCTTTTACGCCCAAACCGTTTCCCGGCCCGTGCTGCGTGAGGCGCTGCTGCATATGGCGGGCGAGGAGGCGCGGCATAGGGAGGTGCTCTCCCGCTTGGTGGCGGCTTATGACATTCCAATGAAACCTGAGCCCTATTACGCCCTGCCCAACGACGCCGAATGGGGCTGGCTGGTGACAGGTTTCTCCGAATGCATCGATAGTTTCTTCGCTTACGGGCTGTTCGAAATGGCCAAACGCTCAGGCTATTTCCCGGATAAGCTGGTGGAGACCTTCGAGCCCGTGGTGCAGGAGGAAGGGCGGCATATTCTGTTCTTCGCCAACTGGCTGGCCTGGCATCGCGCGCGGCTTACCTGGTGGAAACGCCCAGGGTTTGAGCTGAAAATCTGGGCTGTTTGGGTATTTCTCATCTGGGAGCGGATTGGCATTGCCAAGGATGTGGACGGGCTGGAAGGCGCCGACGCGAACTTCACCATGAACGGCTCTTCTGCGATCAGCGAGGGCATGGACCTGCCCCAGCTTTTGGCAATCTGCCTGGAAGAGGATAAAAGGCGCATGGCAGGTTACGATTCGCGTCTCAAGCGCCCCTCCACCGTGCCGTTTCTGGGGCGGATCGGCTTAACCTTCCTGCGCCTTAAATCACGTATTACAGGACGTTGAGCATCTCCTTGTCGGGCAAAAGCAAACTTGTTCCCGCCGCGTTCACGCTGGCGGGCCTGGCGGCCATTACAGGTCTGGTTATTTATTTCGGAGCGGGGGGTGTGCTGCGCGCCCTCACTTCTGTCAGCGCTGCCGGGCTGGTGGCATATATCGCGGCACAGCTTGCTCTTCTGCTGGGCCTTGGCGGAAGCTGGCGCATATTGCTGCGTTCGCGCCAGAAAGGCTCGTTTCTGCTTTGTGTCTGGGGCCGCGCGGTGCGGGATGCCACGGGTGAGTTCCTGCCCTTTTCCCAGGTGGGTGGCTATGTGCTGGGCGCCAGGGTCATCAAGCTTGGCGGGGTGGCCACGGCGGATGCCGTTGCCTCAACGCTGGGGGATGTCACCACGGAGTTCCTGGCCCAGCTTGTGTTTGTCGGCATCGGGCTGGTGCTGCTGGCGCATAAGGTACCCCATTCCGATTTGTTGATGCCAGTGAGCATCGGGCTGGCGGTGGCGGTGGCCCTGGGGGTGGGACTCATCGTGGCGCAACGCGGCTCTGGCACCAAATTGTTCAGTGCTCTGGCGTTACGTATCGCCGGCACCACGGGGCAGGGCACGGTGGATCATTTTGACCGTCTGCAGTCCACCCTAGATAACATGTACACTCAGCATTACCGGCTGGCGGCGGCCGCTTTTGTTCATCTGCTTTGCTGGTTTGGCACCGGTACGGCGTCTTATATCGGCTTTCAGGCGCTGGGCGTGAACCTTACCTGGCTGGATGCCGTGTGCATCGAGGCCATGCTGCATGCCATCATGGCGCTGGCCTTCTTCATCCCCGGCCGGGTGGGGGTGCAGGAGGCCGCCTATACGCTGCTGGGCGGGCTGTTCGGCATCCCTCCGGATATATCTCTCTCTCTGTCTCTGTTACGCCGGGCGAGGGATTTCATCATCGCCGTGCCGGTGCTCATCGTCTGGCAGGGGCTGGAGGCGCGACAGCTTAAATTGAACATGAACGCTGGGTGAACTTCTGGTATGGCCGCTTGCGGGGTAAGCGGATGCGGCCCATGTCCGGGTAAGAAACTTTTCCGGAGGCAAAATCATGTCAATTCTCGGATGGATCGTCCTTGGCCTCATCGCCGGCTGGATCGCCAGCAAGATCGTCGATAATGGCGGCAAGGGGCCGTTGCTCGACATTATTCTTGGCATCGTTGGCGCGTTGGTAGGCGGCTGGATATTCAATGCGTTGGGCGCGGTTCCCGTTACCGGCTTCAATCTGTGGTCATTATTCGTCTCGGTTGTCGGCGCGGTTGTGGTTCTGGTCATCTACCATGCCATCGCGGGGCGGCGGGTTTTATAACCATTTCTCGAAATTGACGCGTAAAAGGGGGCTCTGCGCCCCCTTTTACTTGCCGGCTTCATGGGTTCGCCGCCTTGCCGCTGGCGCCGCAGCGGGATAACGCTCTGCCATGCAAGCCAAACTCTGGACCGCGCGGCTCGTGTTTTTCATGGCGGGCATCGGCATTACGGTCTGGGCGATCGTCATTCCTTATATCAAAATCCGGTTTCACCTGGGAGACGGCACACTCGGCCTGGTGCTGCTGGCTGGTGGCACAGGCGGTATAGCGGTGATGCCCTTAGCGGGCATGGCGGTGGCACGCTGGGGCAGCCGCAATTGTATTGCCGGCACGGCTTTGCTCATGTGCCTGCTGTTGCCGGCGCTTGGTGCCGCACCCTCACCACTGGTGTTCACCGCTCTGCTCTTTATTTACGGCGCCAATTTCGGGGCGCTGGATGTGGCGGTTAATGCCCAGGGCGCGGTGGTGGAGGCAATGTCCGGCCGGCTGCACATGTCCGGTTTCCACGCCTGCTACAGCCTCGGTACACTGGCCAGCGCGCTAGTGGCGAGCTTGATGCTGAAGTTGGGTGGCACAGTGCTGATGCTGTGCGTATTCAGCGCCACGGTGGTGCTTGCCGGGCTTACGCAAAACTTCCGCCTGGTGCCGAAAAGCGGCGACGCACCGCCCACAGGCCAACATTTCGCCTGGCCAAACCGGAGAACGCTGATCCTCGGTCTGTGTTGCTACGCGGCATTCATGACAGAGGGCGCCTGCACGGATTGGAGCGCGATTTTCCTGCGGTTTTCGCGTGGCATGGCAATTGATGCGGCGACCCTTGGCTACGCGGCCTTCGCGGTGATGACTGCCCTGGCGCGGCTTACCGGAGACAGGCTGGCGATGCGGCTGGGTCAGCCAGTGGTTATGCGTCTTGGTGCCGCGTTGGGTGTGGCGGGGTTCGCGCTGGCTGTGCTGGTAAATTCCGGCATCGCCGGGGTTGTCGGCTTTGGGCTGGTGGGTTTTGGCACCGGCAACATGGCGCCGTTGCTGTTCAGCGCGGCTGCGCGGGTGCCTGGCATGGCGGCGCACCATTCCATGCCAGCCGTGGTGGCCATCGGCTATGCAGGGTTTCTTACGGGCCCGGTGATGATAGGCCTGGTTTCCAGCCATTTCGGGCTGGGCTCGGCCTTCGGGGTAGATGCGGTGCTATTGGGGCTGGCTTTTTTTGGCGCCCGCTCTGTGGCTTAATCGTAATAAATTTTACCAAGCGTTTCGAGCAATTCCTCCCGCGTCAGGGCCTTCGCAATGGGGGGGTGCACAGTAACGTGCACCGGGCCGGGGCGCTTACTGAAAGCGCGCGGCCCCCAGCGCAGTCCGGAATCAGTGGAAGCAGGAAGCACAGGCGCCTCAACGCCCTGCGCCAGCGCCACAATGCCGTGCCGCAACTCCCTCCTCACGCCATGCGGCACGCGCGTGCCTTCGGGGAAAATCACCACTTGCCGTCCATCCGCCACTGCCTGGCGCGCGCCTTCGACCATCTCCAGCAGCGCCTTGCGCCCGCCGCCCCGGTCCACCGGAATCATCCCGCCCGGTTCAAGCATCGGCCCAAATAGCGGGATACGCCGCAACTCTGTTTTAAACACAAAAGCGGGGCGGGGCAGCAGCGTGAGCCAGATCAGAATATCCAGCGCCGATTGATGCTGGGCGGCGATCACGCAGCCGCTCTCCGGTACCAGCTCCAGCCCCGAGGGCTGGATGGTGATACGGCAGAACACGCGCAGCGCCCAAAGGCTTATGCGCGCCCACCGCCGCGCGGCGTGCAAAACGCCATCCCGCAGATACCGGCCGATGAGAATGCACCACAGGCTGAGCATGGCCCCGCTGGCCCAGAGCACGGCGTTAAAGGCGAAAGATCGGAGCGGCTGCATTTAGTCAGTAATTTCCCGAGGCGCTGTCGCTGAACAGGCTGCCCAGCCCGGCGCGCACAACCAGATATTTGCTGTATTCAGAGGCAAGCAGGCGCAGGGTCGGCCAGCTTAGGCCGTTGCGCATTGCCGGCGGCCGCACCGGGTCCGGTATCAGCCGTATGCCGGGCAGTGCATGGCCAATTTCCAGCAGTGCCCGTGGCATGTGGTAATCCGCCGTAACAATGATAAGCGCGTGCATGTTATGCGCTTTGGCCCAGGCGGCGGTTTCCAAGCCATTATCGTGGGTGGTGGTGGCCATATGGCCCACGGTAATGGCATTGGCGTAGCGGGTGGCGGCGGTGCGGTCATCCTGCGTGAAATCACCCAGATAAGTACCTTTGCCAGCCCCCGAGATCAGCAGCAGCGGCGCCTCATGCGCGGCCAGCAAGGCAAGCGCCTCGCTGATCCGGTCATCCCCACCGGTCAGGGCCACAATGCCATCGGCTGGCGGCAGCGGGTTGGGCGGCGCAGACGTAAAGACGGCGCCGAGATAGATAAGAAACCCCAGGCTCCAAAGGCCGCCAACCAGCAATGCCAGCCGGGTGAACAGCCGCGGGAGGAATGCGCGGCGGCGGCGCGAGCGGGCCATCAGGGCAGGTGCCGCAGCCAGCCACGCACGGTGAGCTGCGCTGTAACCCAGCCGATAAGTGCCGCCATGCCCGGCAGCAGTGGCACCAGTACCAGCAAAGCGGGCGGCAGGTTGAAAAAGCCGCCAAGCCGGGCCGGGCCGGTGAAGGGTGCGGCCAGCCAGGCCAGCCAGGCCAGCATGGGCAAAGCCAGCAGCGTGCCGCCGGCCGAACCACCCAGCGCCAGCCAGATGGCCCGTGTGGCGAAACGCCCGGCAATGTCAGAATCCAACGCGCCAAGCCCATGCACGGTGTCTATGGTTTCGCGCAGCTGGGCAAGGCCCGAGCGTGTGGCCACCGCCACCACGGCGGCCGCCACCAGCGCCACCACCAGTAGCACCGCCAGCGCGCATGCCTGCAGGCTGGTGGTAAGGGCTGCCACACGCTGCGCCCAGATAGCACCGGTTTTCACCAGCGTGCCGGGGCTTGCCTGCTGGAGCTGGGTAGCAAGCTCATCCGCACTGCCTTCGCCTTCCCATTGTGCTGTGATCACGGCTGGCAATGAAAGCCCGAGCGAGGCGGCGTCGCTACCGAGCCAGGGGGCAATCAGCCGGTTCATCTCCGCCTCGCTCATTATCGCTTCGCCCTGCACATCAGGGTTCACGGCGAGAGCGCGCTGCACGGCGGCCAGGCGCGTGCCGTCATTGGCGGCGTCGGGGTCATTGGGCTGTGGTACCTGAATGGTTAACGCGGCTTCCGTATCACCCTGCCAGCTTGCGGCCAGGGTAGCGCAAGCCAGGGCACCGCCAACGGCCAGGGCCGCCAGAAAGCTCATCGCCCCCACCAGCACCGGCAGCAACCGGTCTGAAAGTGCCGCGCGCAGGCCCAGCAGGTCGCCCCGGCGCCTAGCCATCATGCACCAGCCTTCCATGTTCCAGGCTAAGCCGCGGAAAGGGGTAGCGTTCCACCAGCGCGGTATTATGCGTCGCCACAATCACGGTGGTGCCGAGCTTGTTCAGCGCCGTAATCAGCAGCATCAGCCGCTCGGCCTGTTCGTTATCCAGATTCCCCGTCGGCTCATCTGCCACCAGCAATTTTGGGCGTGCCACCACCGCGCGGGCAATAGCGATGCGTTGCTGCTCGCCACCGGAAAGTTCATCCGGCCGCGCGTGCAGCCGGTGGGCAAGGCCGACCCAGCGTAAAATTTCATCCACGTCCGCGCGCACCTGCGCCTCGCTCCGGCGGGCCAGGCGCATCGGCAGGGCGACGTTGTCGTAAGCGTCGAGCTGCGGCAGCAGCCGGAAATCCTGATAGACCACACCAATCCGCCGGCGCAGCAAGGCTGCCTCCCGCCGGGTGATGCGCGCTGCGCGCGAGCCAAGAATCTCGATGCGTCCGCGCGCCGGGTGCTCGGCCAGATAGATGAGCTTGAGCAGGCTGGTTTTGCCCGCGCCGGATGGGCCGGTAAGCCAGCGAAAACCACCATCCTCGATCTCGAAGCTGATGCCGCGCAGCGCCTCGGCCTCAGGCGCGCGGTCAGCGTGCCGGTAGCGCAGCCAGACATCTTCGAATCGGACCATCAGGCTTGATCCCCCATGGGCTTCTAGTGCCGTGATAAGCAGCATCCCGGCAAGACGCAGGGGGCATTTATTTGCGGTAAATGCCGCGGCTTGCCGTTCATGTTATTGCGGCAGTACGGTAAAAATGCCATTCGATAGGACGCAATGCGGATCGTTTGCCCTGATTGCCAAGCCCTCTACGACGTTCCCGATAAGCTGATCGGCAGCGTTGGCCGCCGCTTGCGTTGCGGGCAATGCGGCCATGGTTGGCATTTCCTGGTTGCAGACCCGGCGGAAATGGCTACCGTAACCCCCGTGCAACCGCCATCAGATCAGGATGACCCTTTTCCTGTTCCCGAGGTTGATGAGGCGCTGGGCCGCCGCTTTGGCCAGCCTAGCGACTACGAGGCGAAGGCCGAGGTGCAGGCGGCGTTAAGAGACGAGGCGCAAAACCATCCTCACCAGGACGAGACAGCTTTGCCTCCGGAACCCCCTGCCACAACCGAGGCGGACCGCTTTGCCGACCTTGTGCGCGCCGCGCGCAACAACGAAATGGAGTTGGAGCCCGCAGGGGCTCCCCGGCGTCGGCCAAAGGCAAGCCCGCGCCTTATCGCGCCGCTGCTGGTTCTGTTGATTCTTGCGGTGATTCTGCTTGACCGCCATGCGGTGATGCGGGTGCTGCCCGCCAGCGCCAAGCTGTTCCACGCGCTACATCTTTCGTAACACGGCACTTACCGCTTAAGAGGTTTGTTCACCTGCCGGGCGCGGCCCAGCGCCAGCGCGTTATCTGGCACATTCTGGTTGATGACCGACCCGGCGGCAACCAGTGCGCCATCGCCCACTGAAACCGGCGCCACCAGGGCGGTATTGGAGCCGATGAAGGCGTTCGCGCCGATTTTGGTCCGGTGCTTGGCTTTGCCATCGTAATTGCAGGTGATGGTGCCGGCGCCGATATTCGTGCCGGGGCCGATTTCTGAATCGCCCAGATAGGTGAGGTGATTGGCTTTGACCCCCCGGCCCAGCTTCGCCGCCTTCACTTCCACGAAATTGCCGATATGCACGTCCTCACCAATTTCGGCGCCGGGGCGCAGCCGTGCATAAGGGCCGATGATGGCGCCGGAACGCACCACGCAGCCTTCCAGGTGGGAAAACGCCTTGATCTCGACATTGCCGTCCACCTGTACGCCGGGGCCAAACACCACATGTTGGCCGATAACCGTATCCGCGCCGATCTCGGTATCAGCCGAGAAGAACACTGTCTCCGGGGCCAGCAGGGTTACGCCCCCGGCCATGAAGCGTGCGCGCGCACAGGTTTGAAAGGCGGCTTCGGCCTGCGCCAGCTCGGCGCGGGAATTCACCCCCATGCATTCATCGAACGGGGCGTTGATCGCAGCGACGTTCATGCCCTCGGTGCGGGCGATGGCGACGATGTCGGTTAAGTAAAACTCACCTTTGCTGTTGTTGTTGCCAACCTGTGCCAGCCAGTCCCGCATATCCGTGCCGAGTGCCGCCATGCCGCCCGCATTGCAAAAGCCTATGGCGCGTTCTGCCTCGTTCGCATCCGCGTATTCAACAATGCGAGAGAGATAAGCGCCCTCCATCACCAGCCTGCCATATTTTCCGGCATCCGGCGGGGTCATGCCCAGCAGCACCAGCCCAGCATCGCCCTGGGCCAGCCGCGCCAGCAAAGCGCGCATGGTTTCCACAGAGACCAGCGGGTTGTCGGCATAGAACACTGCCACGGGGCCTTCACCGAAAAACGCCTCGGCCTGCAGCGTGGCGTGGGCCGTGCCCAGGCGTTCGGCCTGCACGGCCACCGCGTGCGGGGCGGCGAGCTGTTCCAGCACCTGCATGCCCGGCCCCACCACGACGGCGATGCGGTCGAACACCTGCTCCGCCGCGCGGATGAGGTGAGACAGCATCGGCTGGCCCGCGATTTTATGCGCGGCTTTCGGCATGGCGGATTTCATCCGCGTGCCCAGCCCCGCTGCGATGATGATGGCGGTGCTCTGCATGGTTATCTGGCGCTGAAGAAGGGCGTTTCCTTCGCGAGCTTGTTTTCCATGGAAATGAAGCCGTCCAGCTTCGCGACTTCGGTGAGGAATGTTGTCCAGCCCGGCTCCTGCGCCAGCGCGTTGCGGCGCGTCTCGCGGTCCGCCTGGCTTTCATAGCGCCAGATATGCACCACCTGGTGCAACGCGCCCTCGATGGTGGTGTAGAAACCCAGGCAATCGCCCAGATGCTTTTTTTGCAACGGCCAAGCGTGTTCCTCGTAGAGTTTCAACCAGGCATTCATCTTGCCGGGTTGGAATTTATAGGTACGGATATCCACGATCATGAAGGCGTTTCCTCAGGCTTGTTTGATGTCGATAAGATTCTTGCGGATCTTGCGGCTGCGGTTGATCCGGTCCTCGATATAGTTGGTATCGCCCCAGCGCACCGCGCGCGCCATGGCCTGGGCATCCTCGGAGAAGCGCGCCAGCATTTCCAGCAGCGCATCCTTGTTGTTGATGAAAATATCCCGCCACATCACCGGATCTGACGCCGCGATGCGGGTGAAATCCCTGAAGCCGGTGGCGGCGAATTGCAGAACCTCGTCGCGGGTTTCATCCGCGAGGTCATCTGCCGTGCCGCAGATGGTAAAGGCTATGAGATGCGGCAAATGTGACACGATGGCGAGCACCCGGTCGTGATGTGCGGCATCCATGCGCGCGGTGCGGGCACCCAGGGTCTGCCAGAGAGTCTCGATCTTTCCAATCGCCGCCTCGCTGGTTCCGGCTTCCGGGGTGAGCAGGCACCAGCGGCCTTCAAACAGGTTGGGCAGGCCGGCATCAGGGCCGGAGAATTCCGTGCCGGCCATCGGGTGCGCGGGAACAAAATGCACGCCCTCCGGCACGAAGGGGCTGACATCGCGGATAACGGAGCCTTTGGTGGAGCCGACATCCGACAGCACGCAGCCGGGGGCGAGATGCGGGGCGATTTTTTCCGCGATGGCGGCGAAGCTGCCGACCGGCGTGCATAGAATCACGCCATCCGCGCCCTTCACCGCCGCCGCCGCATCGGCGACGTATTCATCGCCCAGGCCTAGCGCTTCGGCGCGGGCAAGATGCGCGGGGTCAGCGTCTGAGATGACCAGATGCCCCACAATGCCGGGATGCAGCCGGAGCCCGCCGGCGATGGAGGCGCCGATATGGCCGATGCCGATGAGCACCAAACGGTTGAACAATGGCTCAACCATGACTGAAATCGCTCAGGAGTTCCGCAACGAGATTGCACTCTTCCACGGTGCCGATGGTGATTCGCAGGCAATGCGGCAAACCATAGGATTTTACCTGTCGTACGATGATGCCATGTTTACGCAAATGCGCATCCGCCGCACTGGCGCGTTCCACCGTGGAAAAATCTACCAGGATGAAGTTTGCCTCGGACGGGATAACCTTCAGCCCGGCCTGGGTCAGCCGCTCGGTCAGGCGGCGCCGTTCGGTACTGTTATGCGCGCGGCTCATTTCCAGCCAGCCTGGCTCCTCAAGTGCTGCAATACCGGCGGCGGCGGCAAAGTTATTCACTGGGAAGGGCGGGCGCACACGGTTCAGCACGTCGATGATGGCGGGCGGTGCGTAGCCCCAGCCAAGGCGCGCGCCGCCCATGCCGAAAATTTTCGAGAAGGTGCGGGTCATAACCGTGTTCTCACCGGCATCCACCAGCTTCACCCCGGCATCATAATCCGCGCGCTCCACATATTCTGAATATGCCGCATCCAGCACCAGCAGCACATGCTTTGGCAAGATGTTGCGTAGCCGTTCCATTTCGCCCTGGCCGAGCATCGTGCCGGTGGGGTTGTTGGGGTTGGCGATGAACACCATCCGCGTGGCGGGAGAAACCAGCGCCAGAATCGCGTCTACATCCGTGGTGAGGTCTTTCTCAGCCGCTTTCAGCACCGTGCAGCCCGCAAGCTTGCCGGAAATCTCATAAATCGAGAACCCATGCTCGCTCATGATCAGTTCCGTGCCCGGCCCGCCATAGGATTGGATGAGCAAGGTGAGAATTTCATCCGAGCCGTTGCCGCAGACAATCCGTTCCGGGTCAAGACCAAATTTCTTACCCAACGCCTGGCGCAGTTTCGCGGCACCTCCATCCGGGTAGCGGTGCATATTGGCGGCGGCTTCGGCAATGGCCCGCAAGGCGCCTGGGGGCGGGCCGAACGCGCCCTCGTTGGAGGAAAGCTTGAGAGGTTTCTCAAAGCCCGCCAGTTTGGATTCGCCGCCGACATAGGCGGCCACGGAGAAAATCTCCGGCCGGGCCACGGGTTTGCTCACCTCAGTTTGTCTCACTGACCGGCATCGCATAGCCGCCAGCCACTTGCGGCGGCACATCCAGCCCGGCAATCGCGGCTAGGCGCGGGTCGTCGTCGCTCACCAGCCCTTCTACCTCAACCATTGCCAGCAACCGCGAATCGCCCGGCAGGCGTTTCACCCAAAGCGGGCCGGGTTCAAACCCTGCGGCGGCCACTTGTTCAATCATCCTGGTGCGGGAGGAATCGGTGTTGAAACTCAGCAGAATCAGCCCACGGTCGTTGCCACTGGCATCCGGCGGCACGGCCGCCACCACATAGGCTTCACCTGTTGGCAGCCCCTCCGCCCGGCGGGTCCAGAACGGAATTTTGGCGATGATATAGAGCCGTAAGCGGCCATTGGCGGCCAGCATGGGCCACCAGCCACCATGGGCGTCATCTCCCTCGGCCAACGGCGGCAGTACGGCAAGCTGCGCGCCGTCCTCACGCGTCAGGTCCGCCAGGGTTTGTGCCGGGTTATGGTGGCGGCGCACCGGGGTAAGCGGGCCAAAATGCTCGCGGGCCAAGGCAAGCCGGGTCTCGGCGTTCTCGCCGTCGCATACCGCCATGGTCTGGCCGCCTTCGATGATCAGCGCTGCGCCGAACATTTCCCGCCAGATGCGGATGACGGCCTGGGCGGGCCAAGCCCCCTGGTGGCGGGCCAGCAAGCGGCGCAGGATGATGGCTTCCCGCCCTGGGCGGATTTTGATGCCTGTCTTGCCGCCCTCGGATGCCACGCTCTCCACCACCTTGGCGCGTTTCATCAGCAGATCGTGAATCTGGTCGTCGATCCCGTCTAGTTCGGTGCGCAGTTCGGCCAGGCGCAAGGCTGGGGGGGAGATGTCATTCATCGCGGCGTTAGATACCTCATCACAAGCCTTCACGCCAAGCTGTATCAGGGCGGGGTTCTTCCATACCGCCATGGGGATTGCGCCACGGGGTGCGCCAGCGCATATGCGGGGCAGGATGGACCAGACCCCGGCCGGCACGGATTTTCCGCATCAGAGTGTCACCTTCCCCGAAGGTGTGGCGCTGGATTGCGGTCGCGTGCTGCCCAGCGTGACGGTGGCTTACCGGACCTATGGCAGCTTGAATGCCGGAAAGAGCAACGCCATTCTCATTTGCCACGCCCTTACGGGGGACCAGTACGTGGCCGAGCAGAACCCCGAAACCGGCCGCCCCGGCTGGTGGAACAGCGTGGTGGGGCCAGGGGCTGCGATCGACACGGAAAAATATTTCGTCATCTGCGCCAATGTTCTGGGTGGCTGCATGGGCTCCACCGGCCCGCGTTCGCCACATGCGGAAAAGCCCGGCGCGCTGTGGGGTACGGATTTTCCGGTTATCACCATCGACGACATGGTGCGGGTGCAAAAGCGCCTGGTTGAGCATTTCGGCATTGGCAAGCTGTTCGCGGTTGTTGGCGGCTCCATGGGCGGCATGCAGGTGCTCTCCTGGGCGGTGCAGTTTCCGGAAATGGTGTTCGCCGCCGTGCCCATCGCGGCTGCTTATTACCATTCCGCGCAGAACATCGCCTTTCATGAGATCGGCCGGCAGGCGATCTTCGCCGACCCCTGCTTTCGTAACGGCAATTACTGGGCCGAGGGCGTACGCCCGGAACGCGGCCTTGCCGTGGCGCGGATGACAGCGCACATCACTTATGTCTCGGAAGAAGCGCTGACCCAGAAATTCGGCCGCAAGCTGCAAAACGCCGAGGGGCTTTCGACGCTTGGCGAACAGTTCGCGGTGGAGAGCTATCTGCAATATCAGGGTTCCAGCTTCGTGCAGCGGTTCGATGCGAATTCCTATCTCACCATCACCAAGGCGACAGACCTGTTCGACATGGCGGCCGAGCATGGCGGGGCGCTGGCCGATGCCTTCCGTGGTGTGAAGGCGCGGTTCCTGCTCGTTTCCTTCTCGTCAGACTGGCTGTTTCCCACCGCGCAATCCCGCGCCATCGCACGCGCGCTGAACCATGCTGCGGTGAACGTGTCTTTCGTGGAAGTGCAGTCCGGCAAGGGGCACGATGCTTTTCTGCTGGATGAGCCGGATTTTCATGCCACCTTGCGCGGGTTTCTTGCCGGTTGCGCTGAACATGCGGGGCTTGCATGAGCGGCGAGCGGAAGATCCGCGTCGATCTGGCGCTGATCGCCGGGATGGTGCAGCCTGGCTCGCGGGTGCTGGATGTAGGCTGTGCCGAGGGCCAGCTCATCGAGCATCTCACCCAGGCAAAAACCTGTGATGCGCGCGGCATCGAGATCGACATGGAAGAGGTGCAGCGTGCTATCGCCCATGGCCTGCCGGTGATGCAGGGCGACGCCGATACCGAACTGGTGACCTACCCGGACCATGCGTTCGACTACGTGATTCTCTCCCGCACGCTGCAAGCGGTAGAAAAGCCGCGCGAGGTGCTGCGCCAGATGCTGCGCATCTCCACCCACGCCATCGTCTCCTTTCCCAATTTCGGGCATTGGAGTCTGCGCCTGCAACTTCTCACACGCGGGCGGATGCCGATGACCGCCGGGTGGAACCGCATGTGGTATGAAACGCCGAACATCCACCCCTGCACCATCAAGGATTTTTTCGCCTTATGCGAAATGGATGGTTATGTGGTGGAGGATTGGCTGGCGGCCGATGAGCAGGGCCTGCGCGCGCCGTGGCGCCGCTTCCCGCGGCTTGCGAATCTCTTTGGTGAGCAAGGGCTGTTTCTGCTCCGCAAGGCGTAACCGCGCTTACTGGCTGTCCACCAGCCTCACCGGGGTTACGCTCACCCGGGCGATGCCCGCGTTCATAATTCCCAGATCCTCGGCCGCACCTTCCGAAAGGTCGAGAATCCGGCGGCCGCGCGGCATGCAATCATCCACCTTCACCACAACCGAGCGGCTTGTATCATCCAGCAATGCCACGCGCACACGGGTGCCTAGCGGAATGGTATGTGAGGCGGCGGTCATCGCCCGGCCGGTAAAATAGTCGCCGGTGCAGGTGCGGTGCAGATGCGGGCCGGGCCGATACCAGGAGGCGGTGCCGGTGATGGCCGGGCCAGCGGCCACCATAAACGGGGGTGGAGGCGGGGCTGGCGCCGGAGCAGGCGGGGCGATGCTGGCCTGCGGGCCGGGCACGGGCCGGGCGGCGCAGGCGCTCAAAAGCCCGGCAAGCAGCGCCATCGGCAGATAGGAAAACAGCAGGCGGGCCGCCCGGCGGGGCGAGGGGGCGGTCGGTTCCATGAATTATTCGTTAGGCACAATTGAGGCAATTGCATGGCATGGCCCGAGCCTTCAATCGAAATTTGCGGCATTTGCCGCCCAAAAGTCACAAAAAACCTGTGTTTTGCAGGCGTGGAGAGACGAACGGGATGGCGCAGACAGGGCTCGGCGATGACGCCCCCAGTGGCCGCTCCCGTTCTAGCGGCCCGCGCGGTGTGGCATTTTACCTTTTGCGGCAACAAGCCTACTTAAAGGAAAACGCCAGATTTTCGGAGAAGCCGCGATGCCCGCCTATCGTTCCCGTACCACCACCCATGGCCGCAACATGGCGGGCGCGCGCGGGTTGTGGCGCGCCACCGGCATGAAGGATGCGGATTTCGGCAAGCCGATCATCGCCGTGGTCAACTCCTTCACCCAGTTCGTGCCCGGCCATGTGCATTTGAAGGATCTCGGCCAGCTGGTGGCGCGCGAGATTGAGGCGGCGGGCGGTGTGGCCAAAGAATTCAACACCATCGCGGTGGATGACGGCATCGCCATGGGGCATGACGGCATGCTCTACTCGCTGCCCTCGCGCGAGCTGATCGCGGATTCGGTGGAATATATGGTCAACGCCCATTGCGCGGATGCGATGGTGTGCATTTCCAATTGCGACAAGATCACGCCGGGGATGTTGATGGCATCATTGCGCCTTAACATCCCCAGCGTGTTCGTCTCCGGCGGGCCGATGGAAGCGGGCAAGGTGGTGATAAAGGGCGCCA
Organism: Rhodospirillales bacterium; assembly: GCA_018971565.1. Lineage (GTDB taxonomy): Bacteria > Pseudomonadota > Alphaproteobacteria > Acetobacterales > Acetobacteraceae > Acidocella. The sequence goes on from JAGXAO010000019.1 coordinate 16,349, forward strand.
AACGCGCGCTGGACCTAGTGGATGCCATGGTCGTGGCCGCCGATGACAGCTATTCGGATGAAGAGGTGAAGGCGATTGAGCGTTCGGCCTGCCCCACCTGCGGCTCTTGCTCCGGCATGTTCACCGCCAATTCCATGAACTGCCTTACCGAGGCTTTGGGGCTTTCCCTGCCCGGCAATGGCTCCACCCTGGCAACCCACGCGGACCGTGAAAAACTGTTCCGCGAGGCCGGGCATGTGATCGTGGATCTCGCCCGGCGCTGGTACGAGCAGGATGACGAAACCGCCCTGCCGCGGGGCATCGCCAGCTTCAAAGCGTTCGAAAACGCGATGAGCCTGGATATCGCCATGGGAGGCTCCACCAACACCGTGCTGCACCTGCTGGCCGCCGCGCAGGAAGGCGGGGTGGATTTCACCATGGCGGATATCGACCGGCTTTCCCGCCGCGTGCCCTGCCTGTGCAAGGTGGCCCCGGCGAAGAACGATGTGCATATGGAAGACGTGCATCGGGCGGGGGGCATCATGTCCATCCTGGGGGAGCTGGAGAGGGCCGGGTTGATCGATACCTCCCTGCCGACCGTGCATGCCAAAACCATGGGCGAGGCGTTGAACCGCTGGGACATCACCCGCACCAATTCCGAGGATGTGAAAAATTTCTTCCGCGCCGCCCCTGGCGGCGTGCCCACCCAGGTTGCCTTCAGCCAGAGCGAGCGCTGGGACGAGCTGGATACCGACCGCCAGACCGGCGTGATCCGCTCGGCCGAGCATCCATTCTCGAAGGATGGCGGGCTGGCGGTGCTGTTCGGCAATCTCGCACCGGAAGGCTGTATCGTGAAAACCGCGGGTGTGGATGAAAGCATCCTCACCTTCCATGGCACCGCGCGGGTGTTCGAAAGCCAGGACGCCTCGGTCTCCGCCATCCTGAACGGCCAGGTGAAGGCGGGCGAGGTTGTGGTGATCCGCTATGAGGGGCCGAAAGGCGGCCCCGGCATGCAGGAGATGCTGTACCCCACCAGCTATCTCAAATCCAAGGGTCTCGGCAAAGCCTGCGCGCTGATCACCGATGGCCGCTTCTCCGGCGGCACGTCAGGGCTTTCTATCGGCCATGTCTCGCCAGAAGCAGCCGAAGGCGGGTTGATCGGGCTGGTGGAAACCGGCGATGAGATCCTGATCGATATTCCCAACCGTGGCATCACGCTGAACGTGCCGGAGGCTGTGCTGGCAGGGCGCCGTGCCGCGCAGGATGCGAAGGGGTGGAAACCGGCTGAGCCGCGCAAGCGCAATGTCACTCCGGCGCTGCGGGCCTATGCGGCCATGACAACCAACGCCGCCAAAGGCGCGGTGCGGGATGTAAGCCAGATCGAACAATAGGGGCTTAAGGCCGCCTGGCGGAGCGTTATTCTTCTTCCGCCAGCCGGTTTTGTGCCTGGCTTACAAAACTGCTTGGCGGCACGGAACGGGTAAGCCACACGTTGCCGCCGATTACTGAATCCCGCCCCACTGTCACCCGGCCCAGAATTGTGGCTCCCGCATAGATCACCACATTATCCTCGATGATCGGGTGGCGCGGCTCGCCTTTTACCAACGCGCCAGAGGCATCTTCGGTAAAACGTTTCGCCCCCAGCGTTACATGCTGGTAAAGCCGTACATTTTCACCGATGATCGCGGTCTGGCCTATAACAACGCCAATACCGTGATCGATGAAGAAGCTGGGGCCAATCTGCGCTTCAGGGTGAATATCGATGGCGGTTTCGGTTTGCGAGATGCTGGCCAGCAGCCGCGGCACCAAAGGCGCGCCCAATTTGTGGAGCGCATGGGCCAGGCGGTGGTGAATCACGGCCCGCATCCCTGGGTAGCACAACAGCACTTCAGCCAGAGAGGTCGCAGCGGGGTCGCCCGCATAAGCGGCTTTCAAATCGGCCACCAAAGCGGTGCGGATGGCCGGAAGCTGTGCCGCGAAATCGCGCACGATGTCGCAGGCGGCACATTCGGCTTCCTCGAAGCGGGCTTTGTTCTCTGGCGCCAAAAACAGCAGGCTCCGGCGCACTTGCTCGGTAAGTGAAGCCAGGGTGCGGGTAAGGGTGAGTCCGACAAAATAATCGATCGTCTCGTCCGTCAAATCCGGGCAACCGTAATGGCTGGGGAACAACGCGGCGAACAGCCCGTCGCGGATGCGCTCCAGCGCCTCGCGGGAGGGGAGTTCCCGCACATGGCCCTGATAACGGATCTTGTGGGTCACCTCGCGTGAATGGCGCAACCCAGCGACGATGGCCGCGAGGTTGGAGGCGCTGGTTTGCGCCGTAACGGTGATTTCAGGTTTCTGGTCGTTAATACCCATCGGCTTTGGCCTGAAGCGGTTGGTGTTTAGCCCAGCAGGCTAAAGCAGCAGCGGCAGGCTGTAAACGGGCGGGCAAATAGCCGCCGGCAAGGCGGTGCTGTTATGCGCGGTGGGATTAAGTTTTCGGCTTTTCGTGCGCCAGTGGAAAGTGTTGGTGCGGCGGCATTAACCGGGAGCAAATTCGCCCAAGATTTTTCAATCCAAATTCGGTGTGCTAGAAATTTGTTTCTTGCCAAGGCTCGCGCCGCCGTTGGCGGGGAATTTTTTACCGGCGCGGCGTTTATGAGCAAGAGAGCGGACCTGGATATGGCGTTGCATGTGATCACAGGAAACCGGCTGGCGGATGGTATATCCGTTTGGTTTGCCGGGCCCAAGGGGTGGGCCGAGCTGGTGGGCCAGGCGGTAGGCTATGACGAGGCCGGGCTGGAAGCGGCATTGGCGCAGGCCAACCCGGCGGATGCAGAGCTGCATGTGGTGGATATCCGCGCCGTTGAGGTAACGCGCGAGGGCGGCATGCTCTTCCCGGTTGCGCACCGCGAGCAGATCCGCGCGCGTGGCCCTTCAGTACGAGCGGATCTTCCCGCGGGCGTATGGCGCGATGGCGCGGAGCCATTGCCGCCACTGCCCTCGGCCAGCTCATCCTCACCCTTCGCCGGAATTTACCGCTACGATGAATATGACCGGGACTTTCTGCGCCAGCGCGCAACGGTGTTTGGCGAGCAGGTGGAGCGCCGCCGCAAGGGCGAACTGACTGAAGACGAGTTCAAGCCGCTGCGGCTGATGAATGGCGTGTATCTGCAACTCCACGCCTATATGCTGCGTATTGCCATTCCATACGGCGTGCTCAGCGCTACGCAGTTGCGCCAGCTTGCCTATGTGGCCCGGCACTACGACCGTGGCTATGGCCATTTCACCACCCGCCAGAACATCCAGTTCAACTGGCTGCGGCTGGAGGATGTGCCGGATGCGCTGGCGGCTTTGGCGGAGGCTGATATTCACGGCATCCAGACCAGCGGCAACTGCATCCGAAACACCACCACGGACGAATTTGCCGGGGCGGCGGCGGATGAGATTGTGGATCCGCGTCTCTATGCGGAAATCATCCGCCAATGGTCCACGGACCATCCGGAATTCACCTATCTGCCGCGCAAGTTCAAAATCGCCATCGTCGGCGCCGGGCACGACCGCGCGGCGGTGCGTGTGCATGATATCGGGATCGAGGCTTACCGTGACGCGGCGGGCGCGCCGGTATTCCGCATCTTCGCTGGTGGCGGGCTGGGGCGCACCCCTTACGTGGCCGTACAATTGCGCGAAGATCTGCCGGTGCCGGAATTGCTACGCTATTGCGAGGCTATCCTGCGCGTCTACAACGCCCTTGGCCGGCGCGACAACATGTACAAAGCCCGCATCAAAATCCTCATCCGCGAGATGAAGCCGGAAGCCTTCATCAAGATGGTCGAGGATGAATATGCAAGCATGGCCGCCGGTTACTGCCTGCTGACCGATGAGATGGTGCAGGCGGTGGCCGCGCGTTTCCCTGTGCCGGAATTCCCCAGGCAAGACACAGGTGTTCTGAAATCAGCCCTGCTGGACGACCGCGCGCTTGCCCGCTGGGTGAAGCAGAATACGCATCCGCACAAGCAACCCGGCTATATCTCCGCGGTTATCTCATTGAAGCCAGTGGGCGGCATCGCGGGTGATGCCAGTGCCGATGAGATGGATGTGGTGGCGAACCTTGCGGATAAATATTCGCTGGGTGAGGTTCGTGTCTCCCATGTGCAAAATCTGGTGCTGCCGCATGTGGCCAAGGATGATCTGCCAGCTTTGTTCAAGGATCTGGTGCAGGCCGGGCTGGCGACAGACAATATCGGGCTCGTTACGGATATCATCGCCTGCCCCGGCATGGATTATTGCGCTTTGGCCACGGCGCGGTCCATTCCCCTGGCGCAGCGTATCGCCGAGCGGCTGGCGCCGAAGCAGCACGAAATCGGCACGCTGCATGTGAATATCTCGGGCTGCATCAATGCCTGCGGGCATCATCATGTGGGCCATATCGGGTTGCTGGGCGTCGATAAAAACGGCGAGGAGGTGTATCAGATCACCCTCGGCGGTGCGGCGGACGAAAAAGCCGCTATCGGCAAGATCATCGGCCCGGCCGTGCCCACCGCGAAGGTGCCGGATGCGATCGAGGCGCTGATGGAAGCTTATTTGAAGCTGCGCGAGACCGGCGAGCGTTTCATCGACACCTACAGGCGCCTGGGCGCCGAGCCGTTCAAAGGGGCCATTTATGCCACTCATTAACACCAGGGCGGAAGAAATTTCCGCCGCCGAGCCGGATGTGGTTCTGGCGCCCGGCGGCAGCCTCGAAGAAGTTTTGCCGCGTTTGGCCGGGCTTGCCGTCATCGCCGTGGAATTTCCAAAGTTCCGTGACGGCCGGGGTTTCACCACCGCTCGCGCCCTGCGGGAACGCCATTTCTATAAGGGCGACCTTCGTGCCACCGGCCATTTTCTGCCGGATCAGTTTGCCTTTTTAATCGCCTGCGGTTTCACCAGCTTCGAAACCCCTGCGGAACACAACCCCGCACAGTTTGCCGCCGCCTTGGCCAAGCCACATCAACCAGGGCAGTTGTTGCGCCGCTCGCTTGCGCGGGCGCTGGAGGCAGGCTGAGCCATACCCTTGCGCCGCGTGCGTATCGGCGCGACATAACGGAAAACGCCAGGAGATAAACATGCCGGTCAGCTCCGTTCTGGATACCATTGGCAACACGCCACATATCCGTCTCTCTCGCTTGTTTCCTGAGGCCAATGTCTGGGTGAAATCCGAGCGCGGTAATCCTGGCGGCTCGATCAAGGACCGTATCGCGCTCTCGATGATCGAGGCGGCGGAACGTGACGGGCTGCTGAAGTCTGGCGGACTCATCATCGAGCCCACCTCTGGCAATACCGGCGTGGGCCTGGCTCTGGTGGCGGCGGTAAAGGGCTACAAGCTCATTCTGGTGATGCCGGAGAGCATGTCCATCGAACGCCGTCGGCTGATGCAGGCCTACGGCGCCACTTTCGACCTCACGCCGAAAGAGAAGGGCATGAAAGGCGCCATCGCCCGCGCCCAGGAGCTGCAAGAGCAGAACCCCGGCGCTTTTATTCCGCAACAATTTGAGAACCCGGCGAATATCGAGGTTCATGCCCGCACCACCGCGCAGGAAATTCTGGCAGATTTCCCGGAAGGGCTGGATGTCATCATCTCCGGTGTCGGCACCGGAGGGCACGTCACCGCCTGCGCCGAGACGCTGAAAAAGCATTGGCCTAATTTAAAAGTGTTCGCGGTGGAGCCCGCCGCCTCGCCGGTGCTCTCTGGCGGCTCGCCCTCGCCGCACCCCATCCAGGGCATTGGCGCTGGTTTCGTGCCGGACAATTTCCACCCCGCGGCCATCGATGGCATCATCACCGTGGAAGGCGATGCCGCCAAGGATTATGCGCGCCGTTCCGCTGCCAAGGAGGGTTTGCTGGTTGGTATTTCCTCCGGCGCCACGCTGGCGGCCATCGCCAAGAAACTGCCCGAACTGCCCGCAGGGTCTCGCATCCTTGGTTTTAATTACGACACGGGCGAGCGTTACTTCTCCGTGCCGGATTTCCTGCCGGGTTGATCCGCCTTAAGCTGCAGCCTCGCGGCGGTGCGTTACCGCCACATTCACCAGCGCCAGCGCCATGCCGCCCAGGAAGATGAAGGTGGAGAGCACAAACACCTGCGGCGGCATACCAACTTTCACCGCACCATAAACCCAGAGCGGGAAGGTGAGTGTCTGCCCCGCGACGAAGGATGTAATAATCAGGTCGTCGATTGAGAGCAGGAAGCACAGCATACAAGCGCCGATAATGCCTGGCAGAATCAGCGGGAAGGTCACGGTCCAGAACGCCACCCAGGGTGTCGCCCCCAAATCCGCCGCGGCGCGGTCCAATGCGCGGTCCAGCCCGGAAACGCGGGCACGGATCACCACCACCGCGAAGGCGAGGTTGAAGGCCACATGCGCGATGAAAATCGTCAGCAGCCCGCGCGGCAGGTTCAATGCCAGAAACAGGGAGAGCAGTGACGCACCCACCACCACGGCGGGGGCCGCGATATCCGCGAAGATGACCAGGTCAGTCGCAGATTTGCCCCAGAACCTGTAACGCGCCAGCGCCAAGGCAAGCGGCGTACCGATAATGGATGAAATAACAGCACTGCCCACCGCCACTTCCAGCGAATGAATGAGCGCGCCGGTCAGATCCTGAATCCCGAAGGCGTCGCGATAATTGGCAAAGGTGAAATGCAGCCAGTTGAGCGCGATGCGCCCGGCCGGGGCATAGTTGAAGCTGAACACCACCATCACGCCGATGGGCAGCATGGTGTAGATGATCATCGCCCAGGTGAAGCAGGCCAGAATCCGTTCGCCCAGGCGGCTTGGCTTATGCACGGAGGGCAGGGGCGAAATTGTAGCGCTCATGCCGCATACTCCTGAATGGCTTCGGTGCCGAACGCCTTGGAATAAAGCAGAATGGCGATCATCAGCATCAGCATCAATATGGAAGAAAGTGCCGCTGCCATCGGGTAATCCTGGTTCTCAAAAAACGAATCCTGGATGATATTGCCGATCATGTAAGTGCCCGGCCCGCCGAGCAGTGCGGCGTTCACAAAGTCACCGACATTGGTCACGAACACCAGCAGAAATCCCGCAAACACGCCCGGTGCGGAGAGCGGTAGAATGATTTTCATGAAGGCGGTGGAGGGGGAGGCGTAAAGATCGTTCGCGGCGCGCACCAATCGCCGGTCGATCTTTTCCAGCACCACGTAGAGCGGCAGCACGTAATAAGCGAAGGAGTTGTAAACCAGCCCGCCGATCACCGCCCATTGCGTTGAGAGCACATGGAAATTCTGCGGCAACAGTCCAATCGCCTTGAGCGGGCCAAGCACAAAGCCCTGGTCGGAGAGAATAAACTCCCAGGCCAGCACGCGAATAACGAAAGAGACGAAAAACGGCAGCATGATAAGAAACAGGTAGGTGCTTTTATGCCGCCCACCATAAAACGCGATCCAATACGCCACCGGATAGGCAACCGCCAGTGTAATGACGGTGGATGCGGTTCCGTACCAGAACGACCGCGCGAAAGCGTCTTCGTAGCTCGTAAATCCCGTCACGAACTCCTGAAAATTATCGGATATGGTGTAGCCGGAAAGCGGGTCGCCCACGGCCAGCGCCATACCCAACATCGAGGCAAGCGGGATAATAAAAAATACGATGAGGTAAACCCAGCTCGGCAGGCTGAGCAGATAAGGAGCCAGTTTTCCGCGCAGCCGCCGCATTGGTTTATCTCCGCTTTAGCCTTGAACGACCGGATTGAACGTATTCAGCCATTGCTGATACTCGGCATAGCTCGTGAAGGCGCGGAATTCATGCACCCTGGCAAGCTCGTCGGCGGGCGGGAACACCAGCGGCGAGTTCGCCACCGCGGGGTCCTTGATGACGTTCAGGATATAATCCTGCGCTGCCGGAACCGGGCAGATATAGTTCACATAGTCCTCAACCAGCCCCGCCACTTCCGGCGTATAATAGTAGTTCATCCAGTCCAGCGCCGAGAGCGGATTCGATGCGCCGACGGGGATGCACATATTGTCGTGCCAGATCGTAGCGCCCTCTTTCGGCACCACGAATTTCAGGTCGGTATAGCCCTTGCCGTTAGCCTGATAAATATCGCCAGACCACGCCATGGTGATCCAGATATCACCGTTTTCCAGCGCGTTGATGTAGCTCTGGTCGTAATATTGCCGCACCAGCCCTTTCGCTTTCTGGTCTTGCAAAACGGCGGCGGCTTTTTGCCAATCATCCGGGGTGGAGGTTGTGGGGTTGATCCCCAGCTTGTACATGCCAAAAGAGCCGATCTCATTTACATCGGAAAACATGCCGATATGCCCGGCGAAAGCGGGGTCCCAGAGATCGTCAATGCTGGTGATCTCGCGTTTGGTCAGCTTTGGGTTGTAGCCGATGCCCGTCAGGCCAGACTGCCACACCATGGAGTGCTTGTTGCCGGGATCATAAGGCGGGTTCTTCACGCTGGAGCCGGCATATTTGTCGAAATTCGGCACTTTCTCACGCCAGAGCGGCACCAGCCAATTCTGCATCAGCATTTCGGTGAGGTACCAGCCGTCGGTCATCACGATCATGTCGTAACCGGTGGGCGAACCGGATTTCAGTACCGGCGCCACCTTCGCGTAAAAGGAAGGGTCGTCCTGGATCACTTCGTCATAGGTTACCTTAATGCCGGTTTGTTTGGTGAATGCATTGAGGGTGGGGTGCGTTTTTCCATCGGATGAAACGTCGATATAAAGCGGCCAGTTGGCGAATACGAACTCCTTGGTCGGTACCTGTTTGGCCCACCAGGCTTTCCAGTCGGTCACTTTTTCTGCCCGGGCGATCTGCGGGGCCAGGGCCGCCATCAACGCGGCACCGGAGCCGCGCAAAAAGTTTTGCCGGGTCAGGCGCGGCTGGGTCAGCCCGCGGTAGAATGCCTGGGTATTGTCCCGGCCGTTCTGGTCGTCTTGGCTCATGTGTATTCTCCTTCCGGTTGGGTATGGTTGGCAGCTACGGCAAATGTGTGTGCCGGGTTCCAGGCCAGGCGCACATTCGCGCCGGGGGCCAGCTCCCCGGCGCGGCCCAAATTCTGGGCATAGACGCTAAGCGGCCGCCCCGTTCTGCTTTCCATCATGTATTGGCGGCTAACACCGAGATAAACTGAAACCCCCGCCACGGCCTCAATCACGTTCCAGCCTGGCTCCTCGCTTTCGCCAGGTGCCAGAACCAGGAATTTTTCCGGCCGCACGCCTATCTTCACATTGGCGCTGTTGCTGCCGGCCAGGGCGCGTGCGGGTAGTTTTACCAGCGCGCCATCCTCCAGCTTGACCGTCACGTCGTCCGCACTACGCTCCACCATCTCACCGGGAATGAGATTCGAGGCGCCAAGGAAAGAGGCGACGAATTCCGTTGCGGGATGGTCATAAACCTCCGCTGGGGTGCCCACTTGCTCAATCTTGCCCTTGGACATCACAGCAAGCCGGTCGCTCATCGCCATGGCTTCTTCCTGGTCGTGTGTCACGAACAGAAAGGTGATGCCGATTTCATTTTGAATCCGCTTCAGTTCTATCTGCATCTGCTTACGCAGCTTCAGGTCCAGCGCTCCCAGCGGCTCGTCCAGCAGCAGAAGCTTTGGCTTATTCACCAGCGCCCTGGCCAGGGCCACGCGCTGCGCCTGGCCGCCGGAAAGCTGGCCAGGCTTGCGTTCGGCAAAGCCTGTCAGATCCACCAGCGCCAGCATTTCCTGCACGCGCGTCCTAATCTCAGCTTTCGCCAGCCCCTTGCGCCGCAGCCCGAAAGCGACATTCTCGAAGATATTTAGATGGGGAAACAAGGCGTAGGATTGGAACACTGTGTTCACATCCCGCTTATAAGAGGGCTGGCGGCTCACATCCTCACCGCCGAGATGGATCGCCCCGGCGCTGGGTGATTCAAAACCGCCGATCATCGAAAGCGTGGTGGACTTGCCGCAGCCCGAGGGGCCGAGCAGCGAGAAGAACTCACCCCCTTTAATGGTGAGCGAGATATCGTCCACCGCTGTCCAGCTTCCGAACTGTTTGGTTACATTTTCCAGCCTTACGTCGTGGCGGTTGGAAGGGGCAGCATTCATGCAAAGGCTCCGGCTTTCATGGGGGCAGGCGCAACGGCGCCCCGCGGTATGGCCCGCGGGACGGAACTTACTGCTGTGGTCATCAATTCGCGGCCGCTGAGGTGAAAAATGCGGCAGGCATCGGTATGGCTTGCCGGTACCGCTTCAGCCAGCAAACGCCAAACCCCTCTGTTGTAATGTCCTGCTCGGCTTCAAACCGAAATCCTCTCCGGCTGTAATTGGAGTATAATGACCATCTTGCGGAAATGTCATTGACTTTTGAGCACATCTTACGCGCATCGGTCATTTTTTGGCGGATGCGGTCTCCGGGTGAGGAGGATGAATACGGCTGGCCTGGTCATGCCTGTAGGGTCTTGCAGGTTTCGTACCCGAGAACGGGCCGCGGCGGGTATGCTCCCAGCCGCTAATATTTTCTTAAACAGTATGTGCCAGTTTGGGTCGGGTTTCATCTGCGGCGAGGGGGGGCAATCAGATGGGTGGGTTCTATTTGCCTGGTTTGCTGCTATGGGCAAGTCAGTTCAGTCTGGCTCTGGTGGCGCTGGCTCTGCTGCTTTGCCTCACCGGTTCTTACACGGTGATGATCGTGCTGCGCCGGGCGGTGGTGCTGCATGGCGCTCGCCGTTTGTCCTGGTTGCTGGCGCTGTGCATGTGCTTTGGGGCGGATGTGTGGGCCACGCATTTCATCGCCATGCTCGCCTTTAATCCTGGCCTGCCGGTTTACTATAATGCCGTTCGTACTGCGCTTTCGATTCTGGCGGCAGTGGTGGGGGCGCTCCCGGCCTTCGCGTTGCTGCTCTGGCGCCCGGCGGTGCGGTTTGTATGGGGTTGGGCAGGTTTGCTGCTGGGCGGCGCCATCGGGGCGATGCACTTCATAGGCATGTCGGCCATGGACCTGCGGGGTAGTTTTGGTTACAGCCCGGCTGCCGTGGTGGCCAGCCTTGCTTACGGCGTTGTGGCGGTATCGCTTGCCATGCGCGCCATGCAAAAGGCGGGCGCTGCCGGGGCGGTGCAGGCCGGCATGTTGCTTGCCGCCGCCATTTGCGGCCTGCACTTCATCGCCATGGCGGGGCTTAGAATCTCACCAGGAACAGTATGGTCCACCGCGCTTTTTGTCACCGGCACAGATAAAAGCGATCTCGCAGTGGCAGTCGCCTGTGTCAGCCTGCTGCTACTGGTCACATCGCTCATCAGCGCCACCACGGATTCCAAACTGGTGGAACGCCAGCTTGAGGCGCGGCGCCTCTGGCATCTCTC
>JAGXAO010000109.1 GCA_018971565.1 Rhodospirillales bacterium
CCACCGGTTCCGGCGCGCCGGAAGTGGTCACACCGCCTGCCTTCACCCAGCCGGGCAGGCCGCCATCCAGCACCTGCACCTTCTCATGGCCGAACACCCGGAACATCCACCACACGCGTGGGGCGGAGAAAATGCCACGCTGGTCGTACACCACCACATGGGTTTCATCGCTTACACCCATGGCCGCCACAGAGGCGGCAAATATCTCCGGGCTGGGCAGCATATGCGGCAGGCCAGACGTGGCATCCGCCACCTTGTCCACATCGAAAAACCGCGCTCCCGGAATATGCGCCGCGCTGAAATTGGCGGCGGCATCCTGGTTCTCACTGGGCAGGAAATAAGTCGCGTCCAGCAGCACAATTCCGGTTGTGCTTTTTATCGCCAGCAATTCGCCGGGCTGGATTAGCGGGGCCATCATCCCCGTGCCGCCGCCACCAGCCCGCGCACACGTTCCGCGGCGGCGGAGCCTTTCACCGCTTCCCGCCAGGCTTGCTCAGAAACGCGCTGGTGCGCGGCCACGGCATCCTCGGCACTGGTTATCATCGCCACGCCGGATTGCACGCTTGGGGTCGAATCGGCCGGGAAGGGGTTTATCGCCAGCGTGGCCCGCTCCCGCGAGCGCAACAGCGTAAACGGCCCATTGGGCTCGCCATGCGCCATCAGCCCTAGCTGCAGGCCAATCGGTTCGCTTTCCATCAAGTTGATGATCCCGTCCACTTCCCGCATTGCCGTCTCCCGGGCTAGGGCGCGCAGCTTGTCGGAAACACGCGCTGCCGGGGCAACGCCTTCGGCGAGGAATTTTTGAATCGCCGGCACGGTGAGAATTCCAATAATTGACGGCTTGCGCGCCTGATACATCTGCTTGCGCGCCATCATCACGCCTAAAAGCTGCTCGGATGCCGCGCGAGCCGCCATCTTGTCCACGCCCATCGATTCGGCATGCCCCTCGAACATCTGGCCGAGCACCGCATCATATTGGTCGGAGGTGATGAGATAGCAGATCGGCCCGAAGACCTGAAGAATCTGATCTGCCGTTTCCTCGATCTGCCGTAGCCGTTCCGCATAGCCCACCGGCTTGGCGTAATACTCAACGCCGATGCCAAGGAGTGTCAGCGGTGAGATTTTAAGCAGTTCGGCCAAGCGGTTAACGGTGTCGAGCTTTATAACCTCGCCCTTCTCGTAACGATACAGCGCGGCACGGGACACGCCCAGCCGGGCAGAAATTTCCTCCGCCTTCAGGCCGGATTCCATACGATAGGCACGCAACTGCTGGCCGATTTCATTAAAGCGCATAGATAATAGACTCCAAATCGTCGCACGTTGTGCATATTTCCGGGATTAATTCTCAAAAATCAAGATAAAGTTCCAAGGAAACACAGGTCTTGGCGTTTTGTGCCGATTTCTCTAAATTCGACTTGGTAATGAGATTTGTCCCAATCCCCTGGCGGCCTTGCGGGATTGGGGGAAGCCCTGCACAGAGACATCATGAAACCCGAACGGCTTATCCTGCTTGCTTTGGCAATTGCCCTTGGGCTCGGCTGTGCCCTTATCCTGCTGCCGTTTTTGCCCGCCATGCTATGGGCTGCGATCCTCGTATTCTGCTTATGGCCCGTATATACAAGGTTTTGCGGCTTGGTCAGGCCAAGCGTCGCGGCTTTGGTGATCACCTTGGTGGTCGCCGTGGCGCTGCTGGTGCCGCTGGTGCATATCGCGCTGTTGGCGGCAAAAGAAGCTCGGGACAGCCGTGGCTGGCTGACGGATGCCATGCAGAATGGTCTGCCGCCAGCCCCGGGCTTTTTGCGAAAAATTCCCATCATTGGAAGTTTGCTGACGGATTTTTGGAATAACTCCGCGGATGATCTTGGCGGCGTGGTGAACTCCGCCCAGCCGGTTATCGGTTCGGTGGCTCATACCGGCATCAAGCTGCTTATCCATGTCAGCCACGGGCTGGTGGAAACCGTGGTGGCATTGTTTTTTACTTTTTTGTTCTTCTTGTCAGGCGCGCAGATTATCGAACGGATACGGTTAATTTTGCTCCGCGTCATCAACCCTTCGAGATTGGCGGATCTGTTCGGGCTCGTTGCCGCAACAGTCCGTGGCGTCGTTTTTGGTATTCTGGGAACAGCGGCTTTCCAAGGGGTTCTGTACGTCATTGGGTTTGAGCTGGCCCGCGCGCCACAAGCCTTGATCTTGGCGGCGATCGCAGGGCTGGTATCTATTGTGCCAGCAGGTGCTGTGGTGGTGTATGTACCGCTCTGCATTTATCTGCTGGCTGCGGGCCATCCAGTGGTTGCCATATTGCTGGTTATTTACTGTTTTGTCGTAGTTGGTGGAGCTGATTCTATCTTGCGGCCCTGGCTGATCGCCCGCGGCGCCGCTTTGCCTTATGCCGTGACGCTGATAGGCGTATTGGGTGGAGCCTTGGCTTTTGGCGCACTGGGCATTTTCCTGGGGCCTGTGCTGCTGGCGCTTGGCATAGCAATGGCAGAGGAATTTGCTGGCCAACCGCGTGGTGCATGGCGGCAACCTTAAGGGCGTTAGCAAAATATTAACTAAATTCTGGCGGTATGAGCAGATGAGAATAGATGCCCGGCGCAGCCAGAATATTTTTCCCCAGCACGCTCCAGCAAAAGCGAAACGCCGCGCGGCGGAAACGCTTGGCCGCCAAGCGGAGGATGAAGTGGCGGCCCTGCTGAGGCGAAGGGGTTACGACATCCTCGCCATGCGGCTGAAAACCGGAGCTGGGGAAATCGATATTGTGGCGGCCAACCATAACACCCTGATTTTTGTAGAAGTGAAAGCCCGCCCCAGCTTCGCTGAAGCCGCTTATGCGCTTTCGCCCAGGCAGCAGGCGCGGCTGTTTCAAGCCGCCGCAATTGCCATGGCCTGCAACGAGGGTTGGGCGCGGCCGGATACACGCTTCGATGCCGCACTGGTGGTGCCCGGCGGCATTGAAATTATCGGGGATGCGTTCCGCCTCAATTAAGGCCGTGGCTTACCCGGCGAAGGCGGTTAACAGCCTGGCATGGGCGCGGGTACCGCGATGGAAACATGCCAGTTCGAATTTTTCGTTCGGGGAATGGATACAATCATCATCCAGCCCGAATCCGGCCAGCAGCGTGTCCAGCCCAAGATATGTCTTGAAGGCTTCCACCACGGGAATTGAGGCGCCACAGCCGATCAGCGCGGCTGGTTTGCCGAATTCGGCGGTCAGCGCCATCTGGGCCGCGAGCAGGAAGGGGGCATCTGGCGCCACGCCATAGCCGGGGGCGGCACCACCACGGGTGAATTCCACCCGTGCATCCGGTGGCAGGCGCTCGGTGACGAACTGCTCGAAGCTATCCAGAATTTTCACCGGGTCCTGCCCCGCGACCAGGCGGAAGGTAAGCTTGGCGGTGGCATGGGCGGGAATCACGGTTTTGCTGCCATCACCCTGATACCCGCCATAGATGCCGTTCAGCTCCGCTGTCGGGCGGGCCCAAAGCTGGGCGAGGGGGAGCTGGTCTTGCTCTCCCGCCGGATGATGAAGGCCGATTTCGCCCAGGAACGCACTGGCATCGAAACCGAGGCCGGCCCAGGCTTTCTCCTGCTCTGGCGAGAGGGGAGTGATGCCGTCGTAAAAACCGGGGATGGTGATGATGCCCTGGTCGTCCTTCATCTGGCCGAGGATACGGGTCAGCGCGAAGATTGGGTTGAGCGCGATGCCGCCGAAAAGCCCTGAATGCAGGTCCCGCGACGGCCCGTGCAGCCGCACATCGATGGCCGCCAGACCACGCAGGGAGGTGGTGATGGCGGGCGTCTCGAAATTCCACATATTGGTGTCGGCCACCAGCACGAAATCCGCCTTCAGCGCCTCGCGTTCATTGGTCAGCAGTTCCACGAGGGACGGGCTGCCGTTCTCCTCCTCGCCTTCCAGCAGCACGGTCAACCGCACCGGCAGTTTGCCGTTTACCGCCAGATGCGCGCGCACAGCCTCCAGAAAGCTGACCACCTGGCCCTTATCGTCCACAGCCCCCCGGGCCACGATACGCTTGCCGCGCGGGCCGTCCACCAGTTGCGGGTTGAACGGGTCTGAATGCCAGAGTTCAATCGGGTCGGCGGGCTGCACGTCGTAATGGCCGTAGAACAGCACATGCGGCGCGCCTGGCCCGGCGGAAAAATTATGCGCGATGACGCCGGGGTGACCCCTGGTTTCCGAAAGCCGGGCGGAAAAGCCCATCTCCGCCAGCGTATCGCGCGCCCATTCGGCGGCGCGGCGGCAATCCGCCGCATGGGCTGGCTGGGCGCTGATGCTCGGGATGCGCAGGAAGCTGAAAAGCCGCTCCAGTGCTGCGGGCAGGTTCGTGTCGATGCTGTCCAGTATCTTATCCATGGCTTCTATCAGACCCCTGGGAAGGCAAAAAATCAATGCGGCTTGATTTGGCGGTAAAACAGGCCAAAAGAGCCGCATCATGACCCATTTGACGCTGTACAACACCCGCACCCGCGCCAAGGCGCCGTTCATGCCCATCGATCCGGCCAATGTGCGGGCCTATCTGTGTGGCCCCACGGTGTATGACCGCGCGCATATCGGCAATGCCCGCAATGTGGTGATCTTCGACGTGCTGATCCGCCTGCTGCGCCGCCTTTACCCAAAGGTGACCTATGTGCGGAACATCACGGATGTGGACGACAAGATCAACGTCCGCGCCCAGGAGCGCGGGGTCTCCATCGAGGAAGTCACGGCGGGGCCGATTAACTGGTATCATGAGGATATGGCGGCACTCTACAATTTGCCGCCGGATATCGAGCCGCGCGCCACCGCGCATATGGCCGAAATCATCATGATTATCGAAAAGCTGATCATGAACAGCCATGCCTATGAGGCGGAGGGTCATGTACTGTTCTCCGTGGCCTCCGATGCGAATTACGGCTCATTCTCCGGCCGTGCTCCGGATGAACTGATCGCGGGTGCCAGGGTGGATGTCGCCCCCTATAAGCGCGAGGCGGGGGATTTTGTGTTGTGGAAACCTTCCACGCCGGATTTGCCGGGCTGGGACAGCCCCTGGGGGTTCGGCCGGCCGGGCTGGCATATCGAATGTTCGGCGATGTCCTGGAAACATCTCGGCGAGAGCTTCGACATTCATGGCGGCGGGGATGATCTGATCTTCCCGCATCATGAGAACGAGATTGCCCAGAGTTGCTGCGCTTTCCCCGGCTCGCATTTCGCCAATGTGTGGGTGCATAACCGCATGCTGCTGGTGAATGGCGAGAAGATGAGCAAGTCTCTCGGCAATTTTCTGGTGCTGCACGAGGTGCTGGAAAAAGCCCCCGGCGAGGCGGTGCGTTTCATGCTGATGCGTGCCCATTACCGGCAGACGCTGGATTTTTCCGATGCCGGGCTGGTGGAAGCGCGCAAGGAATTGGACCGGTTTTACAGGGCTATCCAGCTTCACCCCAATGCAAGGGAGCGGGAAGTGCCGCTGCATCTGGTATGGGATGCGTTGCTGGACGATTTGAATACCCCGGCGGCTATTGCGGCGCTGCATAAATATGCCGACCTGGCTTTTGCCGGAAACGAGGTGGGTGCGGTGGCACTGAAAGCAGCGGGGAAATTTCTGGGGCTTTTTAATGTGAGCCCGGAGGAATGGTTCGCGGGCGGAATTGACGAAGGCGCTATTGAAGGGCTGGTGGCGCAACGCGTTTTGGCGAGGATTGCCAAGGATTTCGCAGAATCCGACCG
>JAGXAO010000110.1 GCA_018971565.1 Rhodospirillales bacterium
AGAAACCCAGAGGTCCGGGGTTTAGCGTTGCCCTGAATCATGCGGTTCTAAAAAAAATTTTCATCGCCAGGGAGCGACTTAGCAAAATTGCGTTATTTTTTGCGCCGCATTGTAAAATAACAAAAAATCCTTTTCTATTTATCCATGATCCCATTGGCGCTTGACCCCTCCCGGCTTCGGCTGGGCCTTGCTGGAGCTGGCACGCAAGCGCTGCGGCGTTTACGCGGGCTTCGCGCTGCTGGGGCGGGTGACAATTTATTGGTATTTACCGCAGACCCAGAGCTTGCCCGTGAGGCTGGGCGTGCGGCGTTGCCGCGCCTGCCGGATACCGCAGAAATCAGCCAGCTCAACCTGCTCTGGATCGTCGGGCTGGACGAGGCTGCCTACCGCCCCCTGGCCGAAGCCGCACACGCCGCACGGGTGCTGGTTAACGTGGAAGATGTTCCAGAATTTTGCGATTTCAACTCGGTTGCTGAGATCCGTCGGGGGGATTTGTTGCTCACAATTTCTACCAATGGCCAGGCCCCAGGCTTGGCGGGGGCCATCCGCAAACGGCTGGAAGCCTGCTTTCCTGAAAACTGGGCATCGCGCGTGAAGGAAATAGCGGCATTGCGCCAAGGCTGGCGGGAGGAGCGAATGCCGATGGCGGAAGCCGCACAGCGCATCAGCACGATCGTCGAAGAGCGCTGTTGGCTTTCCTGCCCGAGACAACCTGATTGACCCGTATTTCACCCCCGTTTGCAGCATCTTCTGTTACAAACAGCCATGGAACGAGCACCATGCTAGATAGCCTGCCTTTTCCGTCTGACGCCCTTTTAACCCTGCGCGATGCCATCACCCGGCAATTTCCAGGCAAAATCGCGCTCGTCTCATCCTTCGGCGCCGAATCCGCTGTTCTGCTGCACATGGTGGCACAGATCGACAAATCCTTGCCGATTGTTTTCCTCGACACTGGCAAGCTGTTTCCTGAAACTCTGGCCTACCGGGATGAGCTGGTTGAAACACTGGGCCTTACCGGCGTGCGCTCCATACGCCCCTCCGGAAAACAGCTGGCGGCCTATGACCCCGATGGACGGCTGTGGGAAAAAGACCCGGATCTGTGCTGCGCCATCCGCAAAACCAACCCACTGGATGATGCGCTGGAGGGCTTCGACGCCTGGATAACCGGGCGCAAACGCGGGCAATCCGCCACGCGCGCCAACTTGCAATTGCAGGAAACCGGCGCTGATGGGCGCATCACCATCAATCCCCTGGCCTTCTGGGACGATTTGATGCTGGATGCTTATTTTTCGGCGCACGGCCTGCCGCATCATCCTCTCCAGGCCCAGGGCTATACCTCCATTGGCTGCGCCACCTGCACGGTAAAACCACTTCCGGGAGAGGATAAACGCTCTGGCCGTTGGGCTGGTCAGGCCAAGGTCGAATGCGGCATCCACATGCCCCGCGCCATGACCAAACCGGAATGGCCGGAGAACCTTACCTTCGAGGTTTGAAGCCGGGCCACCCGGCGCAGCCATGTTGCGGCGCGGCACACCGGCTTTACAGCGGGCCGTGGATTGAATAACCCTTCAGGCGTTCCGTCCGTCAGAATGCCCCTTCCTGGCCCCTCAAGCTAGGTCACAACGAGAAGGTGAAGAACATGGCTCAAACCGCAACCAGCAAGCAGGTTGGCACGGCAACTCTCACTTTTGACAACAAAACCGCCACCTTGCCGGTGCTGGGCGGCACGCTGGGCAACAACTGCCTGGATGTCCGTAAGCTCCAGAGCGAGCTGGACATCTTTACCTTCGACCCCAGCTACGGCGCCACCGCCTCTTGCGAAAGCTCAATCACCTATATCGATGGCGATGAGGGTGTGCTGCTGCATCGTGGTTACCCGATCGACCAGTTGGCCGAACATTCCTCCTTTCTTGAAGTTGCCTATCTTCTTCTGAATGGCGAATTACCGAACCAAAAAGAGCTAGACATCTTCACCAGCGGCATTACCCGCCACACCATGCTGCACGAGCAGATCCGCCGCTTCTGGGATGGTTTCCGGCGCGATGCTCACCCGATGGCGATGCTCTGCTCCGTGGTCGGCGCCATGTCCGCCTTCTACCCGGACAGCATCGATATTCACGACGAACGCCAGCGGGAAATTTCCGCCTACCGGCTGATCGCCAAAATGCCGACAATCACCGCCTGGGCCTATAAATATAATGTCGGGCAGCCCTTCATATATCCGCGCAACAACCTCTCCTACGCGGAAAACTTTCTGTACATGTTCCACGCCGTGCCGGCAGAGGAGTACAAGCCCAACCCGGTGCTGACCAAGGCGATGGAGCGTATCTTCATCCTGCATGCAGATCATGAGCAGAATGCCTCCACCTCCACCGTGCGGCTTTCCGGCTCCACCGGCGCCAACCCTTTTGCCTGCATCGCGGCCGGCATCGCCTCGCTATGGGGCCCCGCCCATGGCGGCGCCAACGAGGCGGTGCTGAAAATGCTGGGCGAGATCGGCCACAAGGACAACATCCCGGACTTTATCAAACAGGTGAAGGACAAGGATTCCAACGTGAAGCTGATGGGCTTCGGCCATCGCGTGTATAAAAACTACGACCCGCGCGCGAAGATCATGCAGAAAACCTGCTACGAGGTTCTGGAAGAGCTCGGCATCAAGGACTCTCCCACGCTGGACCTGGCGATGGAGCTGGAGAAGATCGCCCTGGAAGATGAGTATTTCGTCTCCCGCAAGCTCTACCCGAATGTGGATTTCTATTCCGGTATCATTCTAAGTGCCATGGGTTTTCCCACCACCATGTTCACACCGATCTTTGCACTGGCGCGCACCGTCGGCTGGATCAGCCAGTGGAAGGAAATGATCGAGGACCCTTCCAACCGCATCGGCCGCCCCCGGCAGATCTATACCGGCGCACCGCAACGCGACTACGTGCCGGCCGACAAACGGGGCTGATGCGCCACCTTCCAGCAGAACCCGCCAACCCTTCCGCGGCCCGTCCGCGGAGGGGTTTTTTACGTGTAGCGGCATGACGCGCTTTTCAGACAGCCCGGCCCGCAACCTCATCTACGGGGTTGCGTTCATGGCGGCTGTTGTTGCCTGCGCCACCATGGCCTTCACCGCTGCGGGCTGGAGCCTGGGCGACGCTTTTTATTTCGTGATCATCACGGTATTCACAGTGGGATACGACGAGGTGCATCCGCTCGTAACACCTGAGCTGCGAGCGATCACTCTGGCCACCATCATGTTCGGCTGCACAGGCATGATCTTCCTAACCGGCGCGCTGGTGCAGTTCATCACCTTCGGGCAGATCCAGCAATTATTGGGAAACAGGCGGATGAAAACGCAGATCAGCAAGATGAGCGGGCATGTGATCGTCTGCGGGTACGGGCGGATCGGCCATATGCTGGCGGGCGAACTGAGCGCGGGCGGGGCGCAATTTCTAATTTTGGACCGCGACGAGGCAAAGCTGGCCGAGGCGGCGGAGCGTGGGCACATCACGTTGCCCGGCGACGCAACGGACGAGCAGGTGCTGGAAGAGGCAGGCGTACGCCGGGCACGGGCTTTGGCTTGCGTGGTGCCGAACGACGCGGTGAACGTGTTCATCACCCTTTCGGCGCGCAATTTGAACAAGGACATCGAGATCATCGCGCGCGGCGAGGCGGCGAGCACGAAAAGCAAGCTGCTGCGAGCGGGCGCTAACGCGGTGGTGGAACCAACCCATATCGGCGCCGAGCGCATCGCCCAGCTTATTCTCTTTCCGCAAAGTGCCAAGCTTACGGATTCAGAGAATATGCTGGCTCTGGGCACCGGGCTGCGCACATTGGGGCTGGAGCTTGAGGTAATGCCTGTGGCACCTGGCAGCACCTTTGCGGGGCAAACGGTGGCCCAGATAGAACGTGGTGCCCAGGGCACGCTGTTTGTGGTGGCGATCCACCGCCGCGACGGGGATACGATCAACCGCCCCGGTCCGGACATGGTGGTGGAGGCGGAGGATGGCGTGGTCGTCATCACCCGCTCCGGGCGCGCCACACCGCGTATCGGTTAAGATATGACGGCTATATAATTAATTGATTGGTTAAATTCTAAAACCGCATCAGCAACCCGCCCTCCAGGCTTTGCGCGTGCCAGTTGCCTGCCAGCGTGGCGGTATAGTTGGTTGAAAGCCGCCAATTGCCCCGCCCTACCACCAGCCTCAACCCCGCCTCGCCAGCCACCGGGGAAAGATGCGGCGGCTTTGCGTTGAAAGCCGTGCCGTCCTGGGCCGTTATAGCCACCGCAGCGCCGGGGTTGGTGGTGTTCACCGTCAATCCCAGCGTGGCACTTGGCGTAATCTTCAAATCTTGCAGGGCAACAAAATCCCGCGAGGCGGTGAGGCGCAGATAAGGCGCCACATACGTGCCGCTGGAAGCGGCTGTTCTAACTGCCAGGGGCTGCGCCGCGGCGCCCTCGTTAAGCCCGCCCAAGGAAAAGCGGGTGATTTCCAGCCCAGCCGCCGGGCGCAGCTGCCCACCCCAGGCGGAAATGGGAAGAGCCGCCTGGAAACCAGCCGAAAGCAGATTGCCATGGCCATTTGCCATAGCCCCGCCCGCCCCTGTGGCGCGGGTGGTGGTGGTGTTAACCAGCCCATCCATGATTTCAGCGCTCAATACGGCGCGGCCCCAGTTCAAACCACCATAGAGGCCCAGCCGCACAATGCCCAGGAACGCCTTTCCGCCCACCTCATCTTTCAGGTGCAGCGCGTCGTACCCTACGGCAAAACCGACACGGCCCAGGCCAACCGCGCGATCCAGCCCGGCCAGAAACCCGCCGCCCCGCGCATCATAAGCGCCATCCGCCGAAACATCGCTGCCGGCGGCCTGCAGCCAGCCGCCCATGCCGCATAGCCCACTGGCGAGTGCCGCCGCCACACTGGCCGTGTTTGTGTTCTGCCTGGCCAGGGTGGCCGGTGCCGCGCAAGGCGGCGGCGCCTGCCCGCCAGCCCGCGCCAGCAATGCCTGGCCGGAGGCAGCGCCAGAAAGGGCCAGAGCCTGCCCGGCATCGGCAAACAATACGTCATCGGCAGGCGCTACCACCACCGCTTGCTTCACCGCCAGCATAACCACGGGCGGCACGGCGGAACTGGCTGAGGTTTGCGCGGTTGTAATCGTCACTGCGCCTGATGGGGAGCGGTTATACTGCGTGGTATCACTCACCTGCACGGCGGAAAAATCGCCGCTCACGCCACCCGCCGCTGTTAAGAAGCTGTAGTTGCCTGGCTGATAGGTGCCAGGCGAAAGCACATAGGCCAGCGTGCCCGCCAGATGCGCCGTGCCGGTGACGTTGAGGCGGCTCATGCCCTGCGGCGTGATCACCACGCGCAGCGTGCCGGTGCTGGTCTGGGTGTAATTGCCCTCAATAGTAAGCGGCGTGCCGACCAACCCGGCGGTCAGCACGCCCGCATTCACCACCTGCCCCGCCGCCCAGTTGCCGCTTACAGTCCATACGGCATTCTGCTGAATGTTCACCTGCCCGGCCTGCAACCCGGTGATGCTACCGGAAAGGCTGCCATGCCCGGCGAGGGTGATGGTGCTGGCAGTGCCATTGCCGGCTATGGCACCGCCGATCACGCTGCCTGTTTCCAGCGTCACACTGCTGGCTCCGCCCTTCAGGCTAATGGCGTTTCCGCCCGCACTGGCGGCGATGGTACC
>JAGXAO010000111.1 GCA_018971565.1 Rhodospirillales bacterium
AAACCCGGCATCAAGGAACGTTTCGCCGCCCTGCGCGGCATGGGCATTCGCACGGTGATGGTAACAGGCGACAACCGCATCACCGCCGCCGCCATCGCCGCCGAGGCGGGAGTGGATGACTACATCGCCGAGGCCACGCCGCAAAACAAGCTTGACTATATCAGGAAGGTCCAAAACGAGGGGCGCCTGGTGGCGATGTGCGGGGACGGCACCAACGACGCTCCTGCTCTGGCCCAGGCGGATGTGGGTGTGGCGATGCAAACCGGCACCCAGGCCGCGCGCGAGGCCGGGAATATGGTTGACCTCGACAGCGACCCGACCAAGTTGATCGAAATCGTGGAGATCGGCAAGCAGCTTCTCATCACCCGCGGCGCGCTCACCACCTTCTCCATCGCCAACGACATCTCGAAATATTTCGCGATCCTGCCAGCGATTTTCGTGAGCACCTACCCGCAGCTTGGCGCTCTCAACATCATGCATCTGCACAGCCCGCAAAGTGCGATTCTCTCGGCGGTAATCTTCAACGCCCTCATCATCGTGGTGCTGGTGCCGCTGGCACTGAAAGGCGTGAAGTTCCGCGCCATTGGCGCCGCCGCCTTGCTCAAGCGCAATCTGCTCATCTACGGGCTGGGCGGCATCATCGCCCCCTTCGCGGGCATCAAGCTCATCGATCTCGCCATCGGCATGTTTTGAAAAGGAAACTTCCATGTTCTTCCTTCGTGAATTGCGTCCTGCCTTTTCGCTGGTCGTGCTGTTTACGCTCTTTCTCGGCTTCCTGCTGCCGGAAGCCTTCACCGGCGCCATCCAGCTTGCCTTGCCCTTTCAGGCCAATGGCTCCTTGCTGAAAAACAACGGTGAAATCGTCGGCTCCGCTCTCATCGGCCAGAACTTCACCGATGCCAAATATTTTCAAGGTCGCCCTTCGGCGCTGGATAAACCGTATAACGCCGCCACCTCCGGCGCCTCCAATCTCGGCCCCACCAGTGCCGCACTGCAAACCGCCATTGCCCAGCGCGTGGCGGCGTACCAGAAGGCGTTCGGCCCCGGCCCAGTGCCCGCAGATGCTGTCACCGCCTCCGGCTCGGGGCTGGACCCTGACATCTCGCTCGCCAACGCGCTGCGCCAGGCCCCCGCCGTAGCCGCCGCGCGCCACCTGCCTGCTGCCACCGTCACGGCTTTGGTTCAAAAGCTGACGCATCACTCCGTCCTTGGCGTTATCGGCACGGATCATGTGAACGTGCTGCAACTCAATCTTGCGCTGGATAAGCTCTCCGCCTCATAAAGCCGCATGGCGATTCATGACGATGGCCGGCCGGACCCGGATGCGCTGCTGGCCAGCGCCGAGCGGAGCAACCGCGGCCATCTGAAAATCTTCCTCGGCGCCGCCCCCGGCGTGGGCAAAACCTGGGAGATGCTGGACGCCGCCCAGGCCAAGCGCCAGCGCGGGCTGGATGTGGTGGCCGGGCTTATCGAAACCCATGGCCGTGCTGGCACATTGCAAAAGCTGGAAGGGCTGGAGCTGCTGCCCCGGCGCGCCGTGCCCTATCGCGGGCAAGCGCTGGAAGAATTCGACCTCGACGCCGCCCTGGCCCGCCACCCGCGGCTTTTGCTGGTGGACGAACTGGCCCACACCAACGCCCCCGGCCTGCGCCACGCCAAGCGCTGGCAGGATGTGCAGGAGGTGCTGAAAGCGGGCATCGATGTGTGGAGCACGGTGAACGTGCAGCATCTGGAAAGCCTGAACGACCAGGTGGCGCGCATCACCGGCGTGCGGGTGGCCGAAACCATCCCGGATACGGTGCTGGACATGGCCGATGAGATCGAGCTGATCGACCTGCCCCCCGCCGAGCTGCGCGCCCGGTTGCAGGAAGGCCATATCTACCGGCCGGATGTTGCCACGCGGGCGCTGAAGGATTTCTTCCGGGAGGGCAATCTAGGCGCGCTGCGCGAAATGGCATTGCGCCGCGCCGCTCAGCGCATCGACAGAGACGTGACGCAATATATGCGCCTGCGCGCCATTCCCGGCCCCTGGCCGGTAGCGGAGCGCGTGCTGGCCCTGGTGGGGGCGGATGCCTCGGCCGGAAACGTGGTGCGCCACGCCGCCCGGCTGGCGGAAGCCTTGCGCGCGCCTCTCACCGCCTTTCATGTCGAGCGCACCAGCGACGATGCCCGCGTGCAGGCAGCACTGGACCTCGCCGTGCAGCTTGGCGGCAACGTGGTCACGCAAAACGCCACAGACCTCGTGCATGCGGTGCTGGATTATGCCGGCCAGCACAATATCACCCATATCGTCATGGGGCGGCAGCCCGCAAAACGCTGGCGCTTCGGCCGGAGGCTGGCGGAGGCGCTCACCCGGCAAAGTGCCGCCTTCTCGCTGCATTTCGTGCCGCTTCCCGCCGCTCCCGCGCCAAGGCCCGGCCGCAAGCCGTCCAAACCGGATTGGGAGCCCTATCTCCTGGCCAGCGCGCTGCTCGGCGCGGTCACCGTCATCGGCGTTGTGGCGAATAAATACGTGCCGCAGGAGGCGATGGGGCTTATCTTCACCGGCATCATCGCCGCCATGGCCAGCCGCTCCGGCCGCAATGCCGGGCTGTTCACCGCCTTTTTCGCCTTCCTGCTGTGGAATTTCTGCTTCCTGCCGCCGGTTTATACCTTTTCGGTGTCAGACCCGCGGGACGTTGTAGCCCTGCTGGTGTTTCTGCTGGTGGGGCTGCTCACCGGCCAGCTTGCAGGGCGGGTGCGGCAAGAGGCCGGGGCCGCCGCCGCGCGGGTGGAAGCCCTGCGGCGCATCTCCCTGTTCGGCCAGCGCCTCTCCCGCGCCGCCACCCTCTCAGATGTTCTGGCTGGGGCCGCGGAGGAAGCGGCCTCCATGGCCAATGCTGGCATCGTGCTGCTGAGCGGCCCGGCGGGGCTGCGCGCCGAGGCCACCCAACCTTCCGGCACAATGCTGGACGAAGCCGCCGCCGCCGCCGCCGAATGGTGCTTCGCCCATGGCGTGGAAACCGGCTTCGGCACCTCCACCCTGCCCTCCGTGCCCTGGCGCTTTCTGCCCTTGGCAAGCAATGCGGGCGGCATCGGCGTGCTGGGCGCCAAACCCGCCGCCATCTCGCCGCCTTTGGCACAGGCGCTGTCTGCCCTGGCGGGGCAAACGGCGCTGGCGGTGGAACGCGCCCGGCTCTCCTTGCACACCGCCCGCGCCGAGGCCCAGCAAGACAGCCAGAAACTTCGCAACGCGCTGCTTGCCTCGCTCAGCCACGATCTGCGTACGCCGCTCACCTCCATCCGGGGTGCGGCCGAGACACTCGCCCAGGCGGGCAACGCGCTGGACGCTTCCACCCGCGCCGATCTGCTCGCCAGCATCACGCAAGACACCGCGCGCATGACCAAATTCCTCGCCAACATCATGGACATGGCGCGCATTGAATCCGGCGGGCTGACCGTGCGGCGGGAGCGGGTGAGGCTGGAAGAGGTTGTGGAGGCCGCCATCGCACGTGTCTCCGGCGCGCTTTATACGCGCGTGAACATCGCCCCCGATGCCACCCACGCGCAGGCGGATCCGGCGCTGCTGGAGCAGGTGATCGTGAACCTGCTGGACAATGCCGTGAAATATGCCCCGCCGGACAGCCATATCCGCATCTCCGCCACACGGGCGGGCAACAGCATCGGCCTTGGCGTGGCCGATGCCGGGGTGGGCATCGCGCCGGGAGAGCTTCAGGCAGTGTTCGACAGTTTTTTCCGCGCCAGCAGGGGAGACCGCGTAGCACCCGGCACCGGGCTCGGCCTCGCCATCGCCAAGGCGTTCACCGAAGCCATGGGCGGCACCATCTCTGCACAGAGCCCGCGCACGGACCTGCCGGCAGATGGCATGCCCGGCACCATCATCACATTGGAGCTGCCCGCCGCATGATCTCTGGCCGCATATTGGTGGTGGATGATGAAAAGCAGATCCACCGTTTCCTCGCCCCCGCCCTCACCGCGGCCGGATACGAGCCGCTGCGCGCCGAACGCGGGGACGAGGCACTGCGCCAGGTGGCCAGCGCAGCACCAGACCTCGTGCTGCTGGATCTCGGCCTGCCGGACATGGATGGCCAGGAGGTGCTGCGCAAACTGCGTGAATTCTCCAGCGTACCGGTTATCATCCTCTCCGCCCGCGACCAGGAGGCCGGGAAAATCGCGGCACTTGATTCCGGCGCGGATGATTATGTGGAAAAACCCTTCGCCCTGGGGGAATTGCTGGCGCGCATCCGCACCGCTTTGCGCCGTAAGGGCCAGGCCCAGCTTGCCATGCATGAGCTGACATTGGGCGGCCTGCGCCTCGACACCACCGCCGCAAAAGCCGAGTTGAATGGCATGCCCCTGGGCTTAACCAAACGTGAGCACGCTTTGCTGTTGCTGCTTTTGCGTAACCACGGGCGCGTGCTCACCCACCGGCAGATCCTCACGGCACTTTGGGGCCCCGCCCATACCGAGGATGTGGCTTACCTGCGCGTCTATATCGGTCAGCTCCGCCGCAAGCTGGGGGAAGAGCTTTCCGCCAAGCTGAAAACCGAGCCGGGCGTGGGGTATCGGTTGGAGGAGTAAACCTCAGCGCCCGCCCGTAGCTTTGGCGATCTTCTGGTCTGTCTTGTACTGGCTGAGCGCATAGACCGACCATATCGCCGCCGGAATCCAGCCGATGATCGTAATCTGCAGGAACAGGCAGAAAAGCCCCGCGAACGGGCGGCCGATGGTGAAGAACTGGAGCCAGGGCAGCAGCAAGGCGAGAATCAGGCGCATGGTTCCTCCGGGATTACGCGCCTGCTTTTCACAAATTTTATTACGGAAAGAAAGCCCTACTTCATCGTCGGCATGGCGAACTCCGCACCCTTGCGGATACCCGCCGGCCAGCGGGCAGTGACGGTTTTGATGCGCGTATAAAACCGCACACCCTCGCGGCCATGGATGGCATGGTCACCGAAAATGGAACGCTTCCAGCCGCCGAAGGAATGGAACGCCATCGGCACCGGAATGGGCACGTTCACTCCCACCATGCCAGCCAGCACGCCGTTGGAAAATGCCCGGGCAGTGTCGCCGTCGGAGGTATAAATCACCGCGCCATTGCCAAATTCATGATCATTCACCAGCTTCAGCGCCGCATCAAAGCTGTTCTGGCGCACCACACTCAGCACCGGGCCAAAAATCTCTTCCTTGTAGATGCTCATCTCCGGCGTCACATGGTCGAACAGCGTGGGGCCGGTGAAATAACCCTCCTCATTGCCTTGCAGCTTCAGCCCGCGCCCATCCAACACCAGCCTGGCACCTTCCGCTTCGCCCTGGGCGATATAGCCTTCCACCTTCGCCTTGTGCTGGGCGGTTACCAGCGGGCCCATCTCGGCCTCCTTGTCGGTCCCCGGCCCAATCTTCAGCGCCCGCGCCCGCTCCATGATGCGCGCCACCAACGGCTCGGCCACCGGCCCAACGGGCACGGCCACGGAAACTGCCATGCAGCGTTCCCCGGCGGAGCCATAGGCAGCACCCATCAGCGCATCCACCGCCTGGTCCAGATTCGCATCCGGCATCACAATCAAGTGGTTTTTCGCCCCGCCCAGCGCCTGCACCCGCTTACCCGCCTTGGTGCCGGT
>JAGXAO010000112.1 GCA_018971565.1 Rhodospirillales bacterium
TTCAGCCTTTGCAGATGCAGCTGGTCCACCGGCAGGTGTTCGCTGATCCGGCTGATGACGGTATCAAGGTCCCGGTGCTCGCTGCGCAGCGCGTGCAGGCAACGCAGCAGATTATCTTTGTCGGTGAGCATGGGGGAGCAATAGAGAAAATCTTGCCCTTCCGAAACCGGAATTTTGCAAGCGTGGGGCGTTTTCCCGGCATTGTGGCAAAGCCTGGGGCTTTATGGCCTCATCCCGCCGGGCGCGTCATTTCAATATGTTCTGTAAGATCTGCTCCCGGCAGTTCTCCAGCGCCGCCGGTGACCTCTTTACCTTGGAAATCAGAATTGCGCCTTGCATCGATACGTAAATGAATCCTGCGGCCCGTTCGCAATCCAGGTCCGCCGACAGTTCTCCGGAGGCAACCCCTTCTTCCAGCACCGCCTTGTAGCCCGCCCGCACATCCTCGAAAATCTTCGCGAGGCGTAACCGCAACACTTCCGACTGGTCTGCCACCTCGGCGCAAAAATTCCCGACGAGGCAGCCGCACCGCATCTCGTTGGAGTTCAGATCGGCGATTTCCTGGTCGAAATATGCCTTGAACCTTTCGCGCACGGTTTTAGAAGTATCGTTCAAAAACCTTTCATTGAATTCCCGCATTTGCTCAAAATAGCGGTCCAGCACTTCCAGGCCGAATGCCTCTTTGGAGGGAAAGTGATTGGTGAAGGAGCCGAGGGGTACACTGGCGGCCTGGGCGATATCGCGCACAGAGGCACCTGCAAACCCCCGCTCATGGATAACACGGAGGCCCTCGTTGAGAATTTTCTCGCGGTTTGATGGTCTGGCCATGATGTCTGACTTCATTCCCAAAACTGTCTACTGATTAAATACGTTCGTACGCATTGCTTTGCAAGTTAATTCATTTCCTCCGCGAGATAAGGCTGTGCTCCAGAAATACGCATAGCCAATGCACATTCATTCTCTTTTTGCATGGCTGAATTAACGTACGCACGTTCTAATTTTGTTGTTTTAGTACGTACGTACGTATATAAGGCTCCGACGAGCGGAGTTGTTCCGCCCCACATAAAAGGACCAAGGATATGTCTTACTTCACGAAACTTGCTTCAGTTGCAGTTCTGGCCGCTGGCCTGGCGCCATTTGCCGCTCAGGCCCGTTCGGGCGATCTGGGCACCACAACCCACCCCACGCAGCATCTTATTCGCGTCTCCCAAGCTCAGGCTCAGCATGGCCGCGCCGCCGAGTCGAAGAATGTACCGTCCAACTTTGAAACAGCGCCTGGCGGCATACAGTTGGCCAATGCCAGCACCGATGTAGGATTCGCGGGTGAAACTGAAAGCCTGAGCCGTTCCACGCCACATGCCCTTTAAAGCCGGATGGTTTTAGCGCTCGGAATCAAGCGGGGCTGATGCCGTCGCACCCTAAGCTTACGCCAGATTTCCACTCAGATATTCAGCTTACTGCTGAATATCTGAGTGGCCCGTGAGTTGCCGGTTTATTTCAGCGACGTCTCAAACTCCGCCTCGGTTTTTTCCCGGATGTCCGCAACACTCACGTCCGGGGCGTGCTCAATCAGTACGAGGCCAGGTTTCTCACCCTTCCTCACCTCGAATATCCCAAGATCGGTGATGATCTTGGAGACGACGCCTTTGCCGGTCAGCGGCAGATTGCATTCCTTTAAAATTTTTGGCTCGCCCTTCGCGGTGTGCTCCATCAGCACCACCACGCGCGGCACGCCCGCCACCAGATCCATGGCGCCGCCCATGCCCTTCACCATCTTGCCGGGCACCATCCAGTTGGCGAGGTCGCCGTTCTGCGCCACCTGCAACGCGCCCAGAATTGAAATATCTATGTGCCCGCCGCGGATCATCCCGAAGCTCTGGGCGGAATCAAAATAGCTGGTCGTCGGCAATTCTGTCACGGTCTGCTTCCCGGCATTTATAAGGTCGGCATCTTCCTCGCCCTCATAAGGAAACGGCCCCGTGCCCATCATCCCGTTCTCAGATTGCAGCTGGATGGTCATGCCTTCGGGCAGATGGTTCGCCACCAGCGTGGGAATGCCGATGCCCAAATTCACATAGAACCCGTCTTCCAGCTCGGCGGCGGCCTTAGCGGCCATTTCATCGCGGCTCCAGGGCATGGCTCAACCCTCCTTCTTGCGCAACGTGCGCTGTTCGATGCGCTTCTCGATGTGGTCCGGCTTCACAATCTTCTTCACGAAAATACCCGGCGTGATGATATGGTCCGGGTCGATCTCACCCGGTTCCACCAAATTCTCCACCTCCGCCACGGTGAATTTAGACGCCGTGGCCATGATCGGGTTAAAATTCCGCGCCGTTTTACGATAGACGAGATTGCCCTCCGTGTCGGCCTTCCACGCATGAACGATGGAAAGATCCGCGAACAACCCTGTTTCCATCACATAATGGCGGCCGTTGAACACCCGCGTCTCCTTGCCTTCCGCCACGCTCGTGCCATAGCCGGTAGCGGTGAAAAAGGCCGGAATCCCCGCCCCCCCGGCGCGGATACGCTCAGCCAGCGTACCCTGCGGGTTGAATTCAATCTCCAGCTCCCCCGCCAGATATTGCTTCGCGAAGGTGGCGTTCTCCCCCACATAAGATGAAATCATCTTCCTGATCTGCCGGGTTTCCAGCAGAATGCCGAGCCCGGCGCCATCGATCCCGGCATTGTTGGAAATCACGGTGAGATCCTTCACGCCAGAATCCCGGATCGCCTCGATCAGGCTC
The DNA here is from genome assembly GCA_018971565.1 of Rhodospirillales bacterium. Lineage (GTDB taxonomy): Bacteria > Pseudomonadota > Alphaproteobacteria > Acetobacterales > Acetobacteraceae > Acidocella. Next base: position 2,745 of record JAGXAO010000112.1, read on the forward strand.
TGCGCGATCCCGCACAGGCCAAACCCGCCGGACATGATGGTCATGCCATCGAACAGCTTGCCCTTCAGGGCTTCGGCGGCATTGGTGCAAACCTTACTTATCGCCATAATTCCTCGCTTTTCTTCCGCGCCGCCACCAGGCGGCAACGCCCACGAAAAACCCGTAAGCTTTACCGCTCAACGCACATCGCCACGCCCATGCCGCCGCCAATGCATACGGTGGCAAGCCCCTTATGGGCGCCACGCCGCTTCATCTCATGCAGCAACGTGGTCAGAATTCGTGCGCCTGAAGCCCCAATGGGGTGGCCAATGGCAATCGCGCCGCCATTCACGTTCACCTTGGCGGGGTCAAACGCAAGGTCTCTGTTCACCGCACAGGCCTGCGCGGCAAAGGCTTCGTTCGCTTCAATAAGGTCCAGCTCCGCTGCCTTCCATCCAGCCCGTTCCAACGCCTTGCGAGAGGCTGGAATCGGCCCGGAGCCCATCAGCGCCGGGTCCACACCGGCGGTGGCGAAACTTACAATCCGGGCCAGCGGCACCAGCCCGCGCCGGGCGGCTTCCTTGGCGCTCATCACCACCAGTGCCGCGGCACCATCATTGATGCCCGATGCATTGCCGGCGGTTACCGTGCCTTCCTTGGTAAAAGCCGGCTTCAGCTTTGCCATGGTCTCGGCCGAGGCGTCATGGCGGATATATTCGTCATGTTCCACCACCACCTCGCCCTTGCGGGTAGAAAGCGTCACTGGCGCAATCTCGTCCTTAAACCGGCCCGCCTTCTGCGCGGTTGAAGCCTTCTGTTGCGAGGCGAGCGCCATCGCATCCTGCTCGTCCCGCGAAACCTGCCACTGCTTGGCTACATTTTCAGCGGTAATGCCCATATGGTAGCCGTTAAAGGCATCCCACAATCCGTCCTTCAGCATCGTGTCAACAAAGTTCAGGTCGCCCATCTTCTGCCCACCGCGCAAATGCTGCGCATGGGGCGAAAGGCTCATATTCTCCTGCCCGCCCGCCACCACAATGCTGCTCTGGCCAGACATTACCTGCTGCGCCGCCAGCGCCACGGCCCGCAGGCCGGAGCCACAAACCTGATTGATGCCGAAGGCCGTCTTGCTGTCGGGAATCCCCGCCGCGCGCGCGGCCTGGCGGGCCGGGTTCATGCCCTGCCCAGCGGTGAGCACCTGGCCCAAAATCACTTCATCGATATCCTCAGGCGCAAGCCCCGCGCGCTCGACCGCCGCCCTGATCGCCACCTCGCCAAGCTTGTGGGCCGGGGTGGCGCTGAACGCGCCGTTAAAACTGCCGACGGGGGTACGCGCCGCCGAGACAATGACGATATCATCCATGTCCTGGTTCCTTTTGTCAGCCTCGTAGTCGTTGAAATTACGATATGCCGGATGCCCATTCCGCGAAAGGCCGCCAGAGTGACGTTTCCGCATAAGTGCCCGCCACCATGCCGATATGCCCGGCATTGGGCTCGATAACCGTTACCTGCCGCAGCCGCGCGGCCAAAGCCCTGGCGGAAGCGGCGGGCACCAGCCGGTCCTTCGCGGGAATGGCGCAGAAGGCAGGCAGGGCAAGCTGTGCCGGGTCCACCGCCAGCCCCGCCACACGCCACTGCCCCAGCGCGGGCATGTTGGCGCCATACCAGCCAGAAAGCACCTCCCGCGCCACCGGCGCGGCCAGCGGCACGCCATCGGCCAGCCAATCCTCCATCGCCACAAAGCGCCGCGCGCGCGGGCTCGCTTTGTCCTGCCCGGCGAAATCCCGGTATTTATCGGCCACGCCATATGGGTCCACCATGGTGAACATCGCGTTCAACGCATCAATCGGCAGGGTGCCGGAAAACCGCATCGCCCCTTCCATGAAAGGCAGAACCTCCGCCACGCGCCGCGCCGCCGCGGGGTCATCGGCGTGGAAATCCCACGGCGTGGCCAGCAAGCCCAGCGCCTTCACCCGCGCCGGCACCCGCAAAGCCGCCGCCAGCGCCAGCAGCCCGCCCATGCAATAACCCGCCAGAACCACCGGGCCAGGCATGGCCGCCAGCGCCCGCTCCAGCCGCCCGGCGATGTAATCAGTCAGTGAGAATTGCCGCTCCACCTCACCCGGCCAGCCCCAATCCAGCAGATAAGGGTGCAGCCCCTGCCCGCTCAACCAGCGCAGCATCGAGGCGCCTTCCATCAAATCCAGAATATAGGCGCGGTTGATCAGGCTGGGCACAAACAGCACCGGCGTGCCGGTGCCGCCATAATCCAGCACCCTGCTCTCGCCTTCTTCCCATATCGCGGGGGGTTCGCTCAGCGCCCGCACATAATCATCCTGCCGATAAGCGGAGATACCCGCGATCAGCGCCCGGTCCTGGTGCTGGATCTCCTCAAACAACGCCGCCGGGTGCAGGTCCGTCCCTTCGCTCAAGCAATTCGGCCAGGCGTTGTTCAAGTTCAGCGACGCGGCGGCTGAGCCGCTCGACCTCATCCACGCCAGACCCAGATGCAGCAGCAACGGGCGCGGCCCGCGCCGGCTCAACGGTGCCGGGGCCTCGGGGCGCGGGCTCATACGGCAACAACAGGGCGGCGGCCGCACCAGCCGCCCGCACCCACAGGTTGAGCATGGCATCCAGGTTTTCGCGTAACTCGCGATCCGCCGCCATGGCCGTCAGCTCGCTCTGCCATACGGCCAGAAAATCCTTGGCCAAATTTTCGTCCATGCGCCATAAATTCCTGCCGCCCTGCTCGCTCTTTCTACCGCGCCGCAGAGAAAACCTCCATAAGCGAAGCACACAGGCATACTGTGCAGCGCACAAATTTCATGTTTCTATAGC
>JAGXAO010000113.1 GCA_018971565.1 Rhodospirillales bacterium
ATCAGCCAGCGGCCATCGGTGGTTTGGAACAGATCCTCGGCGAATTTTGGCAATTGCCCGGTGCCATACATCGTCGCATCGTTCACCAACAGCGGCACTGTGGTTTCTGAATAGCCAAACTCGCCTGTGTGCGTATCCAGCATGAACTGGCCGAGTGCGCGCTCCAGCCGGGCAAGTGCACCCTTCAGCACGGTAAAGCGCGATCCAGCCAGCTTCGCCGCCCCGGCGAAATCCATCAGCCCCAGCGCCTCGCCCAGCTCGAAATGCTGTTTCGGCTGAAAAGCGAACGCGCGCGGCGTGCCCCAGAGTTTTTCCTGGTGGTTCTGCGTTTCATCCTTACCGTCCGGCACGGCTTCCGCGAGCAGATTCGGAATTTTGGCCAGCGTATCCCGCAGCATTCCGTCCAGGCGTGGCCCTTGCGCGTCCAGCGCCTCAATCTCAGCACGCAGCCTTGCGCCTTCGGCTTCCAGCTCCGTACTGTCCTGTTTATTACGCTTCGCCTCGCCAATCTTCTTGGAAATCGCATTGCGCTGTGCCTGCAGATCCTGTTGCGTGGCCAAGGCCGCGCGGCGCTGCTCGTCCAGCTCCAAAATTTCACGGGCAAGCGGCAGAATGCCCCTGCGGGCAAGGCCCGCATCAAAACCGGCGTCATCCTCGCGGATTATTTTAATATCATGCATGTTCGGCGTCTTTGTCTTCTTCGGTTTCGTCTTCGTATTTCGGCTCGACAATCCGCACCAGGAACAGTGAAATCTCGAACAGAAAAATCAGTAGCCCGGCCATGATGCACTGGCTCGGCACGTCAGGCGGGGCCATCACCGCCGCGACTATGAAACAGCCGACATAAGCATAACGCCGGTATTTCTTGAGCATGGCATAGGAAACGATGCCCACCTTGCCGAGCAATGTCAGCAGCACTGGCAACTCGAAACTGAGCCCGAAAGCGAAGATCAATTTCATAACGATATTCAAATAATCAGCCACCTTCGGCAGTAATTCAATATCTACCGAACCACCCGATTGCTGGAAGGAGAGGAAGAACTTCCACGCCACAGGAAAGAACACATAATATGCCAGCGCCCCGCCCGCGAAGAACAATATCGGCGTAGCGATGAGAAAGGGCAGCAACGCGCGCTTTTCCCGTTTGTACAGGCCCGGCGCTACAAACAGCCATATCTGCACCGCCACCACGGGGAAGGAGATAAAAGCCGCGGCGAAAACCGCCACTTTCACATAGGTAAAAAATGCCTCGTAAAGCGCCGTATAGATCAGTTCCGGTTTATGCCCCTGCGCCTCCAGCGCATGCGCCAGTGGAGCAGCCAGAAAATCGTAAATTCTTGGCGCGAAATGGTAACAGGCGACAAAGCAGACAAGGAATGTAGCCGCCGACCAGATCAGCCTGCGCCGCAGTTCTCCCAAATGCTCAAGCAGCGGCATTTCCTTATCGTTGATCTCATCATCTGTGGCGGCCATTCGTTAAAAACCCCAACGCCTGGTACCGGGCGGAATAAAAGCCGGAACCGGAGGCTTGCGCGCCGCATCAGGGGGAATAACGGCCGGCGCATCGGGCAAAGCTTCCTCCACCTGTGCAGGCGGCCTGTAGGGCATGGCTGCCACGCCGTCATTTACCTCTCTCACCGTGGCGCGCATTGTCCCATCCGGGTCCAACGCATTTTCCGCGGCGCCGCGGAAATCAAACCGCCGAAGCTTGTCGATCTCGCCTTTTACATCGGAGAGATTCGCCTCCCTCATCATGTCGTCGACATGGCCCTGAAACTCCGCGGCCATGCCTCTGGCTTTTTTAATAAGCCCGGTAACGGTGCGGATAGCCACAGGCAAATCCTTTGGCCCGATGGCTATCAGCGCCACCGCCATGATCAGCCCAATTTCGCCCCATGACAATCCAAACATCGCAGGCTTGCTAGCAGGCCCTCACGCAGATGGCAAAGACGCGGCAATACGCGCAAGGGCAGCATCCTTTACCCCCAACTTGCGCAGATGGACCACGGTCTTGTCGAAATATTCCCGGCATGTGCCAAGGTCTCCGCGGCCTGAGGTAATCAGCGCCACCGCCTGTTCCGTGGTGAGTTCCTTAATATACCGCGGATGAAGAGGGTTGATGACAAAGGTTATCGCGCGCAACCGTTTCTCTTCAGACAAAAGCGTCACCCAGCGGGCATTATAGGCACCGCCATACATCTCCCGCTGCCAGATAAGCGCCAGCTCCTGCTGAATCTTTGCGGCACTTATGCGGAATGCCACCCCCCGGCAGGCGCCACCTTTATCCAACGCAAGCATAAGCCCCGGTGTTTCTGGCGTGCCGCGCCCCATATGCAGTTTCAGGCAGAACCGCCGGTGCCAGCCCCGTACGAGGGCACAGATTCGCTCCTCATAATCAAAAGCGGGGTTCCAGATGAGCGAGCCATAGCCGAACACCCACAAATCCTCGCCCGCCGGGTGCTCGCTCATGGTGCGCGCAAACAGCTCCGCCATTTCGGCATCGGTCCGCCAGCACATTTCAGGGTGCTTTTCAGAATATTCTCTCTGCTTGGCACGCAGCGTGCCGTCCATCAGTGTCTGCCGGGTGATGCGCAGCTGGCTCATTCCGGTTCCATACGCAGTTCAGCCTCTCGAGGCGGTGTAAGCGCGGGGCCGGCTGGGTCAATCAGTAATTCCTCCCGTTTGGGCAGTTCTCGCAGATCATTCAGCCCGAACTGCGCCAGAAAAGCCGGAGTTGTGCCCCAAAGCGTGGGGCGGCCGGGAGTTTCCTTGCGGCCCTTGGGTGTCACCAAACCGTTCTCCAGCAGCAGATCCAGTGTATTCTGGGAGAGCGCGGCACCACGAATTTCCTCAATCTCGGTGCGCGTTACCGGCTGATGATAAGCGATGATGGCGAGGCTCTCCATCGCCACGCGTGGCAGGCGGCGCGGCAGTTCTACCACTTTGCGTAAAAACGGAGCCAGGTCTGGCGCGGTGCGGAACTGCCAGCCGCCGCCGATAACGGCAATATTCACCCCTCGTTGTTCATAAGCTTGCCTAAGCGCCGCCATCACGGCGTCCACATCGGCATCTTCTGGCAGCAAGTTGGCCAGCATACGTGGTGTAACAGGCTGGGTTGCGGCAAAAATCGCCGCTTCAGCCAAACGCATCGCCGGAGTGAACTCAACCGTCAAATCCATCGCTTTCTTTTGTTTGCCGCATCAGAATCGGCCCGAATTTCTCATCCTGCCTTAAATCTAGCCGCCCATGCTTGGCCATTTCCAGCCCCGCGATAAGAGTGGAGGAGATAGCTGCCCGGCGTGGCGTGCCATCCTCCAGCCCTTCGGGCAGAAATTGTTCCAAACTCGCCCAGTCTGGCAGGGAGCCAAGCAGACGCGCAACACGCTGCAACGCATCCTGCACCGAGAAATACACCATTGGTTTTGGCCGGTATTGTTGCTTGCCCCCCGCCCGGCGCCGCGCGGCAAGGTAAGCCGAAAGCAGCCCCGCCATCTCAAGCTTCAGGCGCGAGCGATCCAGCTCCGTCAACTCCTCCGGGATGCCGCGTTCAAACACATCCCAGCCGAGTTGCGGGCGTGCACCCATCCATTTTGCGGCCTCGCGCATGGCCTGCAAGTCCATCAGCCTTGCCTGTAAAATATCCGCGGCAATCTCGGCATCCTCTGGTTCGCCAAACTGGGGCACCAGCAAGCGGGATTTCAGCCAGGTAAGCCAGGCCGCCATCACCAGCCAGTCGGCCGCCAGTTCCAGCCGCACATTCCTGGCTCCCTCAATTACCGCCAGAAATTGCTCAACCAGTTGCAAGATAGAGATTTTGGCCAGGTCCACCTTCTGGGCCCGCGCGAGCTCCAGCAACAAATCCAGCGGGCCTTCGAAGCCTTCCAGTTTCAGAACAAGGGCCTCAGTTGTTTCCAATACCATTTCCCGTCAGCACCAGCACCACGCGCTCAGCCGCAGGCAGAACCAACCCCATCATTTCACGAAACGGGTCGAATTGAATGCCAAATTGCGCCAAGGTTAGCGGTAGCACGAACAACAGCAGCAAAACCGCCGCAATGCCAATTTTCTCTGCCTGGGCCAGCTTCATTGCCATTGGCAGCGGCAGTACCCCCACGGCAATCCGCCCGCCGTCCATCGGTGGAAGCGGGATGAGATTGAACAGCCCGAGCACCAGATTGATCTGGATGAAATAAGCCAGAAAATCCAACAACCGGATTGAGTGCATCGCCACTGCCACATGCATGGCAAAGCCGCCCGCCAACGCCAGAACGAAGTTCATTACTGGCCCCGCGATGGCGACAATTGCCATCAACCTTCTGGCATTGCGGTAATTACCGAGCCGTAAATTAACTGGATTAACCGGCACAGGCTTTGCCCAACCGTAAAGAAACTCAACCCGCCCCAGCGTGAGAAACTGCCCCACCGCCAACACCAGCGGCACAATAATGCTGCCCGTTTTGTCAATATGCTTCAACGGGTTCAGCGTAAGGCGCCCGGCCCAACGGGCGGTGTGGTCACCCAGCCAATAGGCCACAACGCCATGCGCCAGCTCATGCATGACAATGGCGGCGGCCAGGGCGAGAATGATAAGAAGGAAATGCGGCACGGGCTACAACGCCTCCAACACGGCGCGGTTGCCCTCAAAATCGCCGGGGCAATAGAGCGCTATATCGCAGCCCGCCGCCAGAGCGCGGGTGGCACGTTCTGCCGGCGTGCCACTAAGCGCGCCCATGGCCAGGTCGTCCGAAACCAGAACGCCTTGGAAGCCGATCCGCTCACGAATAAGTTTCCGGATGACAATTTCCGACAAAGTCCCTGGGTTTACAGCATCATATTGTTCGTAAACCACATGCGCCGTCATCGCCCAGGGGAGATTTTTGTTGACGCTGAAAGGCAATAAATCATCCTCGGTCAACTCCGGCACATGCGGCAGAGCAATGTGAGAATCCACCAGCGCCCGGCCATGGCCCGGCAGATGCTTCATCACCGGCAATACGTCTTCAGCCATAATACCGCGGGCAATCTCCCCTCCCAGCCGAGCAACCGTGGCGGCGTCGCCAGTTATGGCGCGGTCGCCCACCACATCGGAAGCACCCGGCACACGGATATCCAGCACCGGAGCAGCGGTGCAGGTGAACCCGGCCTCGCGCACCATGGCACCTAGTGCGCGGCCATGCGCGAATGCCTCTTCCTCCTTATGCAAACTTCCAGCAGGCGGCAGAGCGGGCCAGTGCGGGGGTTTAAGCCGCGCCACGCGCCCGCCCTCCTGGTCTACCATCAGCACCGCTCCGGGCGGCAAAATATTTTTTAAATCAGCATTAAGATCAATTACTTGGTCTCGATTACTAATATTCCGAGCAAATAAAATTACACCGCGCGGCTTATGCTCACACAAAAGGCTGCGCTCCTGTGGCGTTAGCACCGGCCCGGAAACGCCTAAAATAACCGGCTTCAAAATGCCGCCACGGTGCATGCCGCGCCTTTGGAAGTCAGGTCATCGCAAAAACTCTTTGCGGCATCGGCCGAGGCAAACCCGCCAACCCGCAACCGCCAGATG
>JAGXAO010000114.1 GCA_018971565.1 Rhodospirillales bacterium
GACGATTCCATCATCGTGCTGGAGAGTATTTTCCACCGCTGGGAGGCGGGCGACGAAACCTGGCCCGGTATCTGGCGGGGCCTGCGGGAGATTATGGCGCCGGATATTATCGGCACGCTCACGACAATTCTGGTTTTCGTGCCGCTGCTATTTACCGGCGGGCTGGCCGGGTTGTTCTGCGTGCCCTTCGCGCTCGGCATGGTTTTTTCACTCGGCGCCTCTTTGCTGGTCTCTCTCACTCTTATCCCGTTGGGGCTGGGTCTGCTGCCACGCCATGCCGTGCGGCCGCCGCGCACCGCCAATGCGCTGCTCACGCGGCTGATGGGCTGGAACCGCCGTTTGTTCCACCTTGCCTTGGCCTACCCCAAACGCACCGTGCTGGCCTGCGCGGCGCTGCTGCTGCTCAGCTTTGGCGCGATGAGCCTTGTCTCCGTCAATGTGCTACCCCTACCGAACGAGGGCGTGGTGCTGGAATCCTTCACCCTCGCCCCTGGCACCTCGCTGGCAGATACGGATGCGCTGATGCGCCGCCTCACCGCCCGGCTGGCCAAAGACCCAGCGGTTGAACATGTGCTGGCGCGTATCGGTTCAGCCGCGGACTCCACCTATACCGAGCCCGCTTATGCCGGAGAGATCACCATCCGCCTGAAACCCGGCGTGGGCGGTGCCAGCCTGGATGCCATCGCCAGCCGCGTGCAGGCTGAAACGCAATTTCCATCACTGCAAACCGGCGTCGACACGCCGACCATCGAGCGGCTGGGCGAGAGCCTGAACGGCCTGCCGCAGCCCTTCGCCCTGGATTTATACGGCGATGATCTCGGCCAGATGTCCGCCACCGCTCAACAAATCGCCCAGCGCCTCGGGCATGTGCCAGGCTTGAGCGACCTGTTCAACGACCAGGGCTATCCTGAGACGCAAATCCGCATCACCCCGCGCCCCGGCGCGTTGGCGGCAGCCGGAATGACACCGGCGGAATTAAGCGGCGAGGTCTCCGCCCTGCTGGCCGGGCAGGTGGTGGCCGAACTGCCGGATGGCGCGGCACCGCTGCCGCTTTATCTGCGCCTGCCTGACCCGCGCTTGCTTTCTCAGGAAGGGCTCAACGCATTGCCGGTGGGGCCTGAAAGTGCCACGCCTTTAAGCGCGCTGGCGGATGTTTCGCTCACCACCAGCCCCAACCAGTTCATGCATATCGATGGCGCACGGGCGCTGGAAATTCTCGCCACCCCCACCACCGCGCCCAACATCGCCATCGCCCAGGCGGAGCATGCCCTGGCCGGGCTGAAACTGCCGCCAGGCGAGCGAATTGCGTTCGGTGGCCTCTACCCGATGCTGATGCATGCAGCCCTCGGGCTGGGCATCGCCGCCATCGCCGCCATCGCAGCTTTGGCCTGGGTGCTGTTCCTGCGTTTCTCCGGCAGGCGCGTGCCGCTTTTGCTGCTGGCACAAATTCCGCTGGCGATGACCGGCGGCGGCCTGGCATTGGCGCTGAGCGGGTTGGGGCTGAACGGAATCGGGTTGATCGGCTTCCTCGCTTTGGCCGGGGTGAGCCTCAACCATGGCGTGGTGCTGCTGGACCGCGCCCAACGCAACGAGGCCGCGGGAATGAGCCCGGAAGATGCGGTGAATGAGGCGCTAAACGTGCGTTTCCGCCCCATCTTCCTCACCACCGCCGTGGCGATTCTGGGCATGCTGCCCACCGCCTTGGGCTTTGGCACTGGCGCGGCACCGGAACAGGGGCTGGCGGTAGTAATTGGCGGCGGTATTCTCTGGAGTGCACTGCTCTGCACCAACCTGCTGCCTGCGCTTTATCTGGTTGGGCGGAATGGAAAGAAACAGCCGTAAACGTACAGCCCCGCAGACCTTGGCGGTCTTTTGCGGGGGCACGGGAAAGCCCTGCACAGACCATTTATGCTCTCAGATAACGGGCCCTGTTATATCGCCATCGGCCCTTGGCAGCGAAACTTGCTTGCCGCGTGCGGCAATATGCTCCGCTATATAACCAGCATCGCGCCAGACACCCCAAATAAAAGAGGAGGATCGCCGCGCCAGCCAAGGAAGACCCAGAAAGTAAAGTCCTGAAATACACGAGACGCCCCGGTGATGCTGAGGTCTGCCACTCTGATCGAAAGCGTCAACCTTGATCCAGTCGAAGTCCTGCGTATAACCCGTCGCCCAGACGATCGACCTGATTCCTGCTTCAGCCAAGTTCAATTCAAGAACGGGATCATTCATGCATTGTGGGTCTGGTTTGATAAGGCGAGCCTCTGGTTCTTCTGGGAAGTCGAGTCCCTGCCGAACGACGTAAGCATCCGCGGCATCCAGCATGGCTAAATAATTTGCGTCACCAGCAGCGATGTTTTTCCTCAGATCAGGCGCTATCTGCATCACGCCATTTTTATATGAACGGGTCATGCCAACAAGTGTGATCCCGGTTGAGGCAAGGTGCCTGAAATCAACCGTATGCCCGCCTTTTGCACCGCTCACCGCGATCGTTACATGTTGCGTGGATGGATCAGCTGCCTCTGCGTCCCACATACCAAGAGCGCCAAGCCACCACACAAAATCATGCCCCCGGTATCTCCTGGGGGGGCGGTCGTGCGGCCCAACCGATAGATAAACCTGCCTACCTGCTTGCCGTAGTTCATCCGCGATCTGTACGCCGGAAGAGCCGGCGCCGATTACCATAACCCCCCCTTCGGGCAACTGTTGCGGGTTGCGATAGTCAGCGGAGTGGATTTGGGTAATACCCGCTGTTTCCGGTATAACCGGGGGGATAATTGGGCGTTGAAATGGCCCTGTTGCAACAACCACATTTTCAGCTTCAATCGAGCCTTCGGATGTTTCAACGCGGAACCCACCATTCCACCGGCACAACGCCTGAACCTCGACACCGCAGCGAAAAGGCGCTTTTATTTGATCGGCATAGTCAACAAAATAGTCGACAATCATACGCGCCGTAGCAAAGCCATCCTGCGAGATGCCGGAAAATGTCTTGTTTGGAAAACGGTCGTGCCAAGCAGGGCCATTGGCAACAAGAGAATCCCACCTTCTGGAACGCCAACTTTCCGCAATCCGGCCCCGTTCTACAATGAGATGCTGCTTTCCAAGCTTGCTCAGATGCTCACTCATAGCAATACCAGCCTGCCCGCCGCCAACGATCAGCGTCTCAACCTTTTCATATGACACGATCAGGTCCTTCTCGAATATTCAGATAAATTCAGGTTTCACGGTTCTGTTTCGTGATGTGGATTGTTCAGAGCAACTCGACGATGCATATCTCCGGCAATCACTATAAGCATCGCGCGTGTTGAACTCCGGCAAACGGGTATGAGTCACGATGGCGGTTCCCCTTTTGCGGCATCACAAACCTGACAGCGCCCGGTTCTTTCTGGTCGGAGTATGGATGGGTTTCCAGGAACGTTAAACTTGAATCTATCTCTGCCCTGGTTTCATAAAGCAAAACCAGTTTAATGAGCAAAGCGCTTCCGGTACCTAAATTTTTCCCGCGAGAATGGCATAGTGAACCGCCCCGGCTTTGCCGGAGGCTCCAACTCTCGAGTAGGATGGAGCCATCATGAGCAAGACGACGAACAAATTCGGCCCCGAGGTCCGCGAGCGGGCTGTACGGATGCTGTTGGAGCAGGAACGGGAGTATTCTTCGCGCTGGGCCGCGGCGGGTTCAATTGCCGGGAAGATTGGCTGCTCGGTGCACACGCTGATGGACTGGGTGAAGCGGACGGATGTTGAGGCGGGCCGGTCAGCCGGCGTACCGCTGGAGGTGTCTGAGCGGTTGAAGGCGCTGGAGCGTGAGAACCGTGAGCTGCGCCAGGCCAATGAGATCCTGCGCAAGGCCAGCGCGTATTTTGCGGCGGCGGAGCTCGACCGCCGGTCGAAGACATGATCGCCTTCATTGATGATCATCGCGAGGCGCATGGGGTCGAGCCGATCTGCAGGGTGCTGCCGATTACCCCATCCACCTACCACGCGCATGTGGCCAAGCGTGCCGATCCGTCTCTGCTCTCGGCGCGGGCGCGGCAGGATTTGGCCTTGAAGGAGGAGGTGTGCCGCGTGTTTGCGGAGAATTTCGAGGTCTATGGCGGCCGCAAGGTATGGCGACAATTGCGCCGCGAAGGGCACGATGTTGCCCGCTGCACCGTGGAACGGCTGATGCGGGCGATGGGATTGCAAGGGGTTATCCGCGGCAAACGGGTACGCACCACGATCAGCGACAAGAAGACCCCTTGCCCGCTGGATCGCGTCAAGCGCCAGTTCCGTGCCCCTTGCCCGAACCGGCTGTGGGTGAGCGACTTCACCTATGTCGCGACCTGGAATGGGTTTGTGTATGTGGCCTTCGTCATCGACGTCTTTGCCAGATACATCGTCGGCTGGCGGGTCAGCCGCACCGCTCATGCCGGCTTCGTGCTCGATGCTCTTGAGCAGGCCCTGCACCAGCGCCGGCCGGCCCATCGCGGCGGCCTCGTTCATCACAGCGATCGCGGTAGCCAGTACGTGTCGATCAAATACACCGAGCGCCTGGCCGAGGCGGGTATCGAACCCTCGGTCGGCAGCGTGGGCGACAGTTATGACAATGCCCTCGCTGAAACCATCAACGGCCTCTACAAGGCCGAACTCATCCACCGAAGCGGGCGGTGGCGGTCATTCGAAGCCATCGAATACGCCACTCTGACCTGGGTGGATTGGTTCAACAACCGGCGCATCATGGAGCCCATCGGCAACATACCGCCCGCCGAAGCCGAAAAACAATTCTACGCAGCTCTGGAAAGACAACCAATGGCAGCGTAATAACTTATACCAAATAGCCTCCGGCAAACCCGGGGCGGTTCACCGCCGGTATAGCCTTCCTCAGCCCGCAGCCGCTCAAAAATCCGCTGTGCCGTGTGCCGCTGCTTGGCATGGACGCTGCGGTCGCTCTCAAGAATGCCATCAATCCAGGCAATATGCGGCCCCAGCTTCGTCGACACCGGCCGCTCGCCCCAGCAGAATGCCTATGTCGAGCGCTACAACAGGACTGTGCGGCATGAGTGGCTGGACCAGTACATCATCGAAAGCATAGAGGAGGCGCAAAACTACGCCACGAAATGGCTCTGGACATATAGCCCGAATATGGGCATCGGCGGGATCACACCCGCACAGAAACTGAAACGCGCCGCGTGAATTCTACAGACAGGCCCCGTTAAAAACGGGGGGATTACCGGCTCAGCAGGACCGGTACACTTTTGCGCCGCCATAACGCCGCAAATCAGCCGATTCAGTGGTACACTTTTGCGCCGCTATTTATAGCTGGACGAGAACGAGTGCTGCCACCAGAATAGAAAATTAAAAATAATTTATCTAACTACCGCCGATTTTACGCCATGGCTTTCCGTGCGGCGCTTCCACTGTGCTTCCACAGGTTGTTTTTTCGGGGAGGATTTTGGAAGGGGAAGCCCTTGATATATGTCTTATATATCAAGGGCTTATCGTTTGGTTGCGGGACCTGGATTTGAACCAGGGACCTTCAGGTT
>JAGXAO010000115.1 GCA_018971565.1 Rhodospirillales bacterium
GGTCGTAAACCTCCGCCGGGGTGCCCACCTGCTCAATCTTGCCCTTGGACATCACGGCAAGCCGGTCGCTCATCGCCATCGCCTCTTCCTGGTCGTGCGTCACGAACAGGAAAGTGATGCCGATTTCATTTTGAATCCGCTTCAGCTCTATCTGCATCTGCTTACGCAGCTTCAGGTCCAGGGCTCCCAGCGGCTCGTCCAGCAGCAGCAGCTTTGGCTTATTCACCAGCGCCCTGGCCAGGGCCACGCGCTGTGCCTGGCCGCCGGAAAGCTGGCCCGGCTTGCGTTCGGCAAAGCCTGTCAGGTCCACCAGCGTCAGCATTTCCTGCACGCGCGTCCCGATTTCAGCTTTCGCCAGCCCCTTGCGTCGCAGCCCGAAAGCCACATTCTCGAAGATATTGAGATGGGGAAACAAGGCGTAGGATTGGAACACCGTGTTCACATCCCGCTTATAAGAGGGCTGGCGGCTCACATCCTCCCCGCCGAGATGGATTGCCCCGGCGCTGGGCGATTCAAAGCCGCCGATCATCGAAAGCGTTGTGGACTTGCCGCAGCCCGAGGGGCCGAGCAATGAGAAGAACTCACCCCCTTTGATGGTGAGCGAGATATCGTCCACCGCTGTCCAGCTTCCGAACTGTTTGGTGACATTTTCCAGCCTTACGTCATGGCGGTTGGAGGGGGCGGCATTCATGCAAAGGCTCCGGCTTTCATGGGGGCAGGCATAGCGGCGTTCCGCGGCATGGCCTGCGGGGCGGAATTTGCTGCTCTTGTCATCGATATATGGCCGTTGAGATGAAAAATGTGGCAGGCGCGGGTGCGGCTTGCCAGGGCCGTTTTAGCCAGCAAACGCCAAACCCCTATGTTGTACTTTCCTGCTCGGCTTCAAACCGAAATCCTCCGGCTGTAGCTGAAGTATAATGACCATCTTGCGGAAATGTCATTGACTTTTGAACACATCTTACTCGCATCCGCCACTTTTTTGGCGGGCATAGTCTGCGGATGGGGCTGGTGAATGCAGTTGGCCCGGTCATGCCTGCGGGGTAAGGCAGGTTTCATGCCGGAAAAGGAGCCGTGGCATGACCTCCAGCCGCTAATATTTTCTTAAACAATATGTGCCAATTTGGAGTGGGTTTCATCTGCGGCGAGGGAGGGCGATCAGGTGGGCGGGTTTTATTTGCCTGGGTTGCTGTTATGGGCAAGTCAATTCAACCTGGCCCTGGTGGCGCTGGCCCTGCTGCTTTGCCTCATCGGCTCTTATACGGTGATGATCGTGCTGCGCCGTGCTGTGGTGTTGCATGGCACGCGCCGTTTGTCGTGGTTGCTGGCGCTGTGCACGAGCTTTGGGGCGGATGTGTGGGCCACGCACTTCATTGCCATGCTCGCCTTCAATCCTGGCGTACCCGTTTACTATAATGCCGTATGTACCGCGCTTTCAATTCTGGCGGCGGTGTTGGGGGCGCTGCCGGCCTTCGCGTTGCTGCTATGGCGCCCGGCGGTGCGGTTTGTATGGGGTTGGGCTGGCTTGCTGCTAGGCGGCGCCATCGGGGCAATGCACTTCATAGGCATGTCGGCCATGGAACTGCGCGGTAGCTTCGGCTACAGCCCGGCTGCCGTGCTGGCCAGCCTTGCTTACGGCGTTGTGGCGATGTCACTTTCCATGCGCGCCATGCAAAAGGCGGGCGCTGCCGGGGCGGTGCAGGCCGGCATGTTGCTTGCCGCCGCCATTTGCGGCCTGCATTTCATTGCCATGGCGGGGCTTAGAATCTCGCCAGGAACAGTATGGTCCACCGCATTTTTTGTCACCGGCACGGATAAAAGCGATCTCGCAGTGGCTATCGCCTGTGTAAGTCTGCTGCTGCTGGTCACATCGCTCATCAGCGCCACCACGGATTCCAAGTTGGTGGAACGCCAGCTTGAGGCGCGGCGCCTCTGGCACCTCTCCCGGCACGATGACCTAACCGGGCTGCTTAACCGCCGCGGCTTGCGCGAATGCCTGAGCAAAATGAGCGCGGGGCGGCTGGCGCTCATCAGCATCGGGCTGGCGCGGCTAAAGCCGGTGGACGATCTTTTTGGGCGTGAGGTGGTGGACAAGCTCTTTCGCCAGGCGGCGGAGCGGCTCACGGCCAACCTTAGGCCGGGAGATATTCTGGCCATGCCGGCAGGGGAGGAATTTGTGGTTCTGCACAAGCAAGGCGCCACACACGAAGATCCTCTGGCCTTCGCGCAACATTTAATCGGCTGTCTGTCCGAACCATTCAAGATTGACGGCGTGACCGTGCAGATCGGCGCCTGCGCGGGGCTGGTGTGCAGCGAGGGCAGCGGCGAGGGTGCGGAATCATTATTGAGTGCCGCTGATATCGCTTTGCGCGAGGCCAAGGCCGCCGGCGCCGGGCAGGCACGGCATTTCACCATGGCGATGAGCGCCCGGCTGCTGCGCCGCCACCAGTTGGAGCAGGAGTTTGAAGCCGCACTGCGCAACCGGGAGTTTCTGCTGTTCTTCCAGCCATTGTTCGATTGCCGGAGCCTGACACTGCGTGGCTTCGAGGCGCTGGCCCGCTGGCAACACCCGGAGCGCGGGATGATCGGGCCGGACGAGTTCATTCCCGTCGCCGAGACCGGCGGCATGATCACGGCTCTGGGCGAATATGTGCTGGATGAGGCTTGCCGTGTGGCTTGCACCTGGCCGGAGGATCTGCGGGTTGCCGTCAATCTCTCACCACTGCAATTAAAAAGCCCGGCCTTGCCTGAAAAAATATGGGCGGCGCTTTCGCGGAGCGGGCTGGCGCCGCACCGGCTGGAGCTGGAGCTGACAGAAGGCGCGATGCTTGAACAGACGGCCGAGGTTCAGCTCAGCCTGGCCGCGCTGAAGGATAGCGGGGTGAGCTTTGCTATCGACGATTTCGGCGCCGGCTATTCCAGCCTCAGCTACCTGCATCGCTTTTCTTTTGAACGGCTGAAGATCGACAAATCCTTCACCCGCGAGATTACCGCCAGCCCAGATGCGCGGATCGTCACCGGCGCCATCATCGGCCTGGGTGCCGCGCTGGGCATGGCGGTGCTGGCGGAAGGGGTGGAAACGGAGGCGCAGCTCAATATTCTGCGCAAGGCCGGTTGCGGCCAGGTGCAAGGTTTTCTTCTGGGCAGGCCAATGCCGGAAAACGAGGTGATTAACCTGCTGGCCCGCGTGGCCAAAACAGGTGGTCGCGCTGTGCCAGCCTTGAGCTAAAGCCGGGCCAGCGCGCTATCCACCTCAGCGGCCAGTTCAGTGTCTCCGCATGGAAGCCGCCAGACCGGATTCGCCAAGCCAGGCGTTAAAATCTCAACAAAATTTTCCTGGAAGCCGTTATCCGATAAAATACGCGCCTCATGCGGGCCCAGCGCCGAGCTTGGCAAAATCTCCGCCCGCATGGCGCCATTTTGCGGGCATGCCAGAAATACCAGTTTACGTTCATGGTCCACTGCAAGCCCCACGCCACGGTCAAGAAAACTCTCATCGGGGGTAAAGGGGTGGCGCTGCGCGGCCAGCGCATCCTTTAACTGTACTTGCTTTCCCCGCAAGCCACGGGCTTTTGCCCACTCGCCCGTGCGTAACCAAAACCGGGTTGGCAAGGCGGCCACGGCGCAAAGCAGAAGCGTGATAATGATAAACAGCCAGTGAAAGATCATGCCGCCACTCGGTCATATTGACTGGATAAATGTCGCATCTATCCCTTAGGCGGTTGGTTTAGAGGAAAGCTTTGCTTTCAGGCAAGCTTGGCCGGGCTGTGAAGTGCGATTCCCGTGTCTTGGCGCATCCGCCGCACCGCGCCTGTTGCAAGCCAGTGGATATGCCAGCACAATTATGCTTGAAACAACTGGATTTTCTTCAGGCTGGAACCTCATGCCACAGCTCCTCTCCCTCATTGTGCCATTTTATAACGAGGAAGACGCGGTCGGCATTTTTGCGGCATCGGTATGCCCGGTGCTGGAGGCGATCCCGGATACACAGTGGGAGATCATCTGTGTTGACGACGGCAGCCGGGATGCAACGTTGCCGCGCCTGCTGGAACTGGCGGCGGCGGAGCCGCGCATACGTGTGGTGGAGCTTTCTCGCAATTTCGGCAAGGAAGCAGCCCTTACCGCGGGGCTGGAGGCAGCGCGGGGCGATGCGGTTATCCCGATTGATGCAGACCTGCAAGACCCGCCCGAGCTGATCCCCGCGATGGTGGCTGCCTGGCGGGGCGGGGCGGAGGTTGTGGCCGGCAGGCGTACAGACCGTTCAACCGACACTGCGATGAAACGCGGCACCGCCTCGCTGTTCTACAGGTTGAACCGCTATATTTCGAACATCGAATTGCCTGAAAATGTAGGCGATTTCAGGCTGATGGACCGGGCGGTGGTGGAGGCGTTGAAACGCCTGCCGGAGCGGCAGCGTTTCATGAAGGGGCTGTTTGCCTGGCTGGGTTTCAAAACGGCAATCATCGACTATACCCGCACCCCCAGAACGGCGGGTGAAAGCAAATTCTCCGGTTTCAAACTATGGAATTTTGCCCTGGAGGGCTTCACAAGCTTTTCCACTACGCCACTGAAAATATGGACTTATCTGGGTGCGCTGGGGGCTGTTATCGCGCTGCTATATGCCGTGTTCATCATGCTTAGAACGCTCATTTTTGGAAATGCAGTGCCGGGCTACGCCTCTATCTTTGTCGCCGTGACATTTTTCGGAAGCGTCCAGCTCATCAGCATCGGCGTGCTGGGCGAATATATCGGCCGGATCTACGTGGAAACGAAGCAGCGCCCTATCTATCTCGTGCGCAAATTTCATAATTTTTAAAATTCTCAAAAAAATTCAAGTTGGTACAGCTGCCGGCACACCTCTTATCGTGACGGAAGCATGAAGCTGGTCTATGCAGATGGTAATGAGACGACCTGGTATCCATCCCCGCCGCATCGTTGTGTTGTTCAGTCTGGCGGCTCTGCTCGCTGGCTGCGTGGCACGCCCGGCATCGTCTCCTCAGCCCATTCCGGATATCACGCTCAACGACCTGAAAACGGCGATCCACGATGCTTATCAGCAAGGTTTTGTGGCTGGCCGGCATTATCAACGGGAAGTGGATTGGAGGCGGCCGGGCGCACCCAAGGCCGCGGCGCTTGACCAGAAATCACAACCAGCATCGGCGCTGCCCCAACCGGATGCACTGGAACCATCCGCCGCCCAGGCTGCGCCGCCCAGCGCGGCTTTGCCCTCCAAATCCTTCGCCCCGGCGCCGCAACCGGCGCCCTTGCCGCCACTGCCGCCTTCCGCCAGCTTCACCACCTCCGGCCCGGCGCAGCCGCTGCAATAAGCCGGGGTGCTTGAACAGGGGGCGGGCTTGGGCCAAACACCC
>JAGXAO010000116.1 GCA_018971565.1 Rhodospirillales bacterium
TCGTGGCGCAACGCCGCGACATAGGGCAGTGCCTGGGTGATCGGCAACCCGACATAATCGGCAAGCGATTCCGGCGCGGCGCCAGTGCCACCCTCGCCGCCGTCGACCTGCAGATAATCCGGGCAATGCTCAGGGTTCTCCACACAATCACTGAACCACTCATCAAGAAACGCCGGGTCGCCGACCACGAACTTAACCCCCACCGGTTTGCCGGTGATGCTGCGCACGCGGTTGATGAAGGCGCCAAGCTCCTGAATATTGGCAATGTCGCGGTGGCGGTTGGGCGAAATCGAATCGTGCCACGGTGTGATGCCCCGGATTTCGGCGATTTCAGGCGTGACCTTGTTGCCCGGCAGCACGCCGCCTTTGCCGGGCTTGGCCCCTTGCGCCAGTTTCACCTCGAACATTTTCACCTGTGGATAGGCGGCGATTTCCCGCAGGCGCGCATCGGAAAGGTTACCATCACCGTCGCGGACGCCGTATTTGGCCGTGCCGATCTGCATGATGATATCCGCCCCGCCTTCAAGGTGGAATTTGCTCAAACCACCCTCACCCGTGCTCATCCAGATGCCCGCGAGCTTCGCCCCGCGCGAGAGTGCCGTGACAGCGGCGTGGCTGAGCGCGCCATAAGACATGCCGGAGATGTTGAAGAAGCTCTCAGCGGCGTAGGGCTGAGTGCTGGCGCCAGGGCCATTGGCAATGCCGATGAGCTTGCCGGGATAGGACTTCCTGTCCTCCTCCAGAACCGGAAAGGCGGCGTTACGGAATACGAAGGTGGGAACCGCCTCCGAACCGAAACTGACATAGTTGGAAACGCCCTTGGCCGAACGATAGACCCAGCTGCGCTCCAGCCGGTTGAACGGGCGCTCCACCCAGTCCGACAGATATTGGTACTGGCGCATATAAGTGCCCCAGGTTTCCGCGAAATAACGGAAATGGCCGATGACGGGGAAGTTGCGCAGAACGGTGTGGTGGGTCTGTACGCGGTCGTGAATGAAAAGCGCGGCCAATCCAAGAATGATCAGCGCGGCGATGATTATCCCTACGGTCATGGTTCTGGTTCTCCCGTTCCGGCAGCGTGTTCATAACCGTTAAGGGCTATTCTGTCTTGACCTACCGGCTTGGCCCCGGCAGCCAGACCGTGAAGATAGTGCCTTTGCCTGGTTCACTGTCGATAAGCAGCCTGCCCCTGTGGCGGTTGACCGCATGCTTGACGATGGCCAGCCCCAGCCCGGTGCCGCCGATGACACGGGAACGCCCTTTATCTACCCTGTAAAAACGTTCGGTAAGGCGTGGAAGATGCTCCCGCGCGATGCCTGCGCCATTATCCTCCACCATCACGACAATGCCACCTGCCGGAAACCGCGTATCCTGCGCCATGTTGGCAGAGAGCTTTATCTCGCCGCCTGTCTTGCCATATTTCAAGGCGTTATCGAGAAGATTGGTAAAAACCTGGGTAAGCTGGTCGGCATCAGCCGGAATTGCGGGAAGTTCCGGTGGCACCATTATGGTCAACTTGGTTTGTTGCGCTTTCACCATTGGCTCCAGCCCAGCGACAATCCGCTCCAGCAGCGACGGCAGATGCAGCATCTCTTTTGGCGGAGAATGCTCGGAAATCTCGATCTTGGAAAGCGACAGAAGGTCGCCAATGACCCGCTGCATCCGTGCCGCTTGCTCCGCCATGATGCCGAGAAAACGCTGCTGCGCCTCCGTGTCATCCGCCGCCGGGCCGCGCAAGGTTTCGATGAAGCCGATGAGGCTGGCGAGTGGCGTGCGCAACTCGTGGCTGGAATTCGCGACAAAATCCGCGCGCATCTTCTCCAGCGCGCGCTCGCGTGTACGGTCGCTTACCAGCATGTAAACCGGCGCACCGACGGGGATCATCGTGACTTCTAGATCCCGCGTGACAGGCGCCGCCAGCACAATTTCCCGACGCACGGGCGTTCCGGCCGCAAGCGCCTCACCAAGGGCCGCGCGGATGTCTGGATGGCGGAGCAGGGCCGCTGTTTCCGCCCCAAAAGCGGTGATTGCGCTGTCGTTACGCCAGAGGATGCCGCCGTCCCCATCCAGCTTCAGCAGCGGGTCTGGCAGACGTTCAACCAGTGCCTTGTCTTCAGCAGCGCTGGCGATATGGCGGCTGCGCAACAGCCGCTCGGCATGAATAAGCCGCATCGCCTCCGCGCCCAGATCGCCCATGCCAGGCACCAGAAGATGCCGTTCAACAGGAAGAGATTCCGGTGCGGTGCGCAGCGAGCGAACAAGCCTTGTCATCACCACAATGTCCCGCCCAAGAAGCAGGGCAAAGGCGATGGCCACAAGGCTGCATAAGGCCCAGGAGAGCAATGCAATGGCCGGGCGCAGCTCCCCCAGCAGGGCCAGCAGCGCGAAAACCGCGGTGGGTGCCGCCGCGAGCGCCAGAAACAGCGCCAACGCGGCGGGCCACGCCCTTTCCCAGCTGGCTTGCTCAGACATGCGCCGTCAGGGCTGGCCCAAGCTGGCCGGCGCGGGAGAAGTAATGGTGGGCTGGCCGGGGGCAATTGAAAAAACCGCGAGGCCGCGCTTCACTGTTCCATCCGGCTGCAGAACAATAAGGCCATCCGTGCCGGTGAAGCCGGAAGGTGCTGTGAGCACCTGAGTGGTATAACCGCCAGAAGATGCGGCAAGCCTGGCCAGGGCCGCTGCATCGAAGGCGATATCCGCAATGCCTGGCGGGGTGCTGCCATAGGCGGCGTTGTATTTGGCCTGGAAGGAGGTTGCGGCGGCCGGGTCGGGGGCGGCGTAGATAGCACCCAGCAAGGCGGGCTGACTGGCCATCGCGGGGGCGAGCGAAGCCCATAAGGCAGGACCCATCAATTGCACCTGCGGCGCTGAAACATCGTAATAGGGCAGAAAATTGGCCAGCTCGGCCAGAGTGTTGCCATCCGTGGCGCCGATGAACAACGCATTGAAGCTGGGTGGGGCCACCTGCTGACGGCGCAGCTCGCGGGCCCTTTCGCGCCCGGCCGCGGTGTTTTCATCTTTCGCGACTTTAATCTGCGCCATGAGTGCCGCGCCGCGCCCATCCCAGTCCGAGATGTTCCGGACCGCGTCGTTCACGCTGGAAAAGCTCTGGTCATAATACAAAATCTGCGGGGGCGGCTCACTTAGCGCCGAAGCCTCCTGCTGCAATGCTTCCGCCAGGCTGTGGCCGAAATCCGTATCGGGCATTAATCCGGCGAGTTGGGTGTGGCCGGCATCCGCTGCTGCCTGCGCCACGCGCGCCACCTGCTGGGCCGGGGTAATACCCAGCGCCCACACACCCGGCGCGGAGGCTGCGCTGTCGTTGGTGAAAGCGAGAACATTCACGCCCGCCTGCTTGGCGATGGGGGCAACCGCCTGGGTTTCTGCCGCGGTAAGCGGGCCCAGGATGATACCGTCTCCGGCGGCGAGACCCGCCTGCGCCGCGCTGGCCGCGCCCGCCGGTGTGCCGCCGGTGTCGCGGATGTCGAGCGAGGGCGAGCCGCCGGGCGGGAAGGCCAGCTTGGCGGCATTGGCAAGCACCTGCCCAACCGGAGCAAGGCGGCCGGAAAGCGGCACCAGCAGCAGCACATTGCCAGCGGTTTTGCCGAAGCCAGCCGAAGGGGGTACTGCACCCGATGTTAGAGGCAAGGGCAGACCGGAGCTGCCCGGAAATTGTGGAGCTTGACCGGCGCAGCTTGCCAGCGCCAGCGTGGCGCCAAGGAGCATGAATGGACGAAGATAAGGCACGAGACGCAATTCAAGACCCTCCAACGGACGCGCCCCCCCGGACACAAATCCGGGAGTCTCTGCCCGCTCTTGTGCTGGTTTCCACGCCAATCGGCAACCTGCAAGACCTCTCTGACCGGGCAAGGGATGTGTTATCTGGCGTGAATGTAATTTTGTGTGAAGATACCAGGACCAGCGCTGTGCTGCTGCGTGCCCACGGGATTACGCAAAAATGCATCGCCTTGCACGAACATAACGAGGAAGCGGCACTTCCCCGGCTGGTTGGGGCGATGCGCGAGGGGCAGCGATTCGCGTTGATCTCTGATGCTGGCACACCTCTGGTCTCGGACCCCGGATACAGGCTGGTGCGCGCAGCCATAGAGGCAGGGCTGAGTGTTTCCGGTGTGCCGGGACCAAATGCTGCCGTACTGGCGCTGACCCTCTCCGGCCTGCCGCCGCAACCATTTTTGTTTTCGGGGTTCGTGCCGCCGAAATCCGGCGCCAGGCGGGCCGCATTGGCAAAGCTGCGCGGCGCGGAACTATCCGGGCTGAATGCCACGCATGTTTTCTACGAGGCGCCGCACCGGCTGGGCGAATTTCTGCATGACGCCGAGGCGGTGTTCGGCCCCCGCCCGGCAGCGGTATGCCGCGAACTGACCAAGCATTTTGAAGAAGTGCGGCGCGGCACATTGGCTGAATTGGCCGCGCATTATGCCGCGGTGGCGGCGCGGGGGGAGATTGTGGTTGTGATAGGCCCGGCGGATGACAGCGAGGCCGGAGCCGAGTCACTCGACGAATCACTGCGAATCGCACTGGCGGGCATGAGCGTGAAGGATGCCGCCGCCGCCGTGGCCGCAGCAACCGGATTGCCGAAAAAGCAGGTTTATAAACGTGCGCTGGAATTGGCCGGTCAGGGGTAAAGGTAGCCGGTTTCCCAGTTTCCGTTATTGAGCTTGAAGATCAGCCTATCATGCAGGCGGTAATCCGCGCCCTGCCAGAACTCGAAATAATCCGGCTTCAGCCGCCAGCCGGACCAGAATTCAGGCCGGGGCACAGGCTGGCCGGCGAAACGGGCTTCAACCTCGCGCAGCCGCTCCTCGAAAATTGCCCGTGAAGCCAGCGGGCGGGACTGCTCTGAGGCCCAGGCGCCAAGCTGAGAAATGCGCGGGCGCGTCACGAAATATTCATCGGCCTGCGTGGATTCTACTGGCGATACCGCACCCTCAATGCGGATCTGGCGTTGCAGGCTTTTCCAATGAAACAGCAGTGCAACTTGGGGGTTGCCCGTAATCTCCTGCGCCTTGCGGGAGCCACGATTGCTGTAAAACACAAAGCCATGCTCGTTCCAGCCCTTTAACAGCAGGGTGCGGGCGGCGGGGCGTCCGCCCTCGCCTACTGTCGCCACCGTCATGGCGTTTGGGTCACTGGGTTCAGTGCGCCCGGCTTCCGCGAACCAGGCGCCAAACTGGCGGAAAGGGTCCTCGCTCATCTGCTCTGCGTCTCCATATGTATCTGGGAGCCTTGATTGCTCCCCATACTCTATGCCACCACCCAAGCTCCAAGACGACAGCAGCACGGAGTATAGCCCCCCATGCCCGAGACCGAGACCGAAACCGCCCTTCC
>JAGXAO010000117.1 GCA_018971565.1 Rhodospirillales bacterium
GAAAGCGGTGCCAAAGTTTCCGATACAGACGGCGTGCGCGTTTCAACCGAGGATGGCTGGTGGCTCCTGCGCGCCTCCAACACCCAGGCCGTGCTGGTGGCGCGGGCCGAAGCCAGCTCCGAAGCCGGACTCGGGCGGCTGAAATCCGCTCTGGCGGCGCAACTCTCCGCCTCCGGCCTGGCGCCGGATTTCTCAGCACCCTCAGCGGGGCATTAAGGCCGGCACCCGTGCCTTTCAAGGCACGGGGTTTTTTCACACAGCGCTTAAAAAGGGCGGGCGCGGCAGCTTGGCCTTCAACTTGCCAAAGCGCCCCACCCCTGCCAGCCGCCGGTCCAGAAAGGCCAGCGTCTTCCCGGAATCCATGGAACTGTCGCCCAGCCAGTAGAACAGCGTGACAGAAAGCACCGCGCCCAGAATGGCGCGCTTGCTGTACCAGGACATGTCGGCACTCTTGTCTCCGGCCGCGAACCACACCGCATCCGCCATGCGCGCGATGATCTTCGCCAGGCGCGGCGCGTTGCCGGGAAGCACCAGCCAGGCCATGGCGCGGCGCACGGCCTCTTTCTCGCCGTTCATCAATTCCAGCCGGGCCGCCACCGCCGCGCGCACCCGTTTGGTAAGGCCCACATCGGCCATCTGCCCGCGCTGCGCGGCGATCATCCGTTCGTCACCCAGCTTGAAATAAGCGCTGATCATCTCCGCCCCGCCGGCGGGGAAAGCCAAGGCCGCTTCCTCCGGGTTTCGCCCCAGGCCAGCAAGCGCCATCCGCAGAGCTTTCACCGTCCAGCCGTCAAACGCGGCGTTCTGCGCCAGCGCGTCAATCAGCCTTGCCTTATCATCATCGACCATCACAGAAGTTCCGTACCATAGCGATCCAGCTCTTCATTATAGCCGAACAGGCGGAAATCCTCCATCCGCATCGGGTACAGCACGCCGTCCAGATGGTCCACCTCGTGCTGCACCACCCGTGCCGCGAAGCCCGAAAGCGTCTCCTCGAAGGCTTGGCCTTGCTTGTCCAGCCCGGCGAGCCGGATCTCCCTCCAGCGCGGCACAGCGGCGCGCAGTCCGGGAATGGAAAGGCAACCCTCCCAGCCGAGCTCCCGCCCTGCCTCCTCAACCGGCGTAATCACCGGGTTTATCACAGCCCGCAAGGCAACGCCGCCGCCATCCGCCCTGCTGGCGGGCACATGAAACACAAACAGCCTAAGCCCCACATGCACCTGGGGAGCCGCCAGCCCCACCCCGCCGGCATCCTCCATCGTCTCCGTCATGGCGCTAATCAACGCCTTAATTTCGGGGACGGTGGCATCTTCAACCTCCGCCGCGCGGGCAAGCAACACCGGGTGGCCCATGCGGGCAATTTTCAGGATCGACATATTTGCATGATTGCCCCAGCAGAAATGATTTGGCGAGCCGGGGTTTTGTGCTATAGGCCGCCCACAGTTCGCGGACCGCGGCCCCAATTGGTCGCGCGCCGTGTTTGTCCGTTTTTCTATTTTATTTGGAGCATACAGCCCGGTGCAAGTTCTCGTTCGTGACAACAATGTCGATCAAGCGCTGAAAGCGCTCAAGAAGAAGCTGCAGCGCGAAGGTGTGTTCCGCGAGATGAAGCTCCGCCGCCATTATGAAAAACCCTCCGAGCGCCGCGCCCGCGAAGCCGCCGAGGCTGTTCGCCGCGCCCGCAAGATGGAGCGCAAGCGGATCGAGCGCGAGGGTTTCTAACCCTCTTCCCCGCCGCAAGGCGGGTTTTATGAAAATCTTAGAAAAAGCCGCGATGCCCAGGCATTCGTGGCTTTTTCTGTTTCAGGCTTTCTGAATCACCAGCACGTGGGTCCCATCCGGCTGCTCCAGCAGGTCCAGCAGCTCATGCCCCTGGTCCGAAGCGGCGCGGGGCACGTTGCGCAGGGGGTCCTCGCCCTTCAGCTTCACCAGTAAAACCTGCCCCGCCTGCATCGCATCCAGCGCCAGGCGGGTCCGCACATAGGTCATCGGGCAGACCTCCGCAGTAATGTCGATGGCTTTGTCATGATTCGGCAGTAGGCTTACCGGCATATCTGTTCCTTTAAGGCTGGACCGGGTTTGAAGTTTGGGCCACAAGGCTCATCGATGGATATAAGCATCGAGCGCCTGTGCATAGAGAACGGGCTGAAGATGACAGCCCCGCGCCGGGTGATTGCGCGGGTATTGTCTGAGGCAACCGACCATCCGGATGTGGAGGAGCTGCACCGGCGGGCCAACCGTGTTGATAACCGTATCTCGCTGGCCACTGTTTACCGCACCGTGCGGCTGCTTGAAGCCAAGGGCATACTCTCCCGCCGGGACCTGGGCAGCCGCCGCGCGCGTTACGAGCCGAGCGGCGAGGCCAATCATTTTCACCTTGTCGACAAGAACACCGGCAATGTCATCGAATTCGAGGCACCCGAGGTTGAAACCGCTTTGCGGCAAATTGCCAAAGGCCATGGGCTGGATATCGATGTGATCAAAATCGAGCTGTTCGGGCGCTCCGCCACATGAACCAGAATGTCGTTCCATCCCTGCCGCGCTTCACCATCGGCAACGAGGCGCCGGGCTTTGCGGAGCTGCGGGCCGGTAACCTTGGCGTGCGGCTGGCCACCACGCAAGCAGAGCTCAACGCCGCCCAGGCTCTGCGTTACCGCGTGTTCTACGAGGAAATGGGCGCGAAGGCCGATGCCGCCACCCTGGCTGCGCGGCTGGACCAGGATGAGTTCGACGCAATCGCTGATCATCTGCTGGTTGTGGACCATGATTTCGGCGAGGGCGCGGAAAGTGTGGTCGGCACCTACCGGCTCATCCGGCAGGAGGCGGCGGAAGCCTTTGGCCGCTTCTATTCCGAGAGCGAGTACGATATCTCGGCACTGAAGCACTTCCCCGGCCGCAAGCTGGAGCTGGGGCGCAGCTGCACCGCTCCCGCCTACCGCAGCCGGATGGTGCTGCAACTGCTCTGGCGCGGCATCGCGGCCTATGTGTTCCACTACGGCATCGACATCATGTTCGGCTGCGCTTCGCTCAACGGCACAAACCCGGATGCCCTGGCCGAGGAACTGACCTATCTGGCCGTGCATCACAGCGCCCCGGAGGCGATTCGTCCGAAAGCCCTGCCGTCGCGCTATGTGGAAATGCGCCGCCTGCCACCTGAATCGATCAACCCCAAACAGGCATTGATGCGCCTGCCGCCGCTGATTAAAGGCTACCTGAGACTCGGCGGCTTTGTGGGCGCGGGTGCGGTGATCGATAGCCAGTTCAACACCACGGATATCGCCATCATCGTGCAGACCGACCTGGTAACCGAGAAATATTATCGCCATTACGAGCGGGATGCCCGCTAAGGCGCAAAACGGGAACCGGAGCCCCGGAAGCCACCGGGACTTGAAGGGATTGGACTATGGCCGAAGACGATCTGAACACACCTGAATCGCTGCTGCCCTATGATGAATGGACACAGGACGCGCTGCGCCAGGTGGTGGTAAGCGCGCTGCGCCACGTGGCGGCGGAAGGGCTGCCCGGCGGGCATCATTTCTACATCACCTTCAAAACCGAATATCCCGGCGTCGCGATCCCGGACCGGCTGAAGGCGCAGTATCCGGACGAGATGACCATCGTGCTGCAGCACCAATTCCACGGGCTGTCCGTTGCCGATGACGTTCTTTCCGTGGGGCTCAGCTTTTCCGGCATTCCCACCACCCTCATCATTCCCCTCGCCGCCATCACCAGCTTCGCAGACCCGGAAGTGCGCTTTGGCCTGCAATTTCATGTGGACGTGCCAGAGCCCATTAAAGTGGCCGATATTCCCGAGCCGCAGGGCGATGATGTACCCGCCCGCGCCACGGATGGCCCGGCCGATGTGGTAAGCCTGGATGCGTTCCGGCGCCGCCAAAAAGACTGAGCAACCATGAACGCCTCCCTGAAACACGGCCACGGTTTCATCTATTCACCCATGTTCCCGCTGGGCGAGGACGATACGAAATACCGCACGCTCGATATCGCGGGGGTTTCCACGACCGAGGTTGAGGGCAAAACGGTGCTCAAGATCACCGAAAGCGCGCTCGCTGAGCTGGCTTTCGCCGCGTTTCACGATATTTCGCATCTGCTGCGTCCCGCGCATCTCGCCCAGCTCGCCAATATCCTGAAAGATCCCGAGGCCAGCGAGAACGACCGCTACGTGGCCATGGAGTTCCTGAAGAACGCTACCATCGCCGCCAGGGGCATCCTGCCCATGTGCCAGGATACCGGCACGGCGCTCATCTTCGGCAAAAAGGGCCAGCGCGTGTGGGTTGAAGGCAATGAGGAGGAAGCCTTCTCCTGGGGCGTCGCCCGCACCTACACTGAAACCAATCTGCGCTATTCCCAAATGGCGCCGCTTACCATGTTCGACGAAGCAAACACCGGCAATAACCTGCCCGTGCAGTTCGACATCATGGCCGCCCCCGGCGAGCACCATGCGGATGAATTCCACCTGCAATTCATCGCCAAGGGCGGCGGCTCAGCCAATAAAACCTATCTGTTCCAGGAAACCCGCGCGGTCCTCACACCGGAGAAAATCCACGCCTTCATCGAAGCTAAGATCAAAACCCTCGGCACCTCCGCCTGCCCGCCCTACCATCTGGCCATCGTCATCGGCGGCACCTCGGCCGAGCTTTGCCTGAAAACGGTCAAGCTCGCCTCCACCAAATATTATGATGCCCTGCCCACCAGCGGGGATGCCACGGGCCACGCCTTCCGCGACCTGGAGATGGAGCAGCAGGTGCTGGAAATTTCCCGCAAAATCGGCATCGGCGCGCAGTTCGGCGGCAAATATTTCTGCCACGATGTGCGGGTCATCCGCCTGCCCCGGCACGGCGCATCCCTGCCCATCGGCATCGGCGTGTCCTGCTCGGCGGACCGGCAGATCAAGGCCAAAATCACCCCGCAAGGCGTGTTCCTGGAACAGCTTGAAACCAACCCTGCCCGGTTCCTGCCCGAGATCACCGATGAGCATCTGGGCGGCGAGGTTGTCGCCATCGACCTCAACCGCCCGATGCCGGAGATTCTGGCAGAGCTTTCCAAGCACCCGGTGAAAACCCGCATCGCCCTCACCGGCACCATCGTCGTGGCGCGGGACATTGCCCATGCCAAATTGCAGGAACGGCTGGACCGTGGGCAGGACATGCCCGACTATATGAAGAACCACCCGGTTTACTACGCCGGCCCCGCGAAAACGCCGGAGGGCATGGCAACAGGCAGCTTCGGCCCCACCACCGCCGGGCGCATGGATTCCTACGTGGATGCCTTCCAGGCGGCGGGCGGCTCCATGGTGATGCTCGCCAAGGGCAACCGCTCCGA
>JAGXAO010000020.1 GCA_018971565.1 Rhodospirillales bacterium
GGCCGTTTGCGCGGCGGCGCAGAGATATTCGCGCATCAAGGCAAAGCGCGCATTCAGGAAGGCAAAACCCGCATCCTCGGCAATCTCGCCGATATCCCGGCAATGGTTGGCCAGCCGCTCCATCTCCGCCATCAGCGCCCGCAGGTAAACCGCGCGCGCAGGCACCTGCATCGCCAGCGCCGCCTCCGCCGCGCGGGCGAAGGCGATGGAATGTGCCACGGTGGCATCGCCCGAAACCCGCGCCGCATAGCGCGCCGCCTGCCGGGCGGATTTGCCGCGCATCAGCCCCAGCGTGCCTTTATGGGTATAGCCCAGCCGGGCTTCCAGCTTCAGCACGCGCTCCCCCACCACCGAGAAGCGGAAATGCCCCGGCTCGATAATCCCGGCATGAACCGGCCCCACCGCTACCTGATGCACGCCCTCGATATTCGGCAGGGCGAATTCCGGCCAGGCGGCGCGGCCATCCGGCTCACGGAAATGCTCCACCGCCGTGCGGGTATCGGCAAAGCCGGTGGCGGTGTGGCCGTTCAAATCCTTCGCCAGGCGCTGGAACCAGTTGGCGCCCAGATAGCTCAACGCCGGGTAGGCGCCGTTTTGCAATTCCACCGCCACCAGCTCGCCCGGCTCGTAAAGCGCGTAGGCGCGGGTGGCGTCTGTCCAGAGTGCGATGAAGCGGCCTTGATACGCGGCCCAGGCTTCTTGAGAAACTAACCTCATTGCAGCGCCTCCGCCGCGCGGGAGAGCAGATGCACCAGCGGCCCCGGCGTGGCGAAGGCCAGCAGGAACACCAGAACCAGATGCGCCGCGACGAGCCACATGCCCCGCCCGGCGGGCTTGGGTTTTTCATGCGCGGCCGGGGCAAACAGCAGCGGCCCGATATTCCGCAGGATGGCCACGGCACAGAGCAGCAGCCCCAGCCCCAAAGGCAGGGACATATAGGGGTTACGCTGGATTGTCTGGCTGATGATGATGAACTCGCTGACGAAAAGCCCCGAGGGCGGCAGGCCGGTGAGCGCGAAGATGCAGCCCGCCAGCAACCAGGCGACGTATTTATTCGCCCGCAACAGCCCGCGCAGATGCGAGAACGTGTAGTTCCCCGGTGAAGCCGGGCCGCGCAGGCTGGCGGCGCGGATAAGCGCCAGGAACAAGCCGGATTTCAGCAGTGTGTGCAGCACCATATGAAGCAGCCCGCCGAAAATGGCCGCCGGACCGCCAATGCCGAATGCAAAGGCCGAGATGCCGGATTGCTCAATGGAGGAAAACCCGAAAAACCGCCGCGCATCCCGCCTGCGGGAGAAGGAAAACGCCGCCAGGAACAAGGAGGCAAGACCCAGGCTCAGCAGAAACGGCCCTGGCCGCATCGCAACCGGGTTGGCTTCCAGCAGATGCCGGAAGCGCAGGATCGCCAGCAGCGCCACGTTGATGAGCGGGCCGGAGAGGGCGGTGGTAAGTGGCGCCGGGCCTTCCGCATAGGCATCCGGCAGCCAGCCATGCAGCGGCACCAAGGCTGCCTTGGTGCCATAGCCGAACAGGATGAATAGAAACGCCAGCGTGAGCAGCGCGCCATCCATCTGCGCGGCATGGGCAGAGAGGGCGGCAAAGCTCATCGCCGCGAATCCCGCCCCCAAGGCGGGTTGTGCCGCCAGATAAACCAGCATGGTGCCAAACAGCGCGAGCCCGATGCCAACACCACCCAGAATGAAATATTTCCAGGCCGCTTCCAGCCCTCTCTTCGTGCGGTAGAGGCTCACGCCCAGCGTCATGGCGATGGTACCACCCTCCATCGCCGCCCAGAGCAGCCCGATATTATCCGCATACAGCCCCAGCAGGCTTGCCCCCAGCACAATCTGGAACAGCGCGTGGTAAAGCCGCCAGCGCTGGGTGGGCATCCGCGCCGCATCGGCGCTTACGTAACCGATATTCACCAGGGAGGCGGTAAAGCCTATGAACCCGGTGAGTACACCGAACAGCGCGCCTAAAGGGTCCGCCGCCACCAGCCCTGCGCCATGGCCCCAGAACACCGCCAAAGTGAGCACGAGCAGCACCGCGCAGGCCGCCGCATTGGCAACAGCTCCCTGGCGTGGCGTGCCCGCCAGCCCCAGCAGAGAAGCCGCCAGGAATGGCAGCGCAATGGCGAGAGCCGCGAAATTCACCGCCCCCGCCTTTCAATGTCCTCAAGCCCGGAAATGTCCAGCGTATCAAAATGCTCGCGGATGCGCAGCAGAAACACCCCCACCACAAGGAAGGCCAGCAGCACCAGTAGTGCGACAGAAAACTCCGCCACAAACGGCATCCCCGGCATGCCGATGGCGGCCAGCACCAGCCCGTTCTCCATGGAGAGAAACCCGATGATCTGCGCCAGCGCATTGCGGCGCACAATCATCAAAAGCAGCCCCAGCAGCACCACGGAAAGGGCGATGGCCAGATCCTCCCGCGTAAGGGAGATGGCGTGCATCGTTACCGGCAGCACAACAAGCACCGCGATGCCGATGAGGGCGAGGCCGAGGATCATTGCCGCCGCCATGGGCAAAGCGGTTTCCACCGCGCGCACCATGTTGAAGCGCTGCACAATCTCCCGCAACCCCCAGGGTAGCAGCATTGCCTTCAAGGCAAAGGTGATGAGGCCGGTGAGGTAGAGATTGATCTCGTGCTGGGCATAACCTTGCCAGAAGGCGGCGGCCGCCAGCACCAAGGCTTCTAGCTGATACAGCGTGACCATCGCCGCCAGCCGCCGCTGCGAAAGCTGCAAAAACGCGCAGAGCAGAATGATGCCGCCCATGAGATGCGCGAGGGAGAATGTGAGGCTCATGCGCCGATCCGCGCCGCGACGAACAGGAACACCCCGGCCAGCATGCCCAGCAGCAAGGCCGCACCCAGAAATTCCGGCACCCGGAACACGCGCATCTTGGCTCGCGAAACCTCGAAAATGGAAAGCGCCACCGCCATCACCAGCAGCTTGCCCGCCCACAGCGCCAGCCCGCCGGGCCAGGAAAAAATTTCCGTGGCCTGCGCCATGCCGAAGGGCAGGAAAATGGTTCCGATGAGGTTCATCCAGGCCAGAAGCCGCAGCATCCCGCCATAGTCCAGCAGCGCCAGCAGCCGGCCAGAATATTCCAGCACCATCGCCTCATGCACCATGCCCAGCTCCAGATGGCCGGAGGGATTATCCGTGGGGATGCGCCCGGTCTCGGTGAGTGCTACCGCCAGCATCGCCGCCAGGGCAAAGCCGAGCGAGACGGAAATGCCGATATGCGCGGTGCGGAAGGCGGTGGCGATGCCATCCACGCTGGTGGTCTGCGCCAGCAACGCGAAGGCCAGCAGCAGCACCAGCAGCGCGCCCTCGGCGAAGATGCCGAACAGCGCCTCCCGCGCCGCGCCCGCGCCGCCGAAGCCAAAGCCGGTTTCCAGCCCGCCCAGCATGGTGGCGGACCGCGCCAGGGCGAACAACCCGATGATGGTGACATAATCCCCCGCATCGGCGGTGAGCATGCCGGTGGTGAAGCCGGGGATGAGCATGGTGGCGACGGCAAGCGCCAGAAAGGCGCCCAGCGGCCAGAAAGTGAACAGATCCGTCGCCGTATCCGGCACCAATGTGATTTTCCGCAACAGCCTGGCCAGATGGAGGTAAGGTTGCAGCAATGGCGGGCCGCGCCGCCCCAGTGCCCAGGCGCGCAGCTTGTTGATGATGCCGGTAACCAACGGCGCGCCCACGAAACAGAGCACGATATGCAGCACGGTGGCGATGAAGGCGAAAGCGAAGCCCAGCATGTTCAGCCTCCCTGCCCCAGCCCGAGCGCCAGCAGAAACGCCACCAGCACGGCGAACACGAAGGCCAGGCGCTCGCGGATGGTGGCGCGGCGCACACGCTCCGCCAGGCGGATGAGCCGTGTTTGCAGCCGGAACAGAGGCAGCAGCAGGAAACGCTCGGCCGGGTCCGCCAGGGTGGTGCCCAGCAGCCCCTTGCCCAGCAGGCGCATTACCGGCTCGGCAAAGCCGGTGGCGCTGGCTTGCGTGTGCGGGTCACCAAAGGGCAGCCAGGCGGGCGGGCGGCCAAACCCGCCATTCCAGGCCGCAACCTCCCGCAGGCCACGCGTGCCCCAGCGCGTCTGCACGAAACCGGCGGCAAGGGCGGCCAGCCCGGCCAGAAGCAGCAAGGTGAGGGGCGCGTAGGAAAGCGGCGGGGCATCGGCCTGCGGGGCCAGCAGCATGATGACAGGGTTCAGCAGCTCCAGGATAAGCCCCGGCACCAGCGCCACGGGCGTGCAGAGCACACCCAGCAGCGCCATGGCGAGATACGGCCCGCGCCGCAAATCCTCAGCCGCCGCCGCGTGCAGGCTGCGCGGCCGGCCGAGAAACCCCAGCCCGATGAGCCGCACCGCGGCGGCCAGCGCCAGCGCGCCCCCTATGCCCAGCACCGCCAGCAAGCCAGAAAACCCGATGCGCGCCAGAATGCCGCCGGTGGCAGCGGCGCCGATGGCGGCGTGGAACAGCAGGAATGCCGGCGCGAAGCCTGGGCCCAGCGGCAGTGCCGCCATGCAAGCCGCGCCCAGCAGCATCAGCGCGCCGAGACGCGGCATTCCACGCATTAACCCGCCCAGCCAGTTGAGCGAGGTGGTGCCGGTGGCGTGCTTCACCTCCCCCGCGCCGATGAACAAAAGCGGCTTGAACAGCCCGTGCGCCACGGCGCAAAGCAAGGCCGCCTGCAAGGCCAGGCCGGAAAGTGCCGCATCGCCAGTGGCCTTGGCGTAAAGTGCCAGCCCCAGCCCCACGGTGATGAGCCCCACATGCTCGACCGTGGAGCAGGCGAGAACCGTTTTCAGCTCCACCTCCAGCACTGCCCGCAACGCGCCGATGAGCACCGAGAGCGCCCCCGCCGCCACCAGCGCCACGCCCCACCAGGGCTGCGCCGCCGGGGCAAGATTCACGAAGGCGTAGCGGATGAGCACATATAGCGCCACCTTCACCATGCCGCCGGACATGAGCGCCGAAACCCCCGCCGGGGGCGCAGGGTGGGCGCGCGGCAGCCAGCTATGCAATGGTGCGAGGCCCGCCTTGGCTCCCGCGCCCAGGGCAATGAGCACGAAAGCCAGCGAGGAGACGGGCAGGAACAAAGCCGGGATGAGGCAGGCGCCAGAGAAGATCGCCACCCCGGCATAAAGTGTCGCGGGCCTGGCATCGCCCTGCATCACCAGCAGCCAGGAGGCAGCGCTCATCAGCTCGAACCCGAAGATGAGGGTAAAGGCATCGCCCGCCAGCAGCGCCAGCGCCATGCCCAGCACGAACAGCCAGAAGGTGAATGAGCCGCGCATGCCCGCCAGTGCCGCCGCCACGGTTTGCGGCAGCAGGATGCAGACGAACAGGAGGGACAGGGCATCGAGATGCAAATGCATCCCCTGCCCCGGCAAGCCAAACATCAGGCCGATGGAATTTCCCACATCTCCCACCTACCAAACCCCAGGCCGCGCCGCCACCAGCAGGCGGGGCAATAAAAAAGGCCGGTGAGGTGGCGTTTACTTCAGCAGGCTGGCCACGGCGGCCTGTTCTTCCAGGAGTTCGTTCAGCGTGTGATCCAGGCGGGACCTGGAAAATTCGTCCACCGGCAGACCCTCGACGCGCTTGTATTTGCCGCCCTCGCAGGTGACCGGCACGCCGAACATAACCCCCTCCGGCACGCCGTAGGAGCCATCTGAGGCGATGCCCATGGAGACCCATTTGCCGTTGGTGCCCAGCACCCAATCCCGCACATGGTCGATGGCGGCATTGGCGGCGGAGGCAGCGGAGGAAAGGCCGCGCGCCTCGATAACGGCGGCGCCGCGCTTGCCGACGGCGGCGAGGTAGGTGTTCCTGTACCAATCCTCGTCGTTGATGATCTCCAGCAGTTTCTTGCCCCCGGCGGTGGCGAAGCGGTAGTCGGCGTACATGGTGGGGGAGTGGTTGCCCCATACCGCCACCTTCTCAACCTCCTTCACCGGCACGCCTGCTTTTTCGGCGAGCATGGAAACGGCGCGGTTATGGTCCAGCCGCAGCATCGCGGTGAAGTTTTCCCTCGGCAGATCCGGTGCGGACTTCATCGCGATATAGGCATTGGTGTTGGCGGGGTTGCCGACCACGAGGACCTTCACGTCCCGTTTGGCCACGTCGTTCAGCGCCTTGCCCTGCACCTTGAAAATCTCGGCATTGGCGGCCAGCAGGTCCCGCCGCTCCATGCCCGGGCCGCGCGGGCGGGAGCCGATGAGGATGGCGATGTCCACATCCTTGAAGGCCACGCGCGGGTCGTCCGACGGGGTGACACCGGCCAGCAGCGGGAAGGCGCAGTCGTTCAGTTCCATGATGACGCCATTCAGCGCCTTCTGCGCCTGCGGCAGGTCCAGGAGATTCAGGATAACCGGCGTGTCCTTGCCGAGCAGATCGCCATTGGCAATGCGGAAGAGAATGGCATAGCCGATCTGGCCGGCCGCACCGGTTACAGCCACGCGCACGGGGGTTTTCATTTTCTGTCTCTCCTTCTTTGAGGGCCAATTTTCCATAGAAGCTTGGCCTGCTCCGTCAACCCCCGCCTGGCTCAACCCACAATCAGTGAAATTGGCGCTTCAGCA
This sequence comes from Rhodospirillales bacterium, assembly GCA_018971565.1. GTDB lineage: Bacteria > Pseudomonadota > Alphaproteobacteria > Acetobacterales > Acetobacteraceae > Acidocella. The sequence continues at coordinate 6,597 of JAGXAO010000020.1, forward strand.
TTCACCACCCCGCGCGGCGTGAAGGCCAGGGCGTCGCCATCCGCCTGGGTTAAAATGGCAGCATCCGGAGCGGCGAATTCCACATGGCTGCCACTGATAACGCGCACCCCCGGGCAATGCGGCAACAGCCCCAAGGGCAGGGCTGCACCCGAAAGCAACGCCGCCAGCGTGCCGGATTTTTCAAACAGCACCACCTGAAAGCCCGGCGCCTCCGGGTGGGCCTGGGGTGCGAGCAGATACGGCCCGCCATAAAGCCGCCCTTTGCTGACCACCACGCTCGCGGCCTGGTACGCCACCCCATCCACCGCAAGCCGCACCGCCGGAAAGTCGTACGCGACCGACTCCCAAAGCGACTGCCACACGTAAGCCCCCTTGCCGATGGCCTGTTTGAGCAGCGGCTGCACGCCCTTTACCACCGCGCCGTCGAACCCCAGCCCCAGCATCTGCACAAACACATGGCTGCGCCCCGGCAATTGCGCCACGCCGGGCCACAGAAGCTTGCAGCGCTTATAGGCGAGCGCATTGGCAATGGCGCGGGGGGCGGTGGAAAGCCCATATTCCTTTGCCAGCACATTGGCTGTGCCCAGCGGAATAATGCCCAGCGCGGTCTCCGAACCAATCAACCCGTTCGCGACTTCGGCGATTGTGCCATCCCCCCCGGCGGCAACCACCATGAAAGCGCCGTCCGCCGCCGCTTTTCGCGCCAGCAATGTTGCATGGCCGGCATACTGGGTTTCTGCCACTTCCAGCTTCACCCCGTTTTCGATCAGCAGATCCAGCACCCGCCAAAGGGCCGCCGCCCGCCTGCGCCCGGCCACCGGATTGAAAATAACCAGCATTAAGTCTCGCTCCGGACCATTTGACGTAAAATTTCTTCATGCACGGATTCAATGACGCCAGAATGGCATATAAATGACTGAAGCGTGACAATAATATTTTAAAAATCTCTTGCTCCCGTCATGGAATCTTCACTGTCTCCGGCGCGGTATGGCGGATTATGGCAGCGGCCATGAATACATCCAGCCAGCCCCACATAACGGCTTACCGCAGTGTTTTCATCTCTGATGTGCATATGGGCACGCGCGGCTGCCGGGCCGAGTTCCTGGCGGATTTTCTTAAAGCCACGCATTGCGAGAATCTGTTTCTGGTCGGTGATATCATCGATGGCTGGCGGCTGAAGCGCTCCTGGTTCTGGGACAAGCACCACGACGACGTGCTGCAACGAATTTTAAAAGCCGCGCGCTCTGGCACAAATGTTGTGTATGTACCCGGCAATCACGACGAAATGTTGCGTAAATATATCGGCCTCAATATCGAAATCTGCGGTGTGAAATTGCAGATGGAAGCCGAGCACACCACTGCCAAAGGCAAACGGCTTCTCATTACGCATGGCGATAGTTTCGACAGCGTGGTGCGCCATGCGAGGCTATTGGCGTTGCTGGGAGACGGTGCCTACACCGCAGCACTGGTGGTGAACCGTTATTTCAACATTATCCGCACCCGGCTGGGTTATCCTTACTGGTCGCTCTCCGCCTGGCTGAAATTGCAGGTGAAGGAAGCGGTGAAGGCGATCGACCGGTTCGAGACCGCTCTGGCCGACGATGCGAAAGCCCGCGGGTTTGACGGCGTGGTGTGCGGGCATATCCACCATGCCGAGATGCGCCAAGTAAATGGCGTGATGTACCTGAATGATGGCGATTGGGTGGAAAGCTGCACGGCGCTTGTCGAACATCATGACGGCACGCTGGAACTCGTGGATTGGGCGGCGCGGCGTAAGCTCTCCATGCTCACCCGCCCCGCACCGAAACTGGCCGCCGCGCCATGCGAAAATGGCGCGCGCGATGCTGTATCAGCCGGGGCCTGATCCGCTACTCGCTTTCGCGGGTCTCTCGCGCATTCTCATCGTTACCGATGCGTGGGAGCCCCAGGTGAACGGGGTGGTGAGAACATTGCGCACCATTACCGCCGAAATGCGCGCCATGGGCAAAATTGTGGACGTGATAGGGCCGGACAGGTTTAACACCATGCCAGCACCATCTTACCCCGAGATCAAACTGGCGCTGTTTCCGGGCCGCAAGCTCGCGAAGATGATCGAGGCATTCCAACCCGATGCGCTGCATATAGCCACCGAGGGGCCGCTCGGCATCGCGGCACGGGCATATGCCAGAAGGCGCAAAATTCATTTCACTACCGCGTTTCATACGCGCTTTGCGGAATACTTGGAGGCGCGCACGCGCATTCCCGCCCGCCTTACCTATGCCTGGCTGCGGCATTTCCACAATGCGGGGTCTGGCGTGATGGTCGCCACGCAATCCCTGCACGAAGAACTGGAGGCACGGGGCTTCAAGAATATCCGCTCCTGGTCGCGCGGTGTGGACCTTACCGCGTTCTCATCAGAGTCGCGCGAGGATTGGGACCTGCCACACCCGATCTTTGCCTATGTGGGCCGGGTGGCGGTGGAGAAAAACCTTCGCGCGTTTCTCTCGCTGAACCTGCCAGGCTCCAAGCTGGTGGTGGGGGACGGGCCGCAGCGCAAGGCGCTGGAAAAGGAATTTCCGGACGTGCATTTTGCGGGTGCGCGCCATGGCGCGGCTTTGGCAAAAGCCTATGCGGGCGCGGATGTGTTTGTGTTTCCCTCCAAAACCGACACGTTTGGCCTGGTGGTTCTGGAAGCCCTGGCCTGTGGCGTGCCGGTGGCGGCGTATCCGGTAACGGGGCCGAAGGATATTCTGGGCGAGGCGGAGCTGCCCGTGGGCGCGCTGGATGAGGATTTAGGCAAAGCCTGCCTGAAGGCTTTGAAAATCAACCGGGCGGATTGCCGGCCTCACGCGGAGCAGTTCTCCTGGCGGGCCTGCGCGGAACGGTTCATGGATAATCTGGTGCCGGTGCGGGAGATGGCGAACGGGAAATAGAAAAGGCCCCTTGCAGGGCCTTTGCTTTTCTTAAATCGCCAGCAGCAGGCGGCGCGGGTCCTCAATGCTTTCCTTCACCCGCACCAGGAAGGAAACCGCCTCCCGGCCATCGATGATGCGGTGGTCGTAAGAGACAGCCAGATACATCATCGGGCGGATTTCGATCTTGCCATCCACCACCACCGGGCGTTCCTGGATTTTATGCATGCCCAGAATCGCCGATTGCGGCGGGTTGAGGATGGGCGTGCTCATCAGCGAGCCATACACACCGCCATTGGTGATGGAGAAGGAGCCGCCGGAAAGCTCATCCAACTTCAACGTGCCGTCCTTGGCGCGTTTGGCAAACCCTGCGATCTCGGCTTCAATCTCGGCGATACTCTTGGTTTGCGCATCGCGGATAACCGGCACCACGAGACCATTGGCTCCGCCGACGGCGATGCCCATGTTCACGAAGTTCTTATATACGATGTCATCCCCGTCTATCTCGGCATTCACCGCCGGGAATTCGGCCAGCGCCGCGCACACCGCCTTCACGAAGAAGCCGTTGAAGCCAAGGCGGATGCCGTTATGCTTCTTCTCGAACACCTCGCGATACGAGGTTCGCAGCGCCATGATGGCGCTCATATCCACCTCGTTAAAGGTAGTGAGCATGGCGGCGGTGTTCTGCGCCTCCTTCAACCGGTTGGCGATGGTTTTGCGCAGCCGGGTCATCTTCACCCGTTCCTCGCGCACATCCTGCACGCGGGGCGCTTTTGCCACGGGCGCGGCGGGGGTGGGGGCGGGTTTGTTCACAAAGGCCAGCACATCGCCCTTGGAAACGCGGCCATCCTTGGCGGTGCCGGTCACGTCTTCGGGGTTTACATTCTTATCCGCCATCATCTTGGCGGCGGCGGGCAGTGCGCCTACGCCGGGGCGGCCCACCGGGCCGGGTGCCGCCTGCTGGGCATTCACGCCGGTTTTTGGCGGGGTTGCCTCGGCGGGCTCCTTAGCTGGCGCCGTGGCAACAGCTTTCGCATCCACCCGCCCCAGCAAATCACCCGGGGCTACCTCGGCACCTTCCTCGGCGGCGATCTCGGCGATCACCCCGGCTTCGGGCGCGTTCACCTCCACGGTAACCTTATCCGTCTCAAGCTCAACAACGGGTTCGTCCGCGGCGACGGCTTCGCCAATTTTCTTGATCCAGCGGGCGATGGTGGCGGAGGTTACACTCTCGCCAAGCGTGGGAACCTTGATATCGGCCGACATGAAAACTCCTGCTCTCTTTGCCGTGTAGGAGGGTTAAACGCTTAACGCCTCATTGACCAGGGCAGCTTGCCCGGCGAGATGCACCTTGGCGAGGCCAGGGGCAGGCGAGGCCATGGCCACACGGCCAACATAGCGCGGGCGCGTAGCTTTATTGTTCAGGCAGTTCAGCACAGTCTCGATCCGCCGGTCCACAAAGAACCAGGCGCCGTTATTTTCCGGCTCTTCCTGGCACCATACGATCTCCGCGTTCTTGTAGCCCTCTATCGCCGCTTTCAACGCCTTCGCCGGAAAGGGATAGAGCTGCTCCAGCCTTATAATGGCGACATCCATGATGCCACGTTCGCGCCGCTCGGCCAGCAGGTCGTAATACACCTTACCTGAGCACAGCACCACGCGTTTTACCTCCTCGGCCGCCACCAGCCCGTCAGTCTCGGGCAAAACGAATTTGAAGCACGTGCCCTCGGCAAAGTCGCTCAATGGGGAGACCGCGAGCTTGTGGCGCAGCAGGGATTTCGGTGTCATCAGCACCAGCGGCTTGCGGAAATTGCGCTTCATCTGGCGGCGCAGCGCATGGAAATAATTTGCGGGGGTAGTGAGGTTGCCCACAACCATGTTGTTCTCAGCGCATAGCTGCAAATAGCGCTCCAGCCGGGCGGAGGAATGTTCCGGCCCCTGGCCTTCCTGGCCGTGCGGCAGCAGCATCACCAGGCCGGACATGCGCAGCCATTTGGTTTCACCGGCCGCGATGAACTGGTCGATAATCACCTGCGCGCCATTGGCGAAATCGCCAAACTGGGCTTCCCACAGCACCAGCACGGAGGGGTCCGCCAGGGAGTAGCCATATTCAAAGCCGAGCACACCTGCCTCCGACAGCAGGGAGTTGAATAATTCGATCCGCGCCTGGCCATTGCGGATATTGTTCAGCGGCACATATTCATGCTGGCTGGTCTGGTCTACCAGCACGGCGTGGCGGTGGGAGAAGGTGCCCCGCTGCACATCCTCGCCCGAGAGGCGCACGCGGTGGCCATCCAGCTGCAATGCGCCGAAGGCCAGCGCCTCGCCGGTGGCCCAGTCGATGCTTTCGCCGGAATCGAACATCTGCTTCTTGGCTTCAAGCTGGCGCGCGATTTTCGGGTTCAGCTCGAAATTCTGCGGCGGTGTATACAGCGCCTTGCCCACTTCCTGAAGCTGCGCCAGCGGCGCGGCGGTCACGCCGTCCAGCTGCTCAACATCGTCACCGGCCTGTTTCAACCCGGCCCAATGGCCCTCCAGCCAATCCGCCTTATTAACCTTGTAATCCTTGGCGCCTTCAAAGGCGGCCTCCAGCTCGTCGTTATAGGCGTCCTGGATGGCTTTCGCCTCGGCCTCGGAGATGGAGCCTTCCTTGGCCAACCGTTCCGCGTAGAGGGTACGGGTTGTTTGCAGGGCGCGGATGGCCTTGTACATGATCGGCTGGGTGAAGGCCGGTTCGTCGTTCTCGTTATGGCCATGGCGGCGGTAGCAGACGAGGTCGATCACCACATCGGTCGCGAATTCGCAGCGGAACTCGGCGGCGAGCTGCGCGGCATAAACCACCGCTTCCGGATTGTCGCCATTTACATGGAAAATCGGCGCCTGCACGGATTTGGCGACATCCGTGCAATACATGCCCGAGAAGGCATGGGCCGGCACGGTGGTGAAGCCGATCTGGTTATTGACCACCAGATGCACCGAACCCCCGGTGCGGTAGCCGATGAGCCGGCTCATCGCCAGCGTTTCATAAACCAAACCCTGCCCGGCGAAGGCGGCATCGCCATGCATCTGAATCGCCATGGCGGAGCGGCGGGTGTCGTCTCCCGCCATGTCCAGCCGGGCGCGGATTTTGCCAACCACCACCGGGTCCACCGCCTCAAGATGCGAAGGATTCGGCTGCAGGGAAAGATGCACCTGGTTGCCATTGATCACCACATCCGTGGAGGTGCCAAGATGGTATTTCACATCGCCCGAGCCCTGCACGTCATCCGGCTTGGCGGAAGCACCGCCGAATTCGGAGAATAGCGCGACAAGCGGTTTTTTGACGATATTGACGAGGGTGTTGAGGCGCCCGCGATGCGGCATGCCGATGGCGATTTCCCGCACACCCTTGGCCGAAGCCGCTTCGATGATGGCGTGCAGCGCGGGAATCGTGCTTTCCCCGCCTTCCAGGCCAAACCTCTTGGTGCCGACAAAACGCTTCTGGCAGAAGGTTTCGAAGGAATCAGCTTCCGTCAGCTGCCTGAAAATTTTTACCTTGGCCTTCTTCTCGTAGGCGGTCAGCCAGGGCGCACCCTCGATCCTGCGTTGGATCCAGCTTTTCTGCACCGGGTCCTGGATATGCATGAACTCGACGCCGATTTCACCGCAATAGCTCTGCCGCAGGGCGGCCATCACCTCGCGCAGCGTGGCATTGTCGAACCCCAGAACGCCATCCAGGAAGATCGGGCGGTCCAGGTCGCCGGGTTCGGTAAAACCGTAGGAGGCAGGGTCGAGCTCGGTATGATAACCCTTCTGCTTCAGGCCCAACGGGTCCAGCCGCGCTTCCAAGTGCCCGCGCACGCGGTAGGCGCGAATGAGCATGAGCGCGCGGATGGAATCCAGCGTTGCGGCATGGGTTTCAACAGGGGCGGGGCTTGTGGCGGGTGGCTTGGGTGCTGCCTCGGCGCTCACGGTCTCGAACACCGAGGGCCGGGGCGCCCAGGATGCGCCGGTGGCATCCGTGAGGATGGCGCGGCCATCATCGTCTAAGGCAGCGAACAACGCCGCGAAATCAGGATCGACAGAACCGGGCGCTTCCACCCATTTGGCATAAAGCTGCGCGATGAACTGGGCGTTTGCCCCGTTCATCGCCGTCGCGATCACGTCCACACCGGCCATCTGATCTATCCTCTCCCAGAGCCAACGCCCTGGCCTATCAGCGCCGGCCGGGCGGACCTTATGCAGGACTTTATTTACGGCACATATAAGGCAGCAACGTTATTGTATTGTTACCCTGGGTACAGGCTGGGTTGCCGCACGCGCATGGTTACGATGAGTTTTTTGCCATGAAATTTTGGAAAATAAAAAACCCCCAAGGCGAGACCGCCATGGGGGCAACAAAATCAAGCAATTAACGCCTTTGCGCTCAGGCGCTCAGCGCCTTCAGCATGGTGCTGCCCAGCGAGGCCGGGCTGTCCGCCACGAAGATACCCGCCTCCTTCATGGCAGCAATCTTCGCCTGGGCGGTGTCTTTACCGCCGGAGATAACCGCGCCGGCATGACCCATGCGGCGGCCCGGAGGAGCGGTGGCACCGGCAATGAAGCCCACAACCGGCTTCTTGATCTTGTGCCGGGCCAGGAACTCGGCGCCGTCGATCTCGGAGGGGCCGCCGATCTCGCCGATCATGATGATCGCCTGGGTCTCGTCGTCATGCAGGAACATGTCCAGCACCTCGATGAAATCCGTGCCCTTCACCGGGTCGCCGCCAATGCCCACGCAGGTGGACTGGCCAAGCCCGGCGGCGGTGGTCTGCGCCACGGCCTCATAAGTGAGGGTGCCGGAGCGGGAGACAATGCCGATGGAACCGCGCTTGTGAATATGGCCCGGCATAATGCCGATCTTGCACTCGTCAGGCGTGATCACGCCGGGGCAGTTGGGGCCCACCAGGCGGGATTTGGAGCCGGAGAGGGCGCGCTTGACCTTCACCATATCCAGCACCGGAATGCCCTCGGTGATGCAGACGATCAGCTCCATACCGGCATCGATGGCTTCCAGAATGGAGTCAGCCGCGAACGGCGGCGGCACATAGATGGCGGAGGCGTTGGCGCCGGTTTTGGCGATAGCCTCTTCCACGGTGTTGAACACCGGCAGGTCCAGATGCGTGGTGCCGCCCTTGCCGGGGGTTACGCCGCCAACAACCTTGGTGCCGTAGGCCAGTGCCTGCTCGGAATGGAAAGTGCCCTGGGCCCCGGTGAAGCCCTGGGTGATGACCTTGGTGTTTTTATTGACGAGAACGGCCATTATGCGGCTTCCTTCACGGCTTTGACGATTTTCTCGGCCGCATCGGCCAGGTTGTCTGCGGGGATGATGGGCAGGCCGGATTTGGCCATGATGTCTTTGCCGAGCTGCACATTGGTGCCTTCAAGGCGCACCACCAGCGGCACGGAGAGCGAAACCTCGCGCGCCGCCGCGATCACGCCTTCCGCGATCACGTCGCAGCGCATGATGCCGCCGAAGATATTGACCAGAATGCCTTCCACGTTCGGGTCCGACAGGATGATCTTGAAGGCCGCGGTCACGCGCTCCTTGGTGGCGCCGCCGCCGACATCCAGGAAGTTGGCAGGCTCAGCGCCGTAGAGCTTGATGATGTCCATGGTGGCCATGGCGAGGCCAGCACCGTTCACCATGCAGCCGATGGACCCATCCAGCGCCACATAGGAGAGCGAGTATTTGTTGGCTTCCAGCTCCTTCGCGTCTTCCTCGCCCTCGTCGCGCAGGGTTTCGATCTGCGGGTGGCGGTAGAGGGAGTTGTCGTCGAAGGTCACCTTGGCGTCCAGCGCGTAGATCTCGCCGGAGCCGGTGACAACCAGCGGGTTGATCTCGATGATTGCCACGTCCAGCGCCACGAAGGCGTTGTACATGGCGGTGACGAATTTGGTGAAGGTGGCCACCTGCTTGCCCTCCAGCCCCAGGCCGAAGGCCAGCTTGCGGGCATGGAAGCCGGAAATGCCGGAGGCCGGGTCAACCGGGGCGCGGAGAATTTTCTCAGGGTGATGCTCGGCGACTTCCTCAATCTCCATGCCGCCTTCGGTGGAGGCCATGATCACCACCTCGGACACCGAGCGGTCGATCAGCAGGGAGAGATACAGCTCGCGCTTGATGTCGCAGCCCGATTCCACATACACGCGGCGAACCAGGCGGCCGGCCGGGCCGGTCTGCTTGGTGATCAGCGTATGGCCGATCATCGCGGCAGCGGCCTCGCGCACTTCGTCCAGGCTCTTGGCCAGGCGCACGCCGCCCTTGCCGTTGGGGTCTTCCTTGAACTTGCCGGCGCCGCGGCCACCGGCATGGATCTGGGATTTCACGACATAGACGGGGCCAGGAAGCTTCTTGGCGGCGTCAACCGCTTCTTCGGGCGTCCAGGCGACATAGCCGTCCAAAACCGCGACGCCGAAGGACTTCAGCAATTCCTTGCCCTGGTATTCATGTATGTTCATATGGGGTTAGCCTGCCTGATCTTTTAAGGTTACAAAGGGGGGCGTTGGGGGGCGTGCTACTCCCATTCAACTGGCCCGGCAAGCAGCATCATGCACCTCGCGGCAACAAAACGGCGAAAAACCCGGTTTCCTTGCAGTTTCATGCCATATGAAGGGCCGTTTTGGCTTATTAGGTCAAATGCGGCAGGGCCAGATAGTCCTCACTCTGCATCTCTTCGAGGCGAGAGGCCGTGCGCTCGAACATCTCCGCACCCTCGCCGGAGCGGTAGAGTTCATCCGGATACGCCGCGGCGGAGGCGTAGAGCTTGCAGCGATGCTCGTACAACGAGTCGATAAGCGTGATGAAGCGCCGGGCTTCATCGAAATTATCGGGCGAAAGGCAGGGAATGCCGTCAACCAGCACGGTGTGGTAGTGGGTGGCGATGGCGAGATAGTCCCCCGGCCCCAGCGCCGCCTTGCACAGCGCGTTGAAGGTGAAGCGCGCCACGCCATTTGCGGCAACCGGCACGGGGAGCATCCGGCCCTGAACAGGCAATGCCTCCGCCTGCGCCGGCTCACCCTCGGCCAGATGCTCGAACACACGGCTGAGCGCGGCAGCGGCACTGTTATCAGCGGGCACCACCCAGGATTTCAGCCCATGCTCGCGCCCGCGCCGGTAGTCCTGGTCGGATTCCAGCACCAGCACGTCGAGGTTTAATTTAAGCAGGTTGATGAAAGGCTGGAAGGCATCGTGCCCCGGCTGGCCCGCGTAAAGATCGTCCGGCAACGTGTTGGAGGTGGCGACCACCACCACCTGCCGGGCAAACAGCGCCTCGAACAGCCGCCCCAGGATCATGGCGTCCACAATGTCGTGCACCTGAAACTCATCGAAGCAAAGCAACGCCGCCTCATCCGCGATGATATCCGCCAGCGGCGGAATCGGGTCGTCCACATCCGGGTGCTCACGCTTGATCTTGTGAAACCGCTTGTGCGCCTGCTGCATGAAGTCATGAAAATGGATGCGCTGCTTGCGCGGCACATCGGCGGCCTCGAAAAACAAATCCATCAGCATGGATTTGCCCCGCCCGACATCCCCAACAATGTAGAGCCCGTGCGGGCGGTCCTGCACTTCGTCCACTGGCTTGTTGCGGAGCATCCGCGCGAACCAGCCATCCGGCGCGTGGGCCGGGTGGGGGTCGTAGCCGCGCAGCTTCGCCCAAAGGGCTTGCAACTGCTCGGCTGCCATGGCCTGGGCGGCATCGTAACGCAATAGCCCGGCGGCCACGCGGGCACGGTAGGCCGCCATCACGCCCGGTTCAGTTATTATTAGCTTGGACATTTGGCGCCGATATTGCGCCCCTTTGTGCGGCGCAGCAAGATGCCAGGCCACGCGGCGCCTTGCACGGGCGGCCTGATGCGCTTAACTCTTCCTCCGGTTTCAAAGCTTTACCAAACTGGATGCAACCTATGGATGTCGCGGATTTCAGCGCGCTCGGCGCGGCCCCGGTTTCGGCTGAGCCTTTTCCACATATTCTGCTGGAACGCTTCATCAAACCCGAAGCCCTGCCCGCGGTGGTTGCGGATTTGCCCATGATGAAAGCGCGCGGCAGCTTTCCCATTGGCGCGCTGAAACTGGGCCCCGCCGCCCGCGCCGCCATCGCGGCGCTGGAAGGCCCGCAATTCCGCTCCATCGTGGCGGAAAAATTCGGGCTGGACCTTGCGGGCGCGCCGCTGATGACGACGCTGCGCGGCAATTCCGGTGAGCAGGATGGGCGCATCCACACCGATTCCTCAGCCAAGCGCGTCACCATTCTGCTCTATCTGAACCCCGGCAATGGCAAAGCCTGGGCCCGGCACGAAGGCTGCCTGCGGCTGCTGCGGGATGGCGAGAATCTGGAAAACTTCGCCCAGGAAGTGCCGCCGGTGGATGGCACGCTGCTCATCTTCCCCAATGGCCCCGCCACCTGGCACGGGCACAAGCAGTTTGTAGGCCAGCGCTATGTGGTGCAGATGAACTACATGACCACCAGCACAAAGGCGAAAGCCGAGATGCGGCGGCACCATCTCTCCGCATTTATTAAGCGTTTAACTAAAGCAGCCTAATCCCCAGCAGGTCCGCCGCCGCGCGGTTTACCGGTGCCGTGAACACAGCAGAAGCCGGGCCGTGCTGGATGATGCGGCCCTCGGCCAGCAACGCCAGCGCATCCGCCTGCGCGGCAATGTCGTAATCATGCGTCGCCGCCAGCACGGGAATGCCCCGCGCCCCGGCCGCCTGCTTCAGCCAGTCCAGAGTCTCATCCCGCGTCTGCCGGTCCAGCCCGGCGGAAGGTTCATCCAGCAGCAGCAATTGCGGCCCATGGGCCAATGCCCTGGCCAGCGCCACGCGCTTACCCTGCCCGCCGGAAAGCTGGTGCGGCTGGCGGGCGGCCAGTTCCTCCAGCCCCAGCTCCGCCAGCAGGGCACGGGCTTCATCCAGCCGCGCCTTGCCCTTCAGCGCGTAGGCGGTGTTCTCCAGCACGCTAAGATGCGGAAACAGCCGGGTTTCCTGCGGTAGATAGCCGATAGGGCGCTGCTCCGGCGCCAAGCCCTGCCATGGCGCGCCCGTGGCTGGCAGCAGCCCCGCCAGGGCCCGCAGCAGTGAGGTTTTACCCTCGCCGGAGCGGCCGAGAAGGGCGGTGAACCCGCTTATCGTAAAGCGCGCATGCAGCGGTACGGGGGTAGATAAAATATAGTCGATCTCGATGGCGTTCACGCCGCCCGCGCCCGCAACCCCAGCCAGAGCGGCAGTGGCAGTGTGGCGAGCAGAAACACCCCAACCAGCGGAAACACCGCCTGGAGCCCTAAATCCTGCACATCCGTCCAAAGCTGCACCGGCATACCGGCCGGGTAATACGCGACGATGAGGATGATGCCAAACTCCCCCAGGGCGCGCACCCAGGCGAGCGACAAGGCGGCGGAAAGCCCGCGCCGGGCCAAGGGCAGCGTTACCCGCAACCCAGCGCGGAAAGGTGTGTCGCCCAGGGTACGGGCCAGCTCCTCGTAATCCGGCGGCACCTGGGCGATGGCGCCGCGCGCCGCCACCACATAGGTGGGCAGCGCCGCATACACCGTGGCCAGCAGAAACGCCGCCGGGGTGTTGGTGAGGGTGATGCCCAAGGCGCCAAAGGCCCGGCCCAAGGGTGCTGCCGGGCCGTACACCACGGCGAGCAGAATACCCAGCGCCAGGGTCGGCATCAGCATCGGCATCAGCACAATCGCCTCGGCCACCAGCACCCAGCGCCCGCGCGCCCGCGCCAAGTAGAAGGCCAATGGCGTGCCCGCCAGCACGATAAGCCCCATCGCCACGGCGCCGCCCAGCAACGAGGTGACGATGGAAGCCCAATCTTGCAGGCTGAGCGTTGGCCAATGCCAGAACGCCGCGTTGGCGGCGAGGCCGGAAAGCGGCGCCAGAAGAAACGCCAGGACGAACAGCAGGAATCCGGCGCGCAGCATGCTCAGATGTTAGCGCCCTTGCCCGGCCCATAGCCATAGCGCTTGAAGATGGACTGCCCATCTGGCCCGGCCAGGAAGGAAACATAATCCGCCGCCGCCTTGGGGTCGGCCGCGCCCTTCAACGCCATGGCATAGAACACCAGCGGGCTGGGGTGGATGGTTTTGCCTTTTACCTCCAGGCTGGCTTTTTCATAGCTCGCCTTCAGCGCCGGGTTGGAGAGGTTCACCGCATCCGGCAGCTCAATAAATGGCAGTTTCTGGGAGACCACCGCGCTCTTATAGCCCAGGGTTGCGTCGACCTGCCCGGCTTGCAGCCGCGCCAGCAGCGAGGGTTCAGCGAAGATCTGTGCTGTATTGAGCATCGGCCCCGCAACCTTCTGCACGAAGCCCGGCAGCTTGTAATAGCGCTCTGCCAGTTGCAGGGCGAACAGCACATATTGCCCCTGCGGGTCTACCGTGGGGTCTGTGCGGCCCAGGCGGAAATCCGGGTCCATGAAAATCTTCGTCCACTCCGCGCCCTTGGCGGCCGCCAGCTGTGCGGCGAATTTGGAGGTGGGCGAATAGGCCAGAACCATGGCGGTGCTGGCCACCGGAATCGCCTTGCCCGCTGCCATGCCAGCCTTTTCCACAATTTTCGCCGGCCCGGCGGAAACCGGCACGAACACATCCGGCTTCATAGCGCCGCCGGTGATGAGATGCGCCAGCGCCAAGGCGCCCTGGCCGATGCCATGCACGCCAACCCCCGTGGCGGCGGTGAAGGAGGGGTTCATCCCCTTATCCATCAGCTTGCCCATGGACCCGGCATAGGCGACGGTGATCGCCTCGGCAGCGAAGGCCCGCCCGGCGGCAGCGAGGGCCAGAGGGGCGGCGAGCAGGAGGCGGCGTGAAACAGACATGACAGACTCCGATATGTTGGATTGGATATATCGATAGAAGAGGGTGACGGTCAAACCCTCGCCGTGGTTGAATGGCGCCATGACAGATTCATCACCTCTCAAGCTGCGGCTGCGGCTCAACGGCCCTCACGGCATCGTCATGGGGCCGGGCCGGGCCGATTTGCTGAGTTTTATCGCTCAGACCGGCTCTATCGCCGCGGCCGGGCGGCGCATGGGCATGAGCTATAAGCGCGCCTGGAACCTGGTGGAATCGCTCAACACCACATTCTCGGCGCCGCTGGTGGAAACCGCCAAGGGCGGGGCGGCGCATGGCGGGGCACGGCTTACGAAGCTGGGCACGGAGCTGCTTGCCGCGTACCGTGCGCTGGAGGATGCCACTCAAGCAGCCGGGGCCGAGGCACTTCACCGCATTGAATCCGCGCTGAGTGTTCCGCCCGCGCAGAATCCCCGCTAGGGTGCGGCGCAATGCTGACCGATCTTCCGAACATGCTTACCCTCTCGCGCATCTGCGCCATCCCGCTGCTGGTGCTGCTGGAGGCGATCGGCACGCCATGGGCGGATTTTGGCGCGGCCCTGCTGTTCACCCTGGCTGGCATCACCGATTATCTGGACGGCAAGCTGGCCCGCGAGCTGGCCCAGCTTTCGGATTTCGGGCGGATGCTGGATCCCATCGCGGATAAGCTCTTGATCGGCGCGACGCTGATGTGTCTGGTCGGGTTCGGCCATATGCCGGGCTACGGTATCTATCCCGCCATTGTCATCATGCTGCGGGAGATTCTGGTTTCTGGCCTGCGGGAATATCTCGCGGGTATCCGTATCGGGCTGCCGGTCACCAAGCTCGCGAAATGGAAGACCGGCGTGCAGATGGTGGCCCTTGGCCTGCTGCTGCTGGGCGATGCGGGCGCGCATGCCATCGGCCTTGGCTTTTTGCATGTTGGCGGCCTTGGCTTTTTGCTGCTCTGGCTGGCCGCGGCGCTCACCCTTATCACCGGCTGGGATTACCTGACCGCCGGGCTGCGCCATGCCGGCGCGCAAAACTCAGTTTCCTGACAAAGTTGAAAATTCTCGCTGTTTCCGGTTGGTCGGGCGCTGGCAAAACCACATTGATCGCGGCGTTGATTCCGCTGTTCAGGGCCGCTGGCCTCAGCGTTTCAACCGTGAAGCACGCGCACCATGGCGTGGTGCTGGATAAGCCCGGCAAGGACAGTTTCATTCATGCCGAGGCCGGGGCGCGGGAGGTGATCCTCACCACCCAGGATGGTTTTGCCCTGTTCAGCCGCACCCAAACCCCACTTGAAGCTTTGCTGCCGCGGCTCTCGCCGGTTGATCTGGTGCTGGTGGAGGGGTTTAAGGCCGAGCCCTTGCCGCGGCTTGGCGTATACCGGGCTGCCCTGGGCAGGCCCGCCCCCTGGCCGGATGCCGACCTGCTGGCGGTAGCGGCTGATACCGCCCTGCCAGACTGCCCGGTGCCAGTACTGGCATTGGATAAGCCGCAATACATCGCGGATTTCCTGATTTCCGCACTTGGGTTAAACAAGGCTGGCGGTTAAACAAGCTTGGCAATCGCTGAAGGAGCAGAGTTTTTGCGCACCCCCCCCGCCCTGCTGGCCGCTCTCTGCCTCACTGGTTGCGCGGGCGGCGGCACGTTTTTGAAACATGCCAGCTGGCCCTTCGGTGACCCCAACGCCCCGCCCGCGGGCAGCGAAACCGCCCAGCGCGCGCTGGGCAAAACCCCACCCATAAGCCCGCTGCAAGCCCAGGCGGGCGATGTGTGGCCCGGCGCCGAGCAACCATTCCCGACACTCAGCCAGGTGGCAAAAAATACCAATCTGCCGCTGGGCCAGGGCTATACGCCATCGCTTCCCTCACCCTACCCGCCGGGCCAGGGCGGGCAGGTGAACGGCGCCGAGGGCATTTCCACCGGCGGCAATCTTTACGATATGCAGAACGGCGTGGCGCAAACGCCGCCGCCTGTGCCCGGCCATGAGCCTTAGGCCGCCCATGCGTATTCTTTACTTTGCCTGGCTGCGCGAGCGTATCGGCAAAAGCAGTGAGGAGCTGGAGCCGCCACCGGGCGTGGATACCCCCCGGGCGCTCATCAACTGGCTGCGCGCCCGGGGCCCCGGCTATGCGGAGGCGTTTTCGGATGAAAAACCCGTGCGCTGCGCCATCGACCAGGAATTCCAACCGCTGGACGCGCCTTTGGGCACGCCGAAGGAAATCGGCTTCTTCCCGCCCGTGACCGGAGGCTGAGCACATGCGGCTGGTGGCTGTGCAGGAACAGGATTTTGACGCGGGCGCGCTGCTGGCGCGCCTGAACAGCGCGGGCACGGGCGGCATGGCGAGCTTCACCGGCATTGTGCGCCAGCTGCCGGGCGGGGGGCTGCGGGCACTGCGCCTGGAACACTACCCCGGCATGACCGAGAAGGCGCTGGAGCGGCTGGCCGATGAGGCCGAAGCCCGCTGGGAGCTGACCGGCTGCGTGATCATCCACCGGGTTGGAAGGCTGGAGCCAGGGCAGAATATTGTGTTCGCCGCCGCTTCCAGCGCGCACCGCGGAGACGCCCTGGCCGCCACCGCCTATCTTATCGACCAGCTTAAAACCCGCGCGCCTTTCTGGAAGGCTGAGGAAATGGAAAGCGGCGCCACCCACTGGGTGGAAGCCCGCGAGGCGGATGATGAGGCCACCGCCGCCTGGAGCGAGACCGCCAACGCCACAAATTTGCCGCGCGGCCAGGGTCGTTTATAGAAGCGCCATCATGGACCTTAAAGATCACATCCGCAGCATCCCGGATTTCCCCAAGCCGGGAATCCTCTTCTACGACATTTCAACCCTGCTGCGGCACGCCGATGCCTGGCAGGTGGCGATGGGACGGCTGGCCAACAAGGTGCGGGCCTACCACCCCACCGTGCTGGCCGGGGTAGAAAGCCGGGGCTTTCTGCTGGCCGCACCGCTGGCGCTGAAGCTCGGCTGCGGTTTCGTGATGATCCGCAAACCCGGCAAGCTGCCCGGCGCCACGGTAGGGCTGGATTACGCACTGGAATACGGCTCCGACCGGGTCGAGATTCAGGCCGACGCGGTTGAGCCGGGTGCGCGCGTGGTGGTGGTGGACGACCTTCTGGCCACCGGCGGCACCATGGGGGCGGGTATCAAACTGCTGCAGAATGTGGGCGCCGAAGTTGTGGCCGCGGCGGTGATGATCGAGCTGAGCTTCCTGCATGGGCGGGACAGGCTGGATGTGCCGGTAGAGGCACTGATGCAGTACGACAATTGACGGATGCGCGGGGGTGCGTAATCTCCTGGGCTTTGAGGAAACGCGGAGTACACACAAAATGAACCGCCGGCACATGCTGGGTACCCTGGCCGCCTCGGCCTTGCTGCCAGGTTTGGCCCGCGCCCAGACCATGGCGCAATCTGCCACGGGGCCAATGACACTGCTGGTGGCGGGCCCCGATGGCGGCCAGACCAGCCGCTGGGGCAATGCCTTCGCGCTCGCGATCTCCAATGCTTTTCCCGGCGGGCCGAATATCGTGGCCGAACCTGTGGGCGGGCTGGATGGCGTGACCGGCGCCAACCGGCTGGATGCGCTGCTGGTGCCGGACGGACGGAGTGCCGCCATCCTGCCCGGGGCATCGCTTCTGGCGTATCTCACTGGCGATACCAGGGTGCATTATGACCCCACGCATTGGACCCCTGTTCTGGCGGGGTTCAGTTCCGGCGTGCTGATGCTGCGCGCGCCCCAGGGCAGTACGCCCACGCTGGCCACTTTCCAGAAAATGGCGCCGCTGCGGATTGGCGTGGCGCAAACGCAAAGTGGTGATCTTGCGGCCCTGTTGGCCCTGGCCCGGCTGGGTATTGCCACCGCGCCGGTGTTCGGGCTGCATGACAGCGCAGAAAAAACCAGCGCCTTCATTGCCGGAAGCGTGGATGCCGTGTTCATCAGCGGCGAAGGCGTGCCGGAGGACCTCACCCCTCTCATCGCCTCCGGCGCTGTGCCCGCCTTCTGCATCGGCGCGGCCGGGCAGGGCGGCATAACAACGCCGGACCCGCTATTTCCCGGCCTGCCCTTGGCTACCGCACTCGGCCCGGCGGTGAACCCGCTGCTGGATACCGCCTATGAGGCCGCCGCCGCCGCCGCGCGGCTGGACTTCCTGCTGGTTCTGCCGCGCCTGACGGACCCTTCCGCCGTGGCACTTTGGCGTAGCGCTGCGCAGCAGGCCGCCAACAGCCAGGCGGTGAGCGCCGCCGCCGCCGCCAGCTCCATTTCATTGCAGCCAGCGCCGGTGCTGGCCGATGCGCTCACTACCCTGGCCTTTGTGCCCGCGGAACAGCCGCAATTGCTAGCCTTTCTGGCGAAGAATTACGGCTGGCAGCCGGGCTGATATTGGCGAAACCGGTTAAAATTTATGCCTGCGCCGCCTGCGGGGCGGTGTTTCCGAAATGGGCCGGGCGCTGCGAAACCTGCGGTGAATGGAACACGCTGGAAGAGCAGGTGGCACCTAAGCCCCTGCCTGGCGGTATAAAGGATGCTGCCCGCCGCGTGGGTGCAAAAATTGAATTCGTGGGGCTGGAAGGCATAACCCCGCCGCCACCGCGCGTACCCACCACGCTCACGGAATTTGACCGGGTGCTGGGCGGCGGCCTGGTTCCCGCCTCCGTGGTGCTGGTGGGCGGTGACCCCGGTATCGGCAAATCCACCTTGCTGTTGCAGGCCAGTGCTGCTTTGGGCAAAGCCGGGCAGGAGGTGCTGTATATCTCTGGTGAGGAATCCATCGACCAGATCCGTATGCGCGCCTTGCGGCTTGGGCTTTCCAATGCGCCCTTGCACCTGGCCGCCGCCACCCAGCTTGGTGATATTCTGGCCTCCCTACCATTATTTCCCCATGCGAAGCTGGTGGTGATCGATTCCATCCAGACCATGTGGACGGATAGCGTGGATTCCGCCCCAGGCTCGGTCACGCAAGTCCGCGCCGCCGCGTTCGAGCTGATTCGCGCCGCCAAGACGCAGGGGTTTTCCCTGCTGCTCGTGGGGCATGTAACCAAGGAAGGCGCACTGGCGGGCCCGCGCGTGCTGGAGCACATGGTGGATGTGGTGCTGCATTTCGAAGGTGATCGCGGCCATCAGTTTCGAATCCTGCGCGGGGTGAAGAACCGTTTTGGCGCGACGGACGAGATTGGCGTGTTTGAGATGACCGGCCAGGGGCTCTCGCAGGTGGCTAACCCCTCGGCACTGTTTTTGGCGGAGCGGCGGGGCAATGTGGCGGGCAGCGCGGTGCTGGCGGGGCTGGAGGGTTCGCGCCCGGTGCTGGTGGAAATTCAATGCCTGCTGGCGCCCAACCCTGGCGGCTCGCCCAGGCGCTCGGTCATCGGCTGGGATTC
>JAGXAO010000118.1 GCA_018971565.1 Rhodospirillales bacterium
TCCTCCAGCGCGAAAGGCGATGGCGAGGCGTAAGCCACCAGCGCGGATTCCTCCGCCCGCACCACCACATGCGCGAACCCGGCCGCCTCCAGCGCCATCCTCAGGCTTTGCGGGCTTTGCAGCACCACATGCGCGCCCGGCGCCAGCAGCGCGTAAAGCTCACCATTGGAAAGGGCGGGCGTGATCCAATCCGCGTTCGGGGTGGTGAGCAACAGAATACCGTCATCGGCAATCGCCCGGCGCATCAGCCGCAGAAACGCGGGCGGCTCGTTCAGATGCTCGATCACCTCGGTCGAGATGATCACGTCCCATGGCCCATCCGCCAGCGTGTCTTCGGTGAAATAACCCTGGCGGATATCCAGCCCCAGCTCCCGCGCGCCGATTTTGGCCAACGGCGAGGGGTCATACCCCACGCCTTGCCAGCCCTTGGCGTTCACGCAGAAATCCAGCCCGAACCCGTAAGCCCCGCCAATCTCCAGCGCTTTTGCTCCGGCTGGCTTGGCAATCCGCGTCAACGGGTCCGAAATTGGCCAAATCCCGGCGCCCATCTGCGCATAATAGGCCGGCCAGCCAATCTCAACCAACTCATCGCCTTCATAATCCACCGTGCCGAGCGCACTGGTAAACCGCGCGGTGCAATGCGGGCAAAGCCGCAGCCGGTAACGGCCTGTCGTGCCCAGCAGATCATAATCCACGTCGATCAGCTCCGCCGCGCGGCCCTGGTACCCGCAATTCGGGCAGGCGGCCTCGGCCGCCTCATCCTCCAGCCAGGCGGCTTCGCACTGGCTCGTCAGTCGAAGCCTTCCGCTGGGCAGGCTCATCAGGCAAACAGCTCCGGCACGCGCTGCTTCAGCGCCTCGTTCAACTCTGCCCGGCGTTCCCAAAGTGCCCGGTACCAATCCGCCCGTGCCGCCACCTGGTACGCCAGCATCCGGTGCTGGGCCACATAGGCGCGCGCCGCATCGGCCATGCGCCGTGTCGCCTCAGGGTAGGCCAGCAGCCGCAGCAGCGCGGCGCGCAGCTCCGCCGGGTTGTGAAACAGCACGCCGGTCTTCCCGTCCTGAACCGAGCCGCCATAAACCACATGGCTCGCCAGCGCACACGCGCGCGAGGCCCCGGCCTCGATGAATTTCAGGTCCGATTTGGCGCGGTTGAACGCGTTATCCTCAAGCGGCATGAAGCTGATATCCGCCTGCCCCAGCTCCCGCATGTAACCTGCATAGTCCACCATCGCGGGCTCAAAGCTCTTATGCGGCGTTTCCAGCGCTTTGAAGAACGCCTCATCGAACACCACGCGAAAGCGCAAACGGTCCCCCACCGCACGGGAGACTTCATTCAGCACCGGCATCAGCGGCGCCCAGTCCTTCTGCCGGTTCAGCGCGCCAAAAAACAGCGTGAGATGATCCATATCCGCAAAATTGCGCACGGGCGGCAGCTCGAACACGCCATTGGGAAAAACCGCCACCTCCGGGTTATCCGCCAGCAGCGCCTCGGCCAAAGCCGGCGTGCTCGTCTGCACCGCGTGCACGCCGCGGAAAGTCAGAAGCTCGCCCAAATTCACCCCGCGCTCCTCCATGAACATCGGGTGATCGTCGAACTCACTGACAACCACATAATCCTGTTCCAGCAGCGCGCGCACCCGGGCCAAGCCGTTCTCGCCCAGCAATAACGGCCGGTGCAGCACAGCCACGCGCGGCGCGTCGCCAAGCTGTGGTTTCAGCCCCGCTTCGGCAACCAGGTTGGTGTAAATCGAACTGTCCGTACGCAGGGCGCGCAACGGCTCCAGCACCCGCACATCCGAAACTCCACCCTGCGGCGAGAGCATCGTCGCGGCCAGCTCCATGCGCGAGATATCGGTCTTGCGCGCCCGCCAGATCACCTGCAACGGGATCGAACGGTTGAGATATTCCTGCGGATCCACGCCCAGCGCCTGCAAGGCGGGCGTCAGCATGGCGGTGAACTGCTCCGCCTTATCCGTGGCGATCGGGCGTGGGGCGGCATCCGAAAGCGCAAGCCCTGCATCCGCCAGCGCGCGGGCCATGGTGCGCGGGGTAAACCAGCGCAGATGCGTGCGGTCGAATAACCCCTGCTCCTCATAGTCGAAGCTGCCGGTCAGCAGCCGGGCCGCGAAGCTCCAATGCTCGACATTGGGCATACACACCAGCACAGTGCCCTGGGGCGAGAGATATTTCGCGTGCTCCTTCAGCACCGTCCACGGGTCGGAGAGATGCTCCAGCACATCGCCATAGACGATACAGTCGATCCCGTCTGGAACCTCGAAGGGCATCGGGGTTTTTTCCACATTGCCCACGAACACTTCCGAAAGGCGCTGGCGCGCATGGGCGGCGGCGGCCTCGTCCATCTCTATGCCCAACACCCGGCAGGCAGGGTTGCGCCGCAGATAATCCGCCCCCAGCGCGCCCTGGGCGCAGCCAACATCCAGAATTGTCCTGGCGCTGAGCGGAATTTTATCAAGCAATTCGGGATTGGCGAAATCCGGGTACTGCGTATGAACAGCGTTCAAAAGCTCGGTCCTCGCGGCATGATGTCAAAAAAGGCGTTCGGGATCATAACGCGGGCCGCCCGATCCCCACATAGGTGAACCCTGCGGCACGCAGCGGCGCGGGTTCAAAAACATTGCGCAGATCGGCCACCACCCTGCCGCGCATCAGCTCCTTCAGGCGGGCTGGCGCCAATGCCCGGAACTCGTTCCATTCGGTAATGAGTACAAGCGCATCCGCCCCGGTTAAGGCTTCCGCGGCACTCTCTTTCAACACCACACTCTTGGGCAGCAGCGGCATTGCGGCCTGCATCGCCTGCGGGTCAAACGCCCGCACCTCCGCTCCGCTCGCAACCAGGCCCTGAATCAGCGGCAAAGCGGGGGATTCACGCATGTCATCCGTCTCCGGCTTGAAGGCAAGGCCCAGCACCGCCACGATTTTACCCTGCATATCTCCACCGCAGGCCGCCACCACGCGCGCCGCCAACCCTTCCTTGCGGGCATCGTTCACCGCCACCACGGATTGGATAAGCCGTGACGGCGCACCAGCTTCCTCGGCAATGCGCATCAGCGCCAGCGTGTCCTTCGGGAAGCACGAGCCTCCAAACCCAGGGCCAGCGTGGAGAAATTTCCGGCCGATCCGTCCATCCAGCCCGATTCCGCGGGCCACATCATTCACTTCCGCCCCCACCTTCTCGCATAAATCCGCCATCTCATTAATGAAGGTGATCTTCATCGCCAGAAACCCGTTGGCGGCGTATTTTATCAGCTCCGCCGTTTCCAGCCCGGTAAACACAATTGGGGTTTCGATCAGGTAAAGCGGCCGGTAAAGTCTGCGCAGCACCTCCCGCGCGCGCGCGCTTTCCGCCCCCACCACCACGCGGTCCGGGCGCATAAAATCGCCTATGGCGCTGCCTTCCCGCAGGAATTCGGGGTTGGAAGCCACCTCCACAGCCAGGTCCGGGCGCAGCTCCCGGGCCATTTCAAGAATTTTCCGCCCGGTGCCCACCGGCACGGTGGATTTCGTGACGATCACTGCCGGATGGTCCAGCGCCTTCAGCACCTGCTCCACGGCGGCGAATACATAGGTAAGGTCCGCATGGCCATCGCCGCGCCGGGTAGGCGTGCCTACGGCAATGAATATCGCCTCTGCCCCCTCTATTCCTTCCTCCAGCGTGGCTGGAAAGGCTAACCGCCCGGCGGTGGTATTATCCGTTACCAGCCTGTCCAGCCCTGGCTCGTAAATGGGTATCTGCCCGCTGAGCAGAATGTCCCGCTTTACCGGGTCGGCCTCCACCACCGCCACCGATACACCAAACTCCGCAAAACAAGCGCCAGAGACAAGCCCGACATAGCCACCGCCGATAATCGCGATCCTCACCTCGACACTCCGCTCCGCTTATGGCCCGCCTTGCTTCTGACCCGCGCGCGCAGCCAGGGCAAGCCCCATACCCGGCATCTTCTATTTTCAGCCGGTTTCGGCCATGGTCCCGCCACATGATTCTCTCGACCGTTTCCGTTTTGTCATTGCCTCGCCATCTGGCCCTCATGGCTGGGCTTGCGATTTTCTCCGGCATCATCGTCCGGGTCATGATCACGCTTGGCGTGCCGGACCGGCCAGATGCCCGCAAGGCCCACACCGCCACCACGCCAAAATCCGGCGGGGTGGGAATCGTCTGCGCTTTCCTGCTGGGCGTGCTGCTGCTTTACCGCTACGGCCAGGTCTCCCGCATCGCGGAACCTTACTTCATCGGCGTCATTGCCGCTTCGCTGCTCATCGCGCTGGTCTCCCTGCTGGATGATCTGCTGGACATGTCCTTCGCGGTGAAGCTCGCCACCCAGCTCATCGCGGCATTGGCGGTCATCCTCTCCGGCCTGTGGGTGCACAACGTGGCGCTGCCGTTGCTCGGCTATGTGAATCTGGGCTGGGCGGGCGTGCCGCTCACGGTTTTCTTCCTGCTCTTCGTCACCAACGCGATGAATTTCATTGATGGATTAAACGGCCTCGCCGCCGGGGTAACGCTCATCGCCTGCCTGTTCCTGGCCGGCATCGCAGGCGCGCTGGGCGGGTTTTTCATCTACACCGCCTCGCTGCTGCTGGCCGGCGGGGTGCTGGGGTTCCTGCCTTTCAACTTCCCCCGCGGCCGGATTTTCATGGGCGATGTCGGCAGCCAGTTCTGCGGCTTCATGCTCGCATTGTTCGGGGTGGCGGCGGCACGGTTCGAGCAGGTGCAGATGTCCTTCCTGCTGGTGCCCTTCCTGCTTTCCGGCGTGCTTTACGATGTCACCTTCACCCTCATCCGGCGCTTCCTGGCCCGTGAGAACATCGCCCGCGCGCATCACGGGCATCTTTACCAGGTGGTTCGCCGCGCGGGGATGGACGCGCGGCTGGTGGCCATCATCCACTGGCTGTTCGCCGTGTTGGGCGGGTTGACGGCCATCGCCTTCATCAGCACGCCGTCGGTGCCCCGGCTCTGGATCGGGCTGACCCCTCTGGCAGTGCAGATCGTCTGGACGCTTTATGTCAGCTCCCGCGCCCGGCGGGCGGGCATCGGGCGCTGGTCCTGCTAGAGCTGTTTTTGGCCCGCGGCCGCCCCGCCATCCCCGCGCGCCGTCTTACACCTTCGCCAAAGCCTGGGTCAGGTCCTCCAGCAGATCCTGCACATCCTCAAGCCCCACCGAAAGCCGGATGGTGCCATCGGTAATGCCCAGGCGGCCGCGCTCCTCCGGGCCGATCTTCAT
>JAGXAO010000119.1 GCA_018971565.1 Rhodospirillales bacterium
CCCGCCTCCAGCACATCCACGCCCAAAGCCGCCAGGGCTTCAGCCATGCGGATTTTCTCGTCGAGATTCATCGAGAAACCAGGGGATTGCTCACCGTCGCGCAATGTCGTGTCGAAGATGATGACGCGCTTTGCGTCCATCTTGCCAAAATTGGGATGATTGATCGTCATAACTCTGCTCCGCATTCTGCCGGTTGTGGTTTCTGGCATTCCCCTGAGCGGCGGGCGCGGTATTCAGAACACGCGCAAAAAAACTTATCGCTCAGGGGCGGGTAAGTCGAAGGAGCAACCCAGCAAGGGTGGGGGCAAAAGCCATGGCGTTGCTTTAGGCGATTCACCCATTCAACGCAAGCAATTCCCAGCCATGCGTGCGCGAACCGAAATAGTTAATTGATTAACTACTTCAACCATCGCCTGAGCGAAGACTCAGGCACGAGACAAACCATGAACAGCCCCTTATAACGGCGCTGATGCCGAGTCTCCCCGCCCTGCCTGCTCTGGCCGCCGGCCATGGCCGCGCCGTCCTGCTGGATGCAGACGGGGTGATCTCAACCCTCAGGCCCGGCACCGTCGCTCGCCAGGTGGGGGCTACCATCCCGCTCTGCATCCATGCCCCGGCCACGCTCAAGCGCCTCGGCAACCCCGCCATCCAGTTGCTTGACCTATTGGAGCTTTTCGCCTTCGTGCACCCGGCGCAAAGCCTTGCCCCCACCCCGGCCGGTTTCGCCCGCGCGCTGGAATTGCCCACCCCATCCTCACTTGAATCCGCCGCCCAATCTCTGCCGGAAATGGCGGAATTGCTGCTGGCGCGGCTGGCGGCAGGCAAAAACACCCCCGCGAACCGTGACGCTGCCGGTTTGGCCGCCCGCATGGGTACGGCGGGCTGGCTCTGGGCACCTTATGTGCTCGCCGCGCTTGGCCAGCCGGGTGCACGGCCGGACGGCATGGCCATGCGCCTGTGGAAACGCCTGCCGAAATGGGAGGAAACCGCCCCCCGCCCCCCGCCTTCCAGCTTCGCCGTCGCCCCGGCGGAAGCCCGCACCCGCCTCGCCAGCCTGCTGGGCCCTAGCGCCGAGCAACGCCCCGCCCAGGCGGATTTTTGCTCCGCCGCCGCCGCTGCCTTCGCCCCGCGCGTGGCAGAGGGCAGCCCGCAAGCCGTGCTGGCGGAAGCAGGTACAGGCACTGGCAAAACCATGGGGTATCTTGCCCCCGCCTCGCTCTGGGCGGAACGCAACAAGGGCACGGTCTGGATTTCCACCTACACCCGCCACCTCCAGCGCCAGATCGAGCAGGAAGCTCAGCGCTTGCCAGCAGGCACGAATGTAGTGCTGCGCAAGGGGCGGGAAAACTATCTCTGCCTGCTGAATTTCGAGGATGCGATGAACGCGGAAACCCGCGCCATCCCGCTCGGCCTCATTGCCCGTTGGGCAACCACCAGCGCCGATGGCGACCTCTTCGGCGGCGACCTTCCAGGCTGGTTCGCAGAACTTTATGGCCACCCCCTGCTAGCCAGTATCGCGGATCGGCGGGGCGAGTGCATCCACGCCGCCTGCCCGCATTTCTCCACCTGTGTCATTGAGCGTGTGGTCCGCGATGCCCGCCAGGCGGATCTTGTGATTGCTAACCACGCCCTCGTTATGGCGCAAGCCGTCTGGGGCGGGCTGGACGATGACAACGTGCCCACCCGCTACGTGTTCGACGAAGGCCACCATATTTTCGACGCTGCCGACAGCGCCTTCTCCATCGAACTCTCCGGCACCGCCATGGCGGAACTTCGCCGCTGGCTGCTGGGCGCCGAGGGCACACGCTCTCGCGCCAGGGGCCTTGCCAAACGGCTGGAGGACATGGCCGCCATGGACGAAGCCACCCATAAATCCATCGACCAGGCCAATAAACTTACAAAATGCCTGCCCGCGCCGATGTTTTCTGTACGGCTGGACCCGGAACTGGCATCGGACAACAACCCGGCCGAGGAACTGCTCCGCGCCCTACGCGCCCAGGCCCGCGCCCGCGCCACCGAACCAGACCTCACCGGCCCCGGCGCGTTCGAGACCGACCTCCACCCGCTGAACGAGGATGTATTCCCAGCCGCCCGCAAACTCGCCCTGGCCATGGAGCAGCTCTGCACCCCCCTCAGCGCTCTGCGTGAACGCATGCTGGAGCGGCTGGAAAACGAGCCGGATTTGGAAGAAGCCATGCGCCAGCGCCTGGAGGGTACCGCCCGCAGCCTGAAGCGCCGCGCCATCGACCCGCTCTCCGCCTGGAAGCGCATCCTCACCGGGCTTGAATCCGAACCCGCCCCTGGCGAGCGCCCCGCCCGCGTGGAATTTTTACGGCTGGACCGCGAGGCCGGAACGGATAAAGACATCGCCCTGCTCTCGCATCTTCTGGACCCCACAGAAGCCTTTACCCAGTCCATCGCTGCCCCGGCGCACGGGCTGCTCATCACCTCCGCCACGCTGCGCGATGGCACGGACCTTGAAGAAGCCTGGGAAAACGCCGAAGCCCGCACCGGCGCCGCCCACCTCGCCACACCCGCCATCCGCGCCGCGTTCGACAGCCCCTTCGATTACGAGGAGCGCACCCGCGTGGTGCTGATCTCAGATGTAAACACGCAAGATATTGGGCAACTGGCGGGCGCATACCGGGCGCTGTTCGAGGCTGCCGGCGGCGGCGGGCTGGGACTGTTCACCGCCATTTCCCGCCTGCGCGCCGTGCACGCCAAAATCGCCGCGCCTTTAGAAGAAAAAAACATTTCGCTTTACGCCCAGCATGTGGACGCGATGGATAACGCCACGCTGGTCGATATCTTCCGCGCTGAAGAACATTCCTGCCTTCTGGGCACAGATGCGATGCGCGACGGGGTGGATATTCCCGGCAATGCGCTACGTCTGGTGGTGTTTGAGCGCACCCCCTGGCCCCGCCCGGATATTCTGCACCGCACCCGCCGTACACACCTCAGCCATGGCGCACCCCGCGATTACGACGACGCCATCGTCCGCCTGCGCCTGCGCCAGGCTTTCGGCCGCCTCATCCGCCGTGCGGACGACAGAGGCGTGTTCGTGCTGCTGGACAAACAATTTCCCTCACGCCTGCTCTCGGCGTTTCCAGAACAATCGCTGATAATTCGGTCATCTTTGGCGGAAGCCATCACAGGAATCGGGAGGTTTTTGAAGCAGCCCGCCTGACAAAACAACAGATTGCGTAAATTGCCGCGCCGCAGAACTTCCGCGCCATGCGTTTTGTGCATAGCCATTATAAGTACATACGTACGTATTTTTAGTTCGTAAAGTACGATCGTACATATATAAGACGTCCGAGGGTTTGCTGCCCCGCAAAATTCAGAGGAATGATTAGCATGTTCAGTTTAATTAAGTCTGCTTCCGCCATGGTTCTGGTTGCATCTCTGGTTCCGCTTACCGCGCAGGCCCGTCCGAAAGACCTGGGAACCACAGGCCCCGCCATCCATGCCGCACAGCCTCATCATAAGGGCTCCTTCGTTGCCAGCCGTGATGCCAGAAGCCCCCAGCTTGCTGATAATGCCGCATCTTTTCAAAACCGCGGCACAGTTCCGAACGATGCTTACGCCATCAACGAAGCTTCAGTTAATTTCCGCGATATCTTGGGTGGCGAATCAGGCCGCAGCGCCAGTTGAACCCACTTTAACCGGCAATAACCGTACGAACTTTCCTGGCTAACCCATCCAGCGAAAATGGCTTGGTGATAATATCAATAGCCCCAGACCCAGCACCGGTTACGCTCATATCGACATTATGGGCGTAACCAGTCATGAACAATATTTTTAACTCTGGGCGCAACCGTTTCGCAGCTTCGGCAAGCTCACGACCGTTTTGTCCTGGAAGAGTGATATCGGTCAGCATCAAGTCGATCTGCCCAGGTGCCTTCACAATTTCAAGCGCCGCCAGAGCATCACCCACTTCAATCGTTGTGTATCCGTGCTCTTCCAGAGTTTCGACAACAAGCATCCGAACCGTTGGTTCGTCTTCCACGACCAAGATGGCCTCACCACCTAGCCCAGGCATCGCGCTTTGTTGCATTCCTCACTCCATGTGCCAGGTTCTGCATTAAGGCACAGGTGGGCAATTATAGTCGTGCCGATATTGGTAACGATTGAGTACTCAGCTTGCTTTTGTCAATTCATATAAAGCAACCGCCCCCGCGGCGGAAACATTTAAGCTTTCCATTCCACCAGGCATTGCAAGAGCACAGATTTCATCACAAGTTTCGCGTGTAAGGCGGCGCATACCCTCCCCTTCATTGCCCAGCACAAGCGCTACACGGCGCCCCGCAAAACTTTCGCCGCGCAGCTTGGAGTGCGCCTGGCCATCCAGCCCCACAACCCAGACATTGGCGGATTTCAGCACAATCAGTGCACGCGATATGTTGGTAATGCGCAGAAGCGGAATTGTCTCCAGCGCACCCGATGCTGCCTTGGCCAGCGCCCCGGTTTCCTCAGGCGCGTTACGGTCTTGCGCAATAATAGCGCAGGCGCCGAAGGCCTGGGCGGTGCGCATCAAGGCCCCTACGTTGCGAGGGTCAAAAATCTGGTCCAGCACCAGAACCGGGCCGGGGCGCTTGAGCGCATCAAGCAGCCCCGGGGCTGACAACTGGTCCGCCAGCAGGGCAATACCCTGGTGCACAATGCCAGAGCCAGGCCGGGCGCCAAGAATCTGGTCTATTTTCTCGCGCGGCGTGATCTCGGGGTGGATGGGCCAGGGAAGCGGGCACTCAGCCGCGAGGCTGGCCTGCGCCTCCTCGGTGATAACCAGCCGGCGCAGCAGCCGTGCAGGATTCCTCAACGCCGCCGCCACCGCATGCGTACCATAAAGCCAAACCGCGCCAGCCGGAGCCCCAGGCGCCCGGCGCGGGTCCACCCGGCCGCCGCTGCCGCCTCCGCCTCCGCGCCGGGGCGCAGACTGGCCCGGCCTTTCCTCGCCGCGAGAATGCTGCTTGGGGCCGTTTTTACCGAAAGGTGGACGATTTTGAACCATACGCCCTCACTATCTCTACCCCCTTGCGTTGACAACCGGCCTCGTCCCGTTGCATGTGGCGCCCAAGCGGAAGGGTGCCCGAGTGGCTAAAGGGGACGGACTGTAAATCCGTTGGCGTGCGCCTACGTTGGTTCGAATCCAACCCCTTCCACCATTT
>JAGXAO010000021.1 GCA_018971565.1 Rhodospirillales bacterium
CTGCTGCGCGGTCTCAAAGCTGGGGTCGTTAAGCAGCAAGGCGGAACTGCCGTTGACGCTGAAGGCGGCGGGAATGGTGTTGGCGAGAATGGCGCCGCCGGGGAGTGAACCGACGGTGGGGACGTTGACGCTGGCCGAGGTGCCGCCAGAGCTGGCGGCGAAGCCGCTGACGAGAAGCGGGCCCTGCGCCTGGCCGTAAATGACGCCATTGCCGCCGCGCAACGGTGTGGGCAGCAGCACGCCCCCCGCCAGCGAGGTGGCGTTGCCGACCGCCGAGACCGTGACATCGACATGCTGCCCCGCGTGGGCGAAGGCGGAGACTTCCGAAGTGACCATGACGGAGGCAACATCGTTCGGCTGCATGGTGGAGACGTTGGGCAAAGATACACCCATGTTCCGCAGCATGTTGAGGATGGATTGCTGGGTGTAGGGCACCTGGGTTGTCTGGTCGCCCGTGCCGGGCAGGCCGACCACGAGGCCATAGCCGTAAAGCTGGTTGGTGGGTGCGCCGGCTACTGTAACAAGCTCACTGATGGTGGTGCTGTCTGCCCGCGCCCTGGGAGCGGCACCAAGGATAAAGCTTAGGCAGAGCAAGGAGAAATTCCGCCGGCGCATTAGAACGGCGCCACTTTGTTGAGCACGCGTTGCAACCAGGGCAGTTGGTGGGCGCCGTTGATCGGCCCGATTCCGACATATTGCACGTTCATATCCGCCACCTGGTTGGAGCTGATGGTGGTGTTGGCGGCGATATCATCAGGGCTGGCATAGCCGGTGACGACGATGGAGGTGACATTGCCGTTGATATTGACGTTGGTGCGGCCTTCAAGCGTTAGAATGCCGTTGGCGTCGACCCCGGTGACAACAGCCTCCACCTGGCCGGAAATGTTATTGGCGGCGTTGGCCGAGCCGGTGCCGGTATATTCCTGGTCTGAGTTCGCGCCGATGGTGGGCGCGAGGCTGCCGCCGTTGATATGGCCGAAGCTCATCGGCACGCCCATGAAGCTGGTCATGGAGTCGTTGATGGTGCCGACGCGCTTTAATGCGGCATCATCCGTGTTGCTGGCGGCACTGCTGGTGACGATGTTGATGGTGACAAGATCGCCCAGCCGCCAGTCCCGCCGCGGCGCATACAGCGAGCCGGTGGTGGAGGCGGGGAATACCGAACCATCCTCTGCTGCTGCCGGGGTTTCCACCGCCACCGGAAAAGCAGCGGGCCTGACCAGGCTGGGCGGGGGTGCCGCAACGGTCTGGCACCCGGCCAGCAACAGGAATGGCAGCAGCTTTTTCATGCGCCGGCGGCGGCCTGGGCCAGATAGTTGAGCTGATTGTCGATGGCGCTGGCGACCTGCGTGCCGAGTTGGTAGGCACGCTCAGCCGAGATCATGTTCACCATGGATTGCACGACATCCACATTGGAGGATTCGAGGTAGGACTGATTGACCGAACCCAGCCCGTTGCTTTGCGGCGCGCCGTTGACGGCGGTGCCCGACGAAGTTGTGGAGACGTAAAGATTGCCGCCCAGCGGTTGCAACCCTTGCGAATTGACGAAGCTGGCAAGCTGGATTTGCCCAACCTGGGACGCCGTGGACGAGCCGGGCAGCGTGACCGAAACTGTGCCATCCGTACCGATAGTGACCGAGGTGGCGTTGCTGGGCACGGTAATGTTGGGCAGCACCTGATAACCCGAGGAGGTGACAAGCTGGCCGGTGGAGTTGAGCTGAAAGGCGCCGTCCCGCGTATATGCCGTCTGGCCGCTTGGCAACAGAACCTGGAAATAACCCGAGCCATTGATAGCCATGTCCAAAGGATTGCCGGTGCTGGTGAGCGTGCCCTGGGTGAGGGTATCTTTGATGGAGGCGACTTTTACGCCGGTGCCGACTTCAAGCCCGGACGGATAAACGGTCTGCCCGGTGGAGTTGGCACCTGGCTGAATACCGTCCTGGTACAGCAGGGTCTGGAATTCCGGCGTTTCGGATTTGAAACCGGTGGTGTTCACGTTCGAGAGATTATCCGCGATCGTGTCCATCATCGTCTGGCTGGCGGCGAGGCCGGTGGCGATGGTATCCAAAGCGTGGTTCATTTTGCTGCTCCGTTTTCCGGCCGGCTAGCCCTGGGCCAGTAGATTATTTAAATCCTGAGAGGCACTATCTTGGTTTTTCATCATATCGGTTTGCATCTGGTAGGACCGGCTATTGTCGATCATCTGCATCATCGCCAGCGTGGTGTTGACATTGCTGTCGTTAAGATAGCCTTGATGCAGGGAGCCGCTGCTGGCCTGCGCGAAGGAGGTGCCGGCCGGGGCCAGGTAGAGCGAGCCGCCAAGCGAGCTGAGTTTGCCAGGCGGCGTTGCCACCAGTGAAATTTTTCCGAAATTCTGGGCTTTGCCGCTGGCATCCGACGCCACCACGCCGGAGACCGTGCCATCGGAGCCGATTTGAAGTTTAGCCAGATTGGGCAGGCTGATGGGCGTGCCGTTGACGTTCAAGATCGGGTCGCCCGCTGAATCTGTAAGGATGCCCGCAGAAGAGATGCTGAGAGAACCATTGCGCGTTAACGCCGTGCCGCTGGCGGTTTGCACCTGCATCCAGGCATTGCCGCCAATGCCAACATTCATCGGGTCGCCGGTTTCCTTCAACGGCCCTGGCTTTAAGTCTGGCCCCAATGTTTCCAAGGCCGCATCGGCACCCGCCGGGGCATTGGTGCCTTGGTAAAGCTGCGCATCCGTAACAGCTTGCACGGCCTCGTACCCGGGCGTTTGCGCGTTGGCGAGATTGCTGGCCACAGCCTGCATCTGCGCCGAGATGGCTTGCAGCCCGGCCATGCCGGTATAGAGGGAGTCTGAGTTCATCGGTTAAATCTGCACCAGGCGCTGGCCGTCTTGCTGCTCGGTTTGGATAACTGATGTATTGGCCTGGTAAGCCTGCTGATACTGGATCAACGACACAAGCAGAGAGGAGGTTGATGCGTTGGAAGATTCAAGCTCACCCCCTGTAAGCGTGCCGGCGAGCCCGCTGCCGGGCGTGTTAACCACGGCCTGACCAGAGGTGTTGCTGGCCGAGAAGAGATTTCCGGAAGCCGCGGTCAGGCCTTCGGGATTTATGAAGTTGGCCAGGGCGATTTTGCCGGCGGCCACGGTCTGGCCATTGGAATAGGTCGCCTTGATGGAACCGTCCGCGCTGATCGCACTGCCGGTATAGCTGCCTGGGGGAACACCGTCATTGGTGACGCCTGCCACAGCGAAATTCTGTGCGGAAAGCGTGGTGCCCGTGAAATTGAATGAGACATTGGAGGCAGCGGCACCGTTGCCCCAATTTACCGCAAGCGTGGCTGGGCTGCCGGACGTGAGCGCGCCGGAATTTGAAAAGCTCAGTGTGGTTAAATTCTGCGGCGTACCAACGGCGGTGCCATTGGCGAGTTGCGGCTGTGCATAGACGGTCCAGCTTGGGGTTGCACCCGCGGTGGCGGGCTGGTTTTGCACCAGATACAACTGCGCGCGATTAGCATTGCCAAGCGAATCATACGTAACAACCGACGTGCTTTCGCTGTAGGATGCCGGATTCGCCGGGTTGAAAATGGTGGTGGAGGGTATTTGCGCGTCGCCGGAGTTAAGGTCGAGCGTTGCACCGATATTCGCGCTGGCACTGGCTGGAACAGCCCCGGTGTTGATGGTGATAGGCCCTAGAGTGCTGCCAACGACACCGTTTGTTGTTGTATAACCCAGCACGGACGCACCGTTTAAGGTTTCCATCTGCCCAGTGGTGCTGAGCTGAAACGCGCCATCACGCGTATATTGCTGCGTGCCGTTATTGGATACGACAAAATAACCATTACCTTGAATAGCGGCATCCAGCGAATTACCCGTGGCGGTGAGATTACCCTGGGTTAGGTCAGTTGAGATGCCTTCCGTCGCGGCACCGATGCCCGGTGTATTTGTTGCGTTGGCGGGGAATACATCCTCGAACAGCGCCGTTTGGCTTTTATAGGCCGTGGTATTGGCGTTGGCGAGGTTGTTGGAAACAGTGTTGAGCCCGGTTTGCGCGGCAAGCAGGCCGGACAAGGCTGTTTGCAATGTCATGAGGATGCTCCAAGAACAGTTTGTACTGATGATACAGGCAGCGGGGTTGCTGAGCCGGCCACGTTGAGCGTTGGCGACGCGCCTGAAAGATTGACGCCCTGCACATTGTAGACCGTGTACGGCGTAGCTGAAACCGCATTGCCATTGGCATCGGTGGCGGAAATGTCATAATTGTAAGTGGTGCCCGCGGTGCCACCGCTCCAGCTGAAGCTCTGCGCTCCAGCCGGTAGTGCGCCTAAATTGAGGGTGGTGGCCACGCTGCCATTAGGGTTAAGAATGGTTACGCTTGTGCCGGCTGTGGCGCTGGGCAAGCTGAACCCGCCATCGGCCTTGCCGGTGGAAGAGGCGATGACATTATTGCCACTTACAGCCACCTGCCGGCCAACGAGCGAAGATGCCTGTGCGATTTGCGAGGCACCGCTGGCGGCGGTGATGGAACTGAGCTGCGTATTGAGCTGGTTTATACCCTGAACCGTGGAAATGGCAGCAAATTCCTGCGCCATTTGCGTTGGGTCTGCTGGAGAGCTCGGCGATTGGTATTTCAACTGTGCTGTTAAAAGCTGAAGGAAATCCGCCTGGTTAAGGGTAGAAGCACTGCTGGAGGATGGAGTGCTGGCCGTGCTGGAGGCGGCGACCGAAGCGGCGTTTGCCGCGTTGACATTATTGGTTGAAACGCTGTTCATCAGGCCACCTGAAAGCTGTTGATCATTTGTTGATCGATCCGGCTGGTTTGCTGCAACATGGCAATTGAAGCCGCATAGGAATGGGAACTATCGATCATATTCACCATTTCCTCGACCGAGGAGACATTCGATGATGTTACGTATCCGGATTTATTAGCGTATGGATTGCCGGGGTCGTATTTCATGTTCGGTGGAGCATTGCTTTGCACATCGGCCACAACCTGCACACCAAGCCCGGCATCACCGGAGGTGTTGACGCCACCGCCATCATATTCGCCGCCTGCAACCGGTTGCGCCTGAAAAACGAGTTCGTGCGCGCGGTAAGGCTGCTCACCAGGTGCGGCCACAGACGAGGCATTGGCGAGGTTTGAAGAGATCGCCCCCATGCGCAGATCCTGGGCATTCAAGGCACTGCCGACGATCGAGAAGATATTGTCGCTCATATACTATGGCTCCGTATTCAAATGCAGCCGGTTAAGTCCCACTCGGGTTAGGCCGAAGTGCCGTAACAAGATCGGTTGTCGACTGATGAAGAAAAATGGAGGAGGCTTGCAATTGCTGGCCGTTCTGGGCGGCTTCCACGCGCTCACTATCCAGCGAGACATCGTTGCCATTAAGGCCAACTACGCCATCCTGCCGAAACTCAACACCTGAAGCAGCACTGACCGGTGCGCCCAGGGCGTTAGAGAGGGCGGCATTAAAAGGCAGATCGACGGCTTTGTAGTTCGGGGTGTCCGCATTGGCGATATTATTGGCGATCAGGTCCGAACGTTCCTGCCGAAGATTCATTATAGCGCCATAAAAATTTAGAAACCCCACCTGCATTCTGCTCTTGCCTTCCCTGATATGGAAAATTCTTGCCGGGCGGTACCGTGTTGGGGCGCCTGAGAAGAGCTTTACAAAGCAAGGTTTAACAGGTGGTAAAAAAATGCTGTAATTCTGGCATTCTTTCAAAAATCGCCGTTGGCTATATATTCGAGGCGGCGTTCAATTTCTTTCCTGATTTTTGTGCAAGACAAAAATTTTTGTGCTGGGTCAATCAACGCGCAGGCGAAGCAGAATATCCTCGTGCAGGCGCCGCTGGTCTTCACTTACATAGAGAGCCGCAAGATCCGCCGAGGCGAAGCGGGTACCCTCCGGCATTTGCGCGCTGGACATGCGCTCCAATGCGACGATCACGCAATCTGCGATCTGGCGCGCGAAATCCTGCCGTTGGGCCTGGAAAAAGGCAAGATGGTCAAGCTGTTGACGGATTGTGGTGATTTTCGTGACCGCCTCGCTCCGCTCTCTATCCTGCAACGGATTAATCTGCGGCGATTCGCGGCTGATATCCGCCAGCAGGCCAGCGAGCCAGGAGAGCAAGGCCGATGTTTGCCACAAAAGGTCGAAAGCCTCGCTGGCATCCATCCGGTCTCGCAGAATTGCAACCTGCTCAGCGAGGATGGCGCAAACCAGCCCTTCGTTTTGTTCCTCTGTTTCGTTCATCTGCTTGCTTTCTATTTAACCGGGCAAAGCTGCTTGACGACCGCGAGCAGCTGGTTTGGCTCGGCTGGTTTGGTAAGCCAGCCTGAGGCACCGGCGGCGCGCGCCTCGTCTCGTTTACGGCCGCCGGATTCTGTGGTGAGCACGATGATTGGCGTGTACCGCGCAGAGGCGATTTTCCGTGCTTCCTTGATAAACCCGATTCCGTCCAGCTCCGGCATGTTCAGGTCGGTTAAAATAACAGATGGCTTTACCCCGTCTGTCAGTTTGGTGATGCCCTCACGGCCGTTCATGCCTGTTTCGACGTCGTAGCCGGCGCCTTTCAGAATATGAGACAAGCTCATCACCATCGTGGCGGAATCGTCGAGGACGAGGATTGTCGGCATAGAAGCGTGGCTCCGTTCTGGTGGCGCAAGATTTCCATACTCTGCGATGGAAATGTTGAAGCCTGGTTAAATACGCGCAAAGATGTTTTCCCAGTGAACCATGCACGATTTTAAGAAATCATTAGGAATTCGGCTTTAATCGTACGGCATGAGTAAAGTTTTCCTGCTTCGTACAAAAAAATCTGGCTGACCAGAAACGGCCTGCCTTCAAGCTAAAAACGGCTCATTCCATTTGCGGCGGTGATGCCGCGGCCTTGTTCAAAAGGAAAGATTATCATGATTTCCAGCATCGCGGCGCAGAGCGGAGTTTCGGCCGCAGGCGGCCTGGGCAGCCCCGGCGCAAGCCACTCCGCTCCTCAGCCGGGGAATTTTCTCAACCTTATTTCGGATGCCTTGCAAGGCGTCAGCGCACAACAATCATCCGCTGCCACCGCCGAGGCAGGATACGCGGCTGGAGCGCCAGGGGCCACGCTGGGCAAGGCGCTCGTGGCGAGCGACCGAGCGGAGGTGGTTTGGAATGCCACCGTTGCCGTCCGCAATGAAGTTGTTTCCGCCTATCAGGCGGTCATGAACATGCAGTTCTGATCCATGCGTAGCTGGCGTGACATTTTGGCCCGGTTGCACGGGCAGGCATCGCGAATTCCGAAACTGTTGTGGGCGGCTGGCGCCGTGGTGCTTATGTCACTCAGCGCGGTAATGTGGCTGGAACTTTCCGGCCCGCCTTACGCGGTGCTGAACGAGGGGCTTTCGCCCACCGATGGTGGCAAGGTTATCGCACAGCTCCAGAAGCTTGGCATACCTTATCAACTGCAGGCGGCGGGAAACGTGATTCTGGTTCCTGCTCCAGAATTAGCTCAGGCACGGTTGCAACTTGGCGCGGCGCAGGTGCCTGGCTCAGACACACAAACCGCCTGGAGCCAGCTTGAAAACGCGCCGATGACCGCCTCTGACCTGGCGCAGTCGACCATGGCGACACAGGCTTTGGAGCTCTCGCTACAGCAATCCATTCAAGCTATGAGCGGCATAAGCAGCGCGCAGGTATTTCTCGCACTGCCGCCCGAAACGCCGTTCCTCGCGGACCAGCCGAAGCCCGCCGCCTCCGTGGTGGTGGATGCAGGCCAGATGCAAGCCACCGCACAGGGCGAGACCATTGCCAAGCTGGTGGCGGGCGCCGTGCCGGGCCTGGCGGTGGAAGATGTGACCGTGGTGACCACGGATGGCGCCACAGTTTACCCCGCGGGTGACGCAATGAACACCGGCACACAACTGGCAACCGAAGCGCAGGTGGAAGCAAGCTCCGCAGCGCGTGTTGCCGGATTGTTGATTCCCCTGGTTGGTGCTGGAAATTTCAGAACAGATGTTTCTGCCGATCTGGATTTTACTCAAGCCAGTATTCATCAAACAAGCTACGGGCCTGCGCATATCATCCAACATTCCAGCAGCAACCAGACATCGCAGACAGGCTCCGATGCCACTGCGCTTGGTATTCCAGGCGCACTTTCCAACGAGCCGCCGGGGCAGACAACGGCGGCGCCCCCCACGCCCACGCCAGTGCAGGCCGCCGGCAAGAACAACCCAGGCGCAAAGGCGCCGCAAACTGCCGCTACCGCGCCACAGCCGCCGCCAAGCCGCACCACCGATGACCTGGACCAGACCTTTGTAACCGACCAGACCGACAGCGACATTACCAAGCCTGGTTGGGCGATAAAATCTATCGCCGTTTCGGTTGTGCTTAACCAAGCGGCATTGCCAAAGAATTTGCAGATACAGCAGATTAAAACTGCGATCGCCTCCGCGTTCGCCTACCCCAACGTGGCCGTTAACGTGTTGGCAACACCGTTTCAAAAACAGGCCACGCCCATGGTGGCAGAACCCATCATCGCGGCGGCCAGCCCGCTGGCACATGCAATGCTGGAAGTTCTTGCGGCAACGGCGCTGCTGTTTGGCCTGGCCTTGCCCGCCGGGCGGCGGATAGCAAATGTGAATCTGAAGACCATGCTGCCCGCCCCGCAACCCATGCAACGGCCACTGCCGGTTATCACCCCACCGCGCGATTTCTCTGAATTGCGCGACCAGGCTTCGGAAAACATTCCTGGTGTCGCGCGGCTTCTGCAAAGCTGGACCGAAGAAAATGAGTGAAGAAACCAAGCAATTATCTGCACCCGCGCTCTCCGGGCCCGAGCGCGCCGCCATGGTGCTGCGCGAACTGGGCGAAGAAACCGCCGCGGCTGTGATGCGCGAGATGGATGAAATGTCAGTCAACCGTATCTCCACTGCAATGTCCAGCCTTAAAGGTGTGACGCCGCAACTGCGTGAAGATATCATGCTCTCTTTCGCGTCCGATCTGGGAATTACCGCAATTGGCGGTGACAGCATGAAATTTTTGAGCCGAGTGCTGACGAATGCGATCGGCGAGCAAAACGCTAAGGAAATTCTTGAGCGGTTGCGGCGCAATGAGCGGCGTTCCACCTTTTACCTGCCAGCGAACACCGATGCCCGAACCTTGGCGATGCAGATGGCGCATGAAAGGCCACAAACCATCGCCCTGTTATTGGCGCATATTCCGCATGAAATGGGCGCCAACCTGCTTGCCTTTATGCCTGAAACCCTGGCAGCGGAAGCGTTATACCGCTTCTCTAACCTCGATGTGGTTTCACCGAGTGTGGTGAAGGAGCTGCGCGACATGCTGGACGAGCTGGCGATGCAAACCGGCACTGGCGGCCGGCGCGTGACCAATTTGGGCGGCGCAAAACAGACGGCCGATATTCTTAATCATTTTCCGTCTGCAATGTCTGACAATGTGCTGGGCGCCATTGACGAACGCGACACCAAGACGGCTGAGAAGATTCGAGAAAATCTTTTTACATTCATCGATCTTGGCAAGCTTCCAGACCGCTCGATGCAGATATTACTACGCGAGGTTCCGGCGGACAGACTCGCCCCGGCTTTGCGGCTGGTGGAAGAGTCCTTGCGGGAGCGGTTCTTCCAGAACCTCTCTGCCCGGCAAGTAGAAGTGCTGAAGGAGGAGTTGACCAGTGGACCGCCGATCCGCCGATCCGACGCACTGACCGCGCAGACCGATATCGTCGATGTGGCTCTGAAACTCGCCGGAGAGGGACGCATTTCCATCAGCAGTGCCGAGGAGATGGTTTAATGCCAGTTTTGCCTCAAATCTCTGTAACACAGAGCACAGTGCCTGCCACGAAGGCCAGCACGGCGACGAATGCTTCCGCCTGGGCGGATGCCCTTGCCACCACTCAAGCTGCGCCGCAAAACAAGGCCACAGGCGTTGAAAGTGCGCCACCAGCCCCAAAGCGAAACGGTGAAAGTAAGAAAGAGGCCGGCCAGGTGCTGTCCGCCACAACTGATGGCGTAGTCAGCCTTAAAACTGACCTTAAAAAGACAGCGAAACCGCAAAGCATCTATATCCCACCAGGCCATACGCCGAATGAAAAGAAAGCCGCCGTTCTTGTTGTGGCCCCAGCCACGCAAGCACAACCAGTGGCGGAAAAACCAGTTGCCAGCGGCAATGCAAAAACATCAGGCGAGGCCAGGCAGGAAACAAACCATGCCACAGCCGATGTGAAAGCCGATACTGCCCCAAGCACGGCCAGCGAAAACCTGTTAGGAGGCAGTGCGGTTCTGACTAAAACCCGGCCGGCAGTTACAGCCGAACCTAAAAGCGCCGCCACCGCGCCCGCCCAGACGGCCACGAAAACCGAAACAGCCGTGGTGCCAGCGCCATCTGCAACCAATGCCAAACCCAGCTTGGCAGATATTTCTTCCACCACAGCGAGCAGCGCACACGCCATCTCCGCCGTAACGCAAAGCGCGATGACGGCTGGAAACATGAAAGCCGTGGCGCGGCCCGCCGCCGGCCCGCTGGTTACCGCCAGCACGGCCCAGACCATTACCGCGCGAGCGACGACGCTTTCTGACAACACGGCAGCTACGCCAAAGGAAAAGGAAGAAATTAACAACCCGCAAATTGTAGCCTTGGGTGGCATAAGCCCAAGCTCACCCGGCTTTTCCGTAACCACGGCAAGCAATAGCACCTTAACCGAGGTAAGCAGCGTGGTTGCGAATCCCATCACTGGCCCGGCGGCGCTGGCCGCCACGGTAACGGCACTGCATCAATCCGGCCAGGCTGGCACGGTTTTACGGCTGGATCCGCCAGGGCTTGGGCATCTTTCCGTAGAAATACGGCTTGGCACGCAGGGGCAGGTGAATGTGCTGTTCGTGCCCAGCACCGCGGATGCCGCGCAAGCGATACAAGCAAACCTGCCCGGGCTTGGCGCTGCCATGGCGCAATCTGGCCTTACGCTGGGCCAGGCGCAATTGGGCGGCCAGTTCTCACAGCAAAGCGGGCAGAATGGCCAGGGCGGCTACACACCACCACGCCAGAACAGCGCCAACAACTTTGCCGCCGAGCCCCAAACCACGCCAGGCGGATTAAGCGCCTATGCTTGAGATTGACCCGAACGTGGAGGCTCTCGACCTTCTCGACCCGATGCGCGCGCCCTTGCTGCGCTCGGTGCTCATGGAAACGCTTGCCGACCGATTCATGCGGCAGATCGCCTTCGTGCTGTTTCAACGCATGCGCCATTCCGTGCAGCTTCTTTCCTGCATCCACAACGTCATCAGCCACGAATCTGCAATGTCTGCCCTGCCTGAGGTAATGCTGGCCGGAATTTCGGAACTCACGCCCTTGCGCGGACGCATGCTGCTGGCCATCGACGGCGATTTGATCGGCGCGATGGTGGATGCGATGTGCGGTGCGACCGCCGCGCACCCGTTTGAGCGTTACGAACTTTCAGTGCTG
Source organism: Rhodospirillales bacterium (assembly GCA_018971565.1). Lineage (GTDB taxonomy): Bacteria > Pseudomonadota > Alphaproteobacteria > Acetobacterales > Acetobacteraceae > Acidocella. Next base: position 11,449 of record JAGXAO010000021.1, read on the forward strand.
GAAACACGCATCGGGCGGCAGATGGTGGATCTCGCTTTCGCCACCATCAGCGAAACATTTACGCCCATTGTTCCGCTTAACCTTGCAGCCATCGCCTATGAAAACGCCACCGGCATGCTCGCCATCGCCGATGGGCAGGACTGGATGATTGCCGTAACCGGTATTTTTGAAACCGAGCTGGGCTCGGGCACCATTCGTCTCATCGTGCCATATTCAGCGTTTGAAACGCTTGAAGCAAAAATCGCCAATCAATCCGGCCTGCTCGGCGGGCGCGGGCCGGATGTGAACTGGACCGGCGGTATCGACCAATTAACCGACAGTACAAAGGTCGGCCTGCGCTTTGAAGTGGCCCGAGCGCAACTGCCGCTGGTGCTGTTTCAAGCATTGCGGCCGGGTGACCTGCTGCCCGTGACACTCTGGCCACATGCTGTAGCGGTGGGCGGCGGGGTGGATTTATTCCTGGCCGATTATGGCCAGCAAGGCGGGCATGTGTGCTGCCGCGTGATGGCCGAAAATGAAGGAGAAACTCAAATGGTTGACCAGAGAGAGCGCCTGACAGGAGCTGAGAAGCTCATAGAGCCAGAGCGTGTGGAGCTTGAGCGATTGCAGGCGCAGCCGCGCGGGGCCGCTGCCATCACCGCCAAGGTCGTGCTGGACCGGGTGCAGGTTGCCGTAGCGGTGGAGCTTGGCCGTACGCAAATTAGCGTGAAAGACCTTCGTGCTTTGCGGCACGGGCAAATTTTACAACTCAACCAGGTGATTGGTGAACCGCTGGCGATTTTTGCGAATGGCCAGAAACTGGCCTATGGCGAGGTGGTTGCCGTGGCCAACGACCGTTACGGCGTGCGCGTAACCGCGCTGGCGGAAGATGCCGCGAAGGAAGAGGAAGAAACGGCTTCATGAATGCCAATGGCGTGAATGACGGCGCCTGGCTTGCGTTCGCGGAACTCGCCGGGCCGGTACTATTTCTGATGCTCGTCATCGGCCTTGGCGCTGGCATTTTACAAACCGCGACACAGGTACGCGAGGCTTCCATTCCCTTCGTGCTCAAGCTCGGCGGCCTGGCATTGGTTACCTTGGCAGCAGGGCCACTGATGATGGGCTCTGTTGAGCATTACGCCACAAGATTATTCAACGCCATTCCAGGACTTTTGCATGGCTGACACACTCGCCCTTCCCCGTCCGCGCGCTTTCAGCCTCGGCCAGCTTTCCGGCCCGCTGGTGATATTGATGGTGCTGGTGATGCTGGCGATTCCGTTGCCTGGGCCGGCCATCTCGTTTCTGTTCGCCCTGAATATTTCGGCCGGTCTCGTCATTCTGGGTGCCTCGCTTTATATTCCTTCACCATCTGAATTTTCTTCTTTTCCATCTGTGCTGCTGGCCACCACGCTGATGCGCCTGGCGTTGAATGTGGCTACCGCGCGCGCCATTCTGCTCAACGGCTATACCGGGCCAGGCGCTGCCGGGCATGTCATCGAATCCTTCGGCCAGTTCGCGGTCGGCGGCAATTATGTTGTCGGCGGCATCATCTTCGTCATTCTTATCATCATCAATTTCGTTGTTGTCACCAAGGGCGCCTCGCGCGTGGCAGAGGTTTCGGCTCGCTTCATGCTGGATTCTCTGCCAGGGCGGCAAATGGCGATCGATGCCGAGATTAATGCCGGAATACTTTCCCCCCAGGCGGCGGAGCGGCGGCGCAATGCGCTGCGGCAAGAAGCCGATTTTTTTGGCGCGATGGATGGCGCCAGCAAATTCGTGCGTGGCGATGTTGTGGCGGCGATGATCATTCTGGTGGTAAACATGCTGGGCGGGCTGATCATCGGCACGCTGCAATTTGGGTTGCCCATTGGCGATGCCGCACGCACTTACACGCTGCTCACGGTGGGCGATGGCCTGGCGGCGCAAATTCCCTCGCTTACCATTTCCGTCGCAGCGGGCCTGGTTGTTACCCGTGTTGCCACGGGCGAGGATATCGGCGCGCAGATCAAATCCCAGCTTTCCAAATACCCGCAGGCTTTGGCGATTGCGTCGGCTATCACAACCGCTATCGGGCTGGTACCGCAGATGGCACATATTCCCTTTCTGCTGCTGGGCGGAGCTTTGGGGGTTTCGGCATGGCGGCTTTCGCGCGCAGAGCCGCAGGCGGCACAAACGGCAGACGCTGGCGATGCCGAAAACGGCAAGGCCGAGGTAAAGCCCGACAGCCTGACGGATGTGAGCGGCGTGGACCCGCTGGGCATGAATATCGGCTTTGCCCTGGCGCCCATGGTGGGCACAGGCGAAGGCCGGCTGCTGGGCCGGCTTACCGCTGTGCGCCAGCGTTATGGCCGCGCCATGGGGTTTCTGGTGCCCGCCGTGCATATCCGTGATTCATCCGAACTTCCCGCCCATGGCTATCGCTTCACACTGCGTGGGGCCGCCATTGGCGGCGGCGAGGCATGGCCAGGCCAGTGGCTGGCCATTGAAGGGCCGATGGTCGTGGAAAAGCTTGCAATCGGCCGCCCGGTGAAGGACGCGGCATTCGGCCAGAACGCGGTGTGGATTCCGCAAGGTGCCATTCCGGCCGCAGAAGAACTTGGCTACACAGTGGTGGATACGGCTTCGGCCATCGCCACCCATTTCGCTGAAATATTGAAACGCCACGGGGCAGACCTGCTGGGCCGGCCGCAGGTGGAAGGGCTGATGACGCGGCTTGCCGAAACCACGCCACGCCTGGCGGAGGACCTGCGCGCCACACTCTCCGCCGGAATCATCCGGCAAGTCTGCCAGGGGCTGCTGGCCGAGGAAGTGCCGGTGCGGGACTTTGAACGCATTGCCGAAGCGCTGGTGGAAGCCGCCGATGGCGGCGCCAAGGAACCGGAACGCTTGCTGGCGGCGGTGCGGTTGCGGCTGGGGCGGTTTATCGCCGGGCAGTTCGCGGGCGCCGAGCCGGCGCTGCGCGTGGCGGTGCTGCAACCAAAGCTGGAAGAGCTGGTAACCAAATCTCTGCGGGCGGCCCGCGAAACCGCGGGCGGTGAGGTGGAGGCGGAAATTGCCACGCATCTGCGCCAGGCGGCGGAACAAGCCGCCAGGGCCATGCGCGCACGCGGCGCCAAGCCGGTGCTGGTGGTGCAGGCCGCCATGCGCCGTGCCGTGGCAAAATGCGTGAGCGGTCTGCTCTCGGTTATAGCGCTAGAGGAAATTCCTGAAACCATGCCGTTGCAGGTGGTGCATACGGCTGAGCCCGCCAATGGCTGACGCCGCCGCCCCTGGCAAAGCCGAGCTGACGGCACTTTATGGCCACTGGATTAAGCGCATGGCACTGCTGATGAAGGTGCGAATGCCCTGGGCCGATTTGGATGAGATGCTGCAATGGGGGGCCATTGGCATGATGGAAGCCTCGCAACGTTTCGACCCCGGCCATGGCGTTCCGTTTCAGGCTTTTGCGGCGCGGCGCATTAAGGGGGCGATGATCGATGGGCTGCGGCGGGAGGGTTCGCGCCGGCGCGGCCAGACAAGTTTTGAGCTAGAAAAAGTGGAGATTGCCGCGCACGACACCGGAGACGGGCCGGAGGACCCGCTGACGCTGCTTACCCGCGTGGATAACCGCGTTTTGCTGGTGGAAGCGCTGCGTGCGCTGCCTGAGCTCGAATACCGGATTCTGGCACTGCATTTTTACGATGAACTTAACAATCGGGAAATCGCGAGCGTGTTGGATATCAGCGAGGGCTACGCCTCGCGGCTGCGCAAGCGGGCGTTGGAGGCGCTCGCCCTGCACATTAATGCGGCGCAACGAGGGGAATTTGTATCTTGATAAACTTGGCCACGCTGCTGCTCGGGGTTTTCGTCATCCTCGGCGGCGCGTTGACGGACCATGTGCCGATCTCTTCACTGCTCAACCTCACCGCTTTCATTATCGTCATGTGCGGCTCCGTATCAGCCTGCCTGGTGCAGTTCGGCTTTCATACCCTGTGTTCCGGCTTCAAGGCGGTGATGTGGCTTGCCAAACCGCCCAGGGTCAATCTTTCAGAGTTCATAGACCATGTGGCGGATTGGTCCGCCAAGGCACGCGGCTTTGGCACGCTGGTGCTGGAACAGGAAATTCCGAATGTGGCGGACCCGTTTCAGCGCCAGGGGTTGCAAATGATCGTGGATAATACGGCACCGGAGGATTTTGCCTCCATGCTCAGCATCCTCGCCGAGAATTTGGACCGCGAGCAGGAGCACCCCGCCCATGTGTGGGAGGCGCTGGGCGGTTATTCCCCCACCATCGGCGTGATGGGCGCGGTGCTAGGGTTGATTCATGTGATGATGCGGCTGGACCACCCGAGCGAGTTGGGCGAGGGCATCGCCACCGCCTTCATCGCCACCGTTTATGGCGTGGGGTTCGCCAACCTCATCGCCCTGCCGCTGGGCGGGCGGCTGAAAACCATCGCCAAGGAACTGGAGCGCGAACGCATGGTGGTGATCCAGGGTTTTCTGCTGCTGGCTGAGGGCAAGCCGGGCATTGTTATCCGGCAAACGCTAAAGAGCTTTTTGCATGAAAAGCCAACGGCGAAGGCGGCAGACGATGAACAGGAGGCGCCTGCAGGCGCCTCCCAGGCGGCCTGAGCCATGGCCGGTGCGAAACTGCCCGTAAAAAAACCCAAGCCTGAGCCGCCGGCGAACCATGAACGCTGGATCATCTCTTACGCCGATCTGCTGACGTTGCTGCTGGCGACTTTCGTGGTGCTGTATGCGTCCTCAACCCGCAACAAGCTCAAACAGGCGGAGATCACCCAGGCATTCATAGAGGCATTTCATGGCGCGCCGCCCGCTGTTATCACCGCGCAGCCATCCGGTTCGCGCGGCGTGTTGCAGCACCAGGTTTCGCCCATCCCGAAGCGGGTGGAATCGCCTTCCTCAGCGGATTCTAAAATTCCCAGGAATATGGCGAGGCAATTGGCGCAAGACATTCAGACCCTGCAACAATTGCAACTGAAACTGAGTGCCCTGTTTCAGCCGATGATCGAAAAAAATCAGGTCACAATCAACAATGCACCACTGACTCTGACGATCAAGCTCGACGCTTCCGTATTATTTAATTCTGGTGACGCAACGTTAAAACCGGCGGCAGCGGCGCTGCTCTCCCAGGTTGGGGCCGGGCTGACGCATCTGCCCGCCGGATACCGGGTGACGGTGCAGGGCTATACGGATAATCAACCCATCGCCACCGCGCAATTTCCCTCCAACTGGTCTCTCTCGGTTGAGCGTGCCGTGGCGGTCGTAACGCTGTTCGTCAGCAATGGCGTCGGCGGGAATGTACTGGCGGCGGAAGGATTTGGCGAATTCTCGCCGGTTACCAGCAACGATACGAACGCGGGCCGCGCGTTAAACCGGCGCGTGGTGGTGGTTATCCATGCGCCTGAACCCGCCGGGGCCACACCACAACAAGACCAACCGCAAGGATGAATGGAACATGGCCAAGGCAAAACCGCGCAAGCAAAAAAAATTATTCAGCCCCTTTCTGGTCAGCCTTGCGGCGATGACAGGTTGGGCCGCCACGCACGAACCGGGTAGCTTCGCCGATTTCGGCATGGCGGGAGCCTGGCTGCTCTCGGCCTTCGCGGTAGGGCTGCTGGTGTGCGCGGCGCTGGCGCTGCTGGGGCCGCTCGGGGGGCTGTGCGTGGAATCCCTCCGCCTGGCTTCAAGCAATCCTGGCGCGCCAACACAGCGTGGCAAAGACTGATGAGTTTCATAACAACCTCCCGTAACCGCAATTTCGTGCAAACGGTGCTGGCGCCGGATACGGCCGAGATTGCCGCGCGCGAAGCCGAAATTCAACGGCGCGTGAAGCTGGAGGTTGCGAAGCTGCGTGACGCCGCTTTTGCCGAAGCAAAAGATGCCGGAGAAGCCGCGGCCCGCGCAGCGATGGCGCCGCAGCAGGAAAAGCTGGGGCGGATTCTGGCGATTCTGGAACAGGCCGCCGCCCAGTTGGTAGTACCTTTGGCACTGGCGGAGCAGGACCTGGCCGAGCTGGTGATGGATATGGGGTTTCAACTTGCCCGGCATATCGCCGGGGGAGAGAGCGGCAATGCCCGTGCCGAGCTGGCGGAGCTGGTTAAAGCCCTGCTGAAGGAAGCCGCCGCCGAGCGCGGGCCGCGCCAGACCATGCGGCTGCATCTGCATCCTTCCGATATTCCGGCCTTGCGGGACAAGCTGCCGGAAGCAGCATTGGCACTGGTGCCGGATGACAGCATCACCCCTGGCGGCGCTTTGCTGGAACTGCTGGCCGAGGATGGCGACAGGCTGGACAAGGCAGAGTGGGATGCAAGGCTGGAAAGCCGCTTCACCGCCCTGCGCGCGGGGCTTGGCTTGCCGGGCGAGACCGCCGCATGATCTCGCTGGAAAGCCTTAACCGCCGTACGGCGGAAACCCTGCGCGGCACGCTCTCCGCCCCCTTGGTGCGGCGCTATGGCCGCGTGCTGCAAGCAAATGGCGAGATGCTGCGCGTGAGCGGCCTGCAAGCCCCAATAGGTGCGCGCTGCATGATAGAGCAGGCCGAAGGCGAGACCGCCGCCGAGATCATCGGCTTCGAGGCCGGCGCCATGCTGATGATGCCGGAGCAAGGCACGCGCGGCATTATGCGCGGCGCACGGGTGCGGGTGGAAACCACCGAGATGGCGGTGATGACCGGGCCCGGCCTGCTTGGCCGCATTCTGGATGCGCGGGGCAATGCGCTGGATGGCGGCGCCCTGCCCGACGCCGATATTCCCTGGCCGATGCTGGGTGTGCCGATCAACCCCATGGCACGGGCGCGGATTGAGAAAGCTTTCGATGTTGGCGTGGCCTCCATCAATGCGCTCACCACTTTGGGGCGCGGCATGCGGGTGGGGCTGTTTGCTGGCTCCGGTGTCGGCAAAACCACCATGCTGGGCATGATCGCGCGCCATGCGCAGGCCGATGTGGTGGTGCTGGGGATGATCGGCGAGCGCGGGCGGGAAATTAGAGAATTCATCGAGGATCATCTGGGCACCGCGGCGCCGCGCGCGGTGGTGGTTGCCTCCCCGGCGGATGACACGGCCCTGGCCCGCGTGCATGGCGCCTACCGCGCTGCATCCATCGCTGAATATTTCCGCGCCCAGGGTAAGCATGTATTACTGCTGGTGGACAGCCTCACCCGCCTTGCCATGGCATTGCGTGAAATCGGCCTGGCGGCTGGCGAGCCGCCCGCCACCAGGGGGTATCCACCCTCGGTGTTCGGGGCGCTTTCCGCCTATGCGGAGCGGGCTGGTAATGGCGGGCCGGGGCAAGGTTCCATTACCGCTGTTCATACCGTGCTGGTGGAGGGTGACGACCACGTGGGCGACCCGGTGGCGGACACCGCACGCGCGATTCTGGATGGGCATATCGTGCTCTCCCGCGCCATGGCGGAGGCAGCAATCTACCCGCCTATCGATATTTCCGCTTCTCTCTCCCGCCCCATGCCGGGGCTGGTGACGAAAGAGCACCTGCAACTTGCCGGGCGCTTCCGCGCCCTTTGGGCCAGAAAACGCGAGAAGCAGGACATCTTGGATCTCGGCGCCTATGCGCCGGGGCGCGATGCGCTGCTGGACGAAGCCTTGCGGCTTATGCCCGCCATGGAGGCGTTGCTTCGGCAAGATGCCGCTTCACGCATGGGGCTGGATGATTCACTGGCCAAAATGCAGGCTCTGTTTGGAGACGAAGCGTGAAACCGCAAGCATTCGCGAAGCTGGACTTGCTGGCAGCAGCCAAGGAAACCACCTTGCTTGACAAATTAAGCCGGCACAATGCCACCCTGCAACGCTTTGAGGCGCAACGCGAGGTTCTTGCAGCGTATCAAGACCGGTTGGGCAATTTGTGGCGCAGTGGCGATGTGGTGCGCGCGGGCGATGCGAAACGCGCCGGGCAATTCAGCACCCAGGCCGAAGAAGCGGTGCAACAATTGACCGGGGCAATCGCCCTGGAGCAGGCGGAACATTCCAGCTGCGCTACCGCCCTGGCGGAATTACGCGCCCGCCGCCGCATTTTGCAGGAACGCCTGGGCCATGCGCTGAGGTTGGAAAAAACCCTGGCGCAGGACCGTGCCGCGCGAGACCTGCCGCACAAGCCCGCGCGCCTCTACGCCAAAACCGAAACCGCTGCCTGAAAGCTTAAGGAATCCAAAAATGGACTTGTCGTTCTACAGCAACTTCAACAACTCGCTGACAGCGCAGGAAGCGCAGATCAACGTGCTGCAACAGCAGATTTCCACCGGCCTGAAAGTGCAGACGCCGGACCAGAACCCCGCCGCCTACCAGACGGCGGCACTCGGCAACGACCAGATAAGCCAGTTGAACAACGACAACACCACCCAGGCCGCGATTCAAACACAGCTAGGTGCCGCCAACAACGCCTATGGTTCGGCAACCTCGCTGCTGGATAATGTTCAGTCCATCGTGCTGCAGGCGCTCAGCGGCACTACCAATTCGCAAAACCTCAACGCGCTCTCCTTGCAGGTGCAAAGTGCCTCCAAGCAATTGCTTTCCATCGGCAACACTGTGGCGCCCAATGGCAGCTATCTGTTTGGCGGTTCGCGCGGCTCGCTGGCACCCTTCCAGCCCGATACCAGCGGCAATATCGCTTATTTTGGCGATTCCGGGCAGGGCCAGGCCACCATCGGCCAGGGCGAAACGGCCAATACGCTGGTGAATGGCGAAGCCTTCACCGCCGCGCTGGCGGGGGATGGCACATCGGTGGTTACCGCCAATTCTGCTAACGGCGGCACCGGGCAGATGCTTCAGCAGGGGCTTGTGAACGCCGCCACCGCGAATGCCTTTCAGCAGGGCAGCGCGCCGGTTACCGTTGCCTTCGCCGTTGCTGGCAACACCACAACCTATACCGCGACGCAGGGCGGCACCACGATTTCCACCGGCACATTGAACAGCGGCAGCGGCGGCCAGACCAGCCTGCAACTCGCCGGGGTGAATTATGAGATTACCGGCGCCCCCGCGAATGGCGACAGCTTCACCATAGCACCCGCCCGGCCGCAATCGGCCTTCACGCTGCTCCAGCAAATCTCAACAGCACTCAGCAGCGCCCAGGCCACCCCGGCGCAGGTGGCGCAGACCAACCAGGTTCTCAACCAGAGCCTCGCGGGGCTGGCGCAATACCAGCAGGCGATCACCACAGCGCAGGCGCAGAACGGCGTAACCTTGCAGGCGCTGACCACCGCCGCCACCGGCAACACCGCGCAACAAACAGCAGTGCAAACCACGGTGGACAACGCCACCGCCGTGAACATGCCCGCCGCCATTACCGCGCTGGACCAGACCATGACCGCCCTGCAAGCGGCGATGAAAACCTTCGGCTCGGCGCAAAGCCTCAGCCTGTTCAAATATCTTTAAGGAAGCCGCGCCATGAGAGACGCAATCTTCATCGTCGGCTATTACCGCAGCGGCACCTCCGCCCTTTCCGGCGCGCTGCAACGGGCTGGCGTAAAATTTTATAACGATGCCGACCCGAATGAGCATAACCCGCTTGGCTTCTATGAAATTCCAGAGTTGATCGAGCTGGATGTGCATCTGTTCAACCGCCTGGGCGTGGACTGGACGGATGTGCGCGGCCTGCCGGATGGCTGGATGGACCGCACGGACATCGCCCCGCTGGCCACACAGCTCGATGAAATCCTGCGCCGCCGCTTTGGCCAGGAGGACCGGCTATGGGGCCTGAAGCATCCGCATCTCTGCCGCACCCTGCCGCTTTATGAGCGTGTGGCCAAACGCGCCGGGCACAAGCCGCATGTGGTGCATATTTTCCGCGACCCATGGACAGCCGCCGCCAGCCAGAGCCGCAAGAACGGCCTCTCCCGCGCCCACGCCCTGTTGCTGTGGATGAGCTACGCCACGGATGCCGAGCGCCATGCCCGGCATTTGCCCCGTTGCTGGCTCACTTACCATGACCTGCTGGCCGAGCCCGCCGTGCAACTGCGCCGGATTGAGGCAGCGCTGGGCCTGACGCTGCAAGAAAAGCACGGAGATAATCTGGCGCAGGCCAGCGCCTATCTCACCGGCCAGCTCAACCGCTCGGAACAACTTTCCGGCACGGATCTCAGCCGCCCGCTGCGCGACCTTGTCACCCGCGCCTGGGAGGCGATTCTGGCCCGGGATTTCGCGCCGGAATTGTGGGACGGGCTGGCGGCGGAAACGGCGGACCTAGCGGGTTTCCTCAACGAGATCGGCGCCAGCCGCGGGCGCGCCTTGCCCGCTTTCGGCGGTGCGATTATTCCCGGGTCGGCTCCCGCGGCCCCCGCCACCGCGCTGCGGCCCCCCGGGCGCACGGATGAAGGCGCGAAAGCAAGGCTGGAGGCGCAGCGGCAAGACGCTGGCACATTGCCCCGGCTGGCGGTGCTGATCGCCGCCCCGGCCGGGCGCGCCGCCGCCGTGAACGACACGCTGGAGAGCCTGCGCGGCCAATGGATGCCGCCTGACAGCATTAAGGTGCTGGCGGCGGATGCGCTGGCGCTGGATGGCGTCTCCATCATCGCCGTGCCGCCGGAGCCCGAGGCCATGACCCGCCGCCTCTGCGCGGAACTGAATGCCTGCGCCGGAGAGGCGGATTATGTCGCCATTTTGAACGCGGGCGATATTATCGCCCCGGATGGCTGCCTGCGCTTCGCGTTGCTGGCCACACAGACCGGCGCGGACATGATTTATTCCGACGAGATCGTGCCCCGCGAGGGCGGCTTCTGGGTGCGCCACAAGCCGGGCTGGGATGTGACCCGCCTGCGCCAGGCTGCCTATATCGGGGACTGGGTATGGTACGGCGCCGGGGCTTTGCTGGCGGCGGGAGGGTTTAACCCCGAATGCGCCGGGGCGGAGGAATACGACCTCCAGCTTCGCCTGGCCGCGCGCAACGCGCGGGTGGAACGGCTGGCCGAGCCAGTCTTCACCCGCCGCCCGCACAGCAAGCGCGACGATATCGCCCCGCAGCTATTCTGCGCCCGCGCGGCGGAGGCACTTTCCCGCTCTCTGGTGGCGGGCGGCATGAAGGCGGAGGTGCAGAACCGCCAGCATCCGGGGCTGTTCCACCATGTCCGCGCCACCGAAGACCCTGGCACAACCATCATCATGCTGTGCGACGGAGCGGAGATTCCGCTGCTGGATAACTGGCTGACAGCACTGCTGAGCGGCAGGCCGCTCACCGGGCCGGTAATTCTGGCCGGGGCGGAGCTTTCACCCGAAATGCAGACCTACCTTGCCGCCGTGGCAGCCCAGCGTGAGGCCCTGGAGGGCAAAGTGTTGGCGGTAACCGCCGCCAGCAAAGGCGCGGCGCTGGCGCAGGCCATTGCCCTGGCCGGAACCGAGCTGATGGCGGTGCTGGATGCACGAATGCAGGAGGTGACTCCGCATTGGCTGGAAGGGTTGCGCGCCAAGCTGGCGGATTCTGGCGTGGCCGCCGTGGCGGCGCGCACCATCGCCCCCTTGGGCACAAATGGCAGCCAGATTCTGGGGCCGATCGTTATCGGTGCCGATGCCAGGCTGGGTGCCGGGCATGGGCCGATGGACCCAGGCCCCGGCGGCTGGCTGCTGGTGGACCAGGAGGCCAGCGCCATCTCCCCGCCAGGGCTGCTCGCCCGCCGGGCGGCGCTGGCCGCCTGCGATGTAGCCGCGCATCTGGAGGGCGACGCACTCTGGATCGATATTTGCGCTCAGCTACGCGCAAATGGGGCAAGGTTGGTATGGACACCGGATGTAAGCGTGGCGATGCAAGCTGGCGCCATTCCCGCAACGGATGCCGAAGGCGCGTTCCGCACCGGCTCCCCAGCCGCGCAAGCCCTGCCCGCGGCGGACCCGTATCATCACCCGGCATTATCCCTGCACGGGGATTTGCTGGCGCCGGAAGCCCGCATGGGGCTTGTGCAGATGTGCCCGCCAGACCCGGCGAGCCTGCTGCTGAGCGGCGATGCCGCGCAGGCTGGCGCCGCGCTTAACGCGGCCAGGGCCATGCGCCATGCGGGGCTTATGGAAGCGGATTGGGCGCCCGGCCTGCCAGGTGCGCCAGACCTCGCCCGGCGCGCCCCGCAAACCTGGGTGCGGGTAAACCCGCAACACGCGCCCAGCCCCGCCAGCCCGCCTTATACCGCCTTGTTCACCGCCATGCCGGAGCCGGACTCTCTGCCAGCCTTGACGGCGGCTTCGCGCATCTTCGCCACCTCGCCAGGGCTGGCGGCTAATCTTCGTAAGCTGGCCCCGCGCAAGGTTGCGGTGGAATTATGGCGCCCTGCCCTCTCTGGCAGGCACTGGCGAGATTTCGAGGCCGGGAAAGGGCTGAACACCAAACCACGCGTGCTGTGGGTGGATGAAGGCTTCGCCCCGCCCTGGTTCCAGGAACTGGTGAACGAAACGCTGGAGCTTGCCGCCTGGATGGTGATTGAGCGCCCCGGCGCCCAATATAGCGGCGCCGTGGCCCGCCTTGCCCCGCAGGAGAACGAGCAGGGCTGGGCCGCCTTGCTGGCGCAGACCGGGCCGCAGATTATGCTGCGCCCGGCTGCCTCCGAGAACCATGCGGATTACTACCCAGCTTTGCTGGCCGCCGCCGCCGGGTGCCGGTTGATTAT
>JAGXAO010000120.1 GCA_018971565.1 Rhodospirillales bacterium
GGGGACTACCAGACTTTGGTGCGCATTTCTGTCACCACTGGCAAGGGTACGCGTTCTGTGGCGGGCACGCTCATCGGTAACGGCAAGCCGCGCCTGGTGGAGATTAAAGGCATAAAAGTGGAGGCGGATTTCGCGCCGCATATGCTGTATGTGACCAACAAGGACAAGCCGGGTTTCATCGGCCGGTTCGGCATGACACTGGCGGATGCGGGCGTGAATATCGCCACCTTCCATCTTGGCCGCGCGGCCGAGGGCGAGGACGCGATCTGCCTTGTTTCCACCGATGGCGAAACGCCGGAAGCGGTGCTGGAGCAAGTGCGAGGACTGCCGCTGGTAATGCAGGCGAATAACCTGGCGTTTTGAGGTTTCAGAACACACCGTGTCGGCAAGTGTTAAAAATCCCAGAGAGCTTTCAGCTTTTCTGGGATTTTGTTGGACAAAGAGGGGCGGAGAGCGCCACCAGCGCCGCCACCCATAGCGCGCCACCCTTCACGCTTACGGTCTCTCCTGCTTGCAGCAGCGCTGCGTCCATTGCGCCCAGCGCCACGCCGTTCAGCCTCAGCGGCTCCAGCGCCAGCAGCAGGTGCGCCGCCGCACCTGCCGGGCGTTCCACCCCCTCCGCCGCATAATCCAGCGTGGCATCGAAGCATTCCGGGTCGAACATCAAATTGATGTCCCGAACCAGCCCGCCCAGCGGCGCGCCGTGGGTGGGGGCGTCGCCAGGGAACGTGAAGGCCGGGCCGCCCGGCGCCAGCTCCACCGGCGCCATGTTTTGTACCTCCAGGCGCAGCCGCCCTTCCAGAATGCCCATCAGCCGGGAAATGCCGGGGAAAACCGAAAACGGCCCGGCACTGGTTACATCCGCCAGGCTTAGCCGCCAGCCGAACTCCCGCATGTTGCCAGGCGCGCTCGCCACCGGGCGGGTTATGCCGCCGCCATTCTTCCACTTCATTTCGGGCCGTGCGGCTGCCTTGAATAATTCCACCATGCTGCCTTTGGTCTCCTGGGTGCGCGGGCGGTCCTTTACGGCGCCAGCCGCCGCGATTACTTCATATAAGCATATGTTCAGGGTGCCGTGCATCCCGGAGGAGTGCAGATGACAAGCCGCGTAATCCCAGTTGAGCCTTTTGTACTTGTCGTTTTCGGGGCTACGGGCGATCTTGCCCGCCGCAAGCTCATCCCCGCGATGTTTGAGCGCGATGCCGCCGGTCAGCTGCCAGCGGAGGCGGTGCTTATTGGTGTTTCGCGCGGGCAACTGGGGCAGGAGGAGTTTGTTGCCCTGGCCAAAGAGGCTGTGGATGAACATGTGCCGCAGGCGGAACGCCCGGCCTCGCTCATGGAGCGATTTAGCAAGCGGCTGAATTATATTTGCGCAGATGTCACTGGTGATGCGGGCTGGGCGGAACTGGCGGCGCAATTGGCCCTGTATAAAGAGCATACCATCGTCTTCTACCTTGCCACGGGGCCGGCCTTATTCGGGCCCATTTGTGAAAATCTGGGCCGGTTTAATCTGGCGCGGGGCAACACAAGGGTTGTGGTGGAAAAGCCCGTCGGCAAAGACAGTGAATCCGCCCATGCTGTAAATGAGGCGATCGCCCAGGTGTTTCCTGAGGACCGCGTTTACCGGATCGATCATTACCTGGGCAAGGAAACGGTGCAGAACCTGATGGCGCTGCGTTTCGCTAACGGATTGTTTGAGCCGTTGTGGAACGCCGCGCATATAGACCATGTGCAGATCACCGTGGCGGAAGCCCTGGGTGTTGAAGGCCGTGCCGGGTATTACGATACCGCGGGTGCCCTGCGGGACATGGTGCAGAACCATATCCTGCAACTGCTCTGCCTTGTGGCGATGGAACCGCCCGCGATGCTGGATGCTGATGCGGTGCGCGATGAAAAATTGAAAGTGCTGCGCGCGCTGAAACCCATGGAAGCACCCAACTGGGTGCGCGGCCAGTACCGCGCCGGAGCTTCCGCCGGGGGGCCGGTACCGGGATATTTGGAGGAGCTTGGCGCGCCAGCAAGCCGAACGGAAACTTTCGTGGCGCTGAAGGCGGAAATAGAGAACTGGCGCTGGGCGGGCGTGCCGTTTTATCTGCGTACTGGCAAAAGGCTGGCGGAACGCGTGTCGGAAATCGTCATCACTTTCCGCCCGGTGCCGCATTCCATGTTTGGCCAGGGGGCTGGGCCGATTGTGCCGAATCGCCTCGTTATACGCCTGCAGCCGGATGAAGGTGTTAAGCTCTGGCTGATGATTAAGGACCCTGGCCCTGGCGGGATGCGCCTGCGCCCGGTACCGCTGGATATGAGCTTCGCCTCGGCCTTCGCCGAGCGTAACCCGGATGCTTATGAGCGGCTCGTGATGGACGTGGTGCGCGGCAACCAGACCCTGTTCATGCGCCGCGATGAGGTGGTGGCCGCCTGGGCCTGGATAGACCCTATCCTGCAAGCCTGGGGTCAATCTCCCGAGCCGCCTAAGCCCTATACGGCGGGCACCTGGGGGCCTAGTGCGGCTATTGCGCTGATCGAACGGGACGGCCGCACCTGGGCTGATGGGGGCATGTGATGCAGAGCTTTCCAAGCCGGGCGGCGTTGGCGAAGGCGCTGGCGCGTGATGTGGCGGCGGCCCTTTCCGCGCGCCTCGCCGTGCAGGTGGAAGCAATGCTGGCGGTTTCGGGCGGCAGTACGCCGGGGTTGTTTTTTTCTGAGTTGAGCCAGGCGGCGCTGGATTGGTCCCGCGTTGCCGTAACGCTGGTGGATGACCGCTGGGTGCCGGAAGATAGCCCCCGCAGCAACGCGGCGCTGGTGCGGCGGCATTTGTTTGTTAATAACGCGGCTGCCGCGCGGTTTATCCCCCTTTATAACGGAGCCTCGTCTCCGCAATCCGGGCTGGCGGCGCTGGAGGCACAATTCGCGCAGCAGCCCTTGTCCCTGGCGGCGGCGGTCTTAGGTATGGGGGAGGATGGCCACACGGCATCATTCTTCCCCGGAGGCGACCGCCTGGCTAGGGCCCTGGCCCCAGTGCGGGGGCAGAACGTGGAAGCCCTCAGCGCGCCCAATGCGGGCGAGCCGCGCATTACCCTCACTCTGCCGGTGCTGATCCAGGCCGATCTGCTGGCTTTGCACATAGAGGGTGAAGGCAAGCGCCAGGTGCTGGAGAAGGCGCTGGCCGGGGGCCCGGTTGAAGACATGCCCGTGCGCGCCGTGCTGCGCCACGACCCGAAAATTTACTGGAGTCCATGAAATGGTCCATCCCGCGCTGGCTTCCGTTACTGAACGCATTATCGAGCGCAGCCGCGAGCGGCGCGGGCTTTACCTCCAGCGCGTCGGCGCGGCGGCGAGCACCAAGCCGAAGCGTCAGGCGCTGGGCTGCGCCAACCAGGCGCATGGCTTCGCGGGTTGTGGTACGGGCGATAAATCCGTGCTGCGGGACGGCGCCGGGCCGAGCCTCGGTATAGTTACCGCCTATAACGACATGCTTTCCGCCCACCGGCCTTATGAGAGTTATCCGGAACTTATCCGGGAGGCAGCACGCGCGGCGGGCGGTGTGGCGATGGTGGCGGGCGGCGTGCCGGCGATGTGCGATGGCGTGACCCAGGGCGAGGCGGGCATGGAGCTTTCGCTGTTCTCGCGGGATGTTATTGCGCTGGCCACCGGTGTGGCGCTCAGCCATGCCACGTTCGATGCCGCCTGTTTTCTTGGCATTTGCGACAAGATCGTGCCAGGGCTGGTTATCGGCGCGCTCACCTTCGGGCACCTGCCATCGGTGCTTATTCCCGCGGGGCCGATGCCCTCTGGCCTGCCAAATGGTGAGAAAGCGAAAATCCGCCAGCTATATGCCGAGGGCAAGGTGGACCGTGCGGCGTTGCTGAAGGCCGAGGGCGAGGCGTATCACGCCCCGGGCACCTGCACTTTCTACGGCACCGCCAACACCAACCAGATGCTGGTGGAGATCATGGGGCTGCATGTGCCTGGCAGTGCCTTCGTGAATCCCGGCACGCCATTGCGCGATGCACTCACACGCTTTGCCGTGCAGCGCGTGATGTCCCGCACCGCACTCGGCAATGATTATCTGCCCATCGGCCGGATGATTGACGAGCGCAGTTTCGTGAACGCCATCGTGGCGCTGCACGCCACCGGCGGCTCCACCAATCACACCATCCACCTCATCCCCATGGCTGCGGCGGCCGGTATTATCCTCACTTGGCAGGATCTGGCGGATATCGCCGCCATCACCCCGCTGCTCTGCCGCATCTATCCCAATGGCCTGGCGGATGTGAACCATTTCCACGCCGCCGGCGGTACCGGGTTTCTGATCCACGAATTGCTGGATGCCGGGCTGCTGCATGAGGACGTGAATACCGTGATGGGCAAGGGGCTCATGGCTTATGCGAGGGAGCCGTATTTGCAGGACGGCGAACTGGCCTGGCGGGACCCTCCGGCTGTAAGCGGCGATGAGACGGTGCTGCGCTCTGCTGCCAACCCCTTCCAGCCCACGGGTGGCCTTGCGCTGCTGCGGGGTAATCTTGGTCAGTGCGTGGTAAAAACCTCCGCCGTGGCGCCGGAGCGCCATATCGTCGAGGCCCCTTGCCGCGTGTTTCACGCGCAGGAGGATGTGCAGGCGGCCTTCAAGGCGGGTGAGCTGAACCGGGATATCGTGGTGGTGGTGCGCTTCCAGGGGCCGAAGGCCAACGGTATGCCAGAACTGCATAAGCTGATGCCGCCCTTGGGCGTGGTGCAAGACCGGGGGTTCAAGGTTGCGCTGGTGACCGATGGCAGGCTTTCCGGCGCCTCCGGCAAAGTGCTCTCGGCCATTCACGTAACACCAGAGGCGCTGGCGGGCGGAAAGCTCGCTAAATTGCGGGACGGCGACGTCGTGCGGGTAGATGCCGTTGCGGGCACGCTGGACG
>JAGXAO010000121.1 GCA_018971565.1 Rhodospirillales bacterium
CCAGCACCCAGCCCAAATCTCGGCCAGGGGCTGCCCGCCATTCCGCAAGGCGGCCTTGCATCGCCACTGCCGCCGGTTGCCATTGCGGTACGCTCGGTAGGCATTATCGGCGCCACAGCTTTTCCGCCCGCGAAGTTGAACCCGATTGTCTCCGGGCTGGCCGGGCATAATGTGCCGCTTTCAAAGCTGGCGTCGGCCCGCGCCGCTTTGGTGGATCTCTACCGCAGTCACGGTTTTATTCTCTCCACCGTAACGCTGGACGTGGATGCGGCTGGCAATGTCCGTTTCGTGGTGACGGAAGGTTATATCACCAGCGTCAAACTCTCGAAGGATATTGGCCCGGCGGGCAGCATGGTGCTGGGCTTTCTTCAGCACCTCACCAACCAGCGGCCGCTGAACGAGGCAACGCTTGAGCGCTGGCTGCTGCTAGCCCAGCAGGTGCCAGGGGTTGCCGTTCATGCCGTTCTGCAATCGGATAACGGCGACCCTGGCGCGCTGACCCTGGTGGCGGAGGTTTCCAAACAGACATTCTCCGGGCTGATAACGGCAGATAACCGCAGCTTTAACGAAACCGGCCCGGCCGAAGGGCTGCTGGTGCTGGATGTGAACAGCCTGACCTCCCTTGGCGACCAGACTGAATTTTCCTTCTACCATTCCAGCGGCAACACCGATAATTTCGGCCAGGTATCGGAAAGTTTCTTCATCGGCACATCAGGGTTGCGCCTGAAGGTTTATGGCGGCTCCGGGCGGGCGCATCCCAGCGGGGTGCTTGGCTCGGTGGGGTACGAAAGCCAGGTGAGCGTATTCGGCGGGGACCTCGGCTACCCCGTTATTCTGCGCCGCAACCAGAATCTCAGTGTGCATCTGCGGCTGGATGCGGAACAGAACACCATCTCCACCGCTGGCGCGGTGACAAGTACGGATAGCCTGCGCGCCGCCCGGCTGAACACCCAATATGCCTGGCAGGATCTGCTGGCGGGCAATACCCGCGATGCGCTGAATGTGGTCGATGTTCAGGTATCCCAGGGTCTGCCCTTCCTCGGCAGCTCGGCCGATGGCCGCACCACGCCGCCAGGCGGCCGGGCCGATGCGAAGTTCGATTTCTGGAAGATCAACGGCTCCATCAGCCGGGTGCAGACCCTGTTCTCCCCGTGGCAGACAGCGGATGTGGCGCTGCGCACCGAGGTGGGCGGGCAATACACGCCAGACGTGCTGCCCTCGGTGGAGGAATTCTACCTTGGCGGCACGCGCTTCACCCGCGGCTATTATTCCGGCCAGGTGGTGGGCGACAAGGCGGCTTACGCCACGGCGGAACTGCAATTGAACACCGGAACAGATTTTACCCTGTTCCATTACGATTTTGATCTGGGCGCGCAGTTCTATGGCTTCTATGATTGGGGCGAGACCTGGTCCAACCTGCCGACCGACCTGAACCACAAAATCGCGTCCACCGGCGGTGGCGTGCGGCTGGGGCTGACAAACAATGTCGAGCTGGATGGTGAAGTGACGCGCAGGCTGGTGACCCAGCTGACGCCCGCCGCCACCAACGTGGCGCCATTATCTGATACAACAATTTATTGGGGCGTTACGGCGCGGTTTTAGGCGCCGGGAGGCAGGAGATGGCAATGGAACGGCAGAAAAATGCGCCCTTGCGTGGCCGGAGCCGGAAGGCTTGGCGCGGTGCGTGGCTGCTGGCCAGCACGGCGCTCAGCGCGGTTCTGGCGCACCCCGTGCCAGCACATGCGCAGAGCATCGGCGCCAGCACCACCCCCCAGGGAGGTGCTGTTGTAGGCGGCAGCGCCAGCATCGCGCAGGCAACCGGCAGCACCACCATCACCCAGAGCAGCAACCGCGCCGCGATCAACTGGCAGAGTTATAATGTCGGCAGTGATGCACACGTAACTTATGTACAGCCCTCCGCCAGCGCCATCACGCTCAACCGCGTTGTTACCCCCAGCCCTTCGGTCATCGCGGGGCATATCAGCGCCAACGGGCAGATCGTGCTCATCAACCAGTCCGGTGTGGTGTTCACCCATGGCGCGGAGGTGACCGCACAGAGCGTTATTGTTTCCACCTCGGACATTAAAAATTCCGACTTCATGGCCGGGCGGATGAACTTTACCGGCACGCCCAGCCCAGGGGCCAAAATCGTCAATGACGGCGAGATTACCGCGGGCCAGGCCGGGCTGGTGGGGCTGGTGGCGCCGCAGGTGGCCAATAACGGTCTCATCTCTGCCCGGCTTGGCCAGGTGGTGCTGGCCGGGGCGGATGCCTTCACGCTGGATTTATACGGCGACAAGCTGGTTTCGCTGGACGTGACCAAAGCCGTGCGGGAAGTGGATTTGAACGGCAAAACCGTACCCGCACTGGTGACGAATAAAGGGCTGATCGTCGCCGATGGCGGCAGAATCACCATCACCGCTTCGGATGCGGACGCGCTGGTAAGCCAGCTCCTGCAAGTGGGCGGCACGCTGCGGGCCAACAGCGCCGATGGCAAAACCGGCACCATCGCTCTGCAAGCGGTTGGCGGGGGCATCAACATCGCCGGGAATTTGCTGGCGCAGGGCACGCTGGCGGGAAGCACCGGCGGCAATGTGGAAGCAATGGCCACCGGCACGGTGGCGGTGGCCTCCAGCGCCGTTATCGACACCTCGGGCCAGGCGGGCGGCGGCAATATCGCGCTGGGCACGAACCTGCAACGCGTGGCGCAAGGCGCCGCTGACAACACCGCACCCCGCGCCCAGGCTGTCAGCATCGCTTCCGGCGCAGAGATCAAGGCCGATGCCATCTCCAAGGGCAATGGCGGCAAGGTGACATTGCTGAGCGCCAGACAAACCGATTTCCAGGGCACCATTTCCACCACCGGCGGCCAGCTTGGCGGCAATGGCGGGGATGTGGAAATCTCGTCCGACGGTGTCATCAGCCTTGGCGGTACGGTGATTGATACCGCCATTGGCGGCCAGGCAGGAGAGATTTTGCTGGACC
Organism: Rhodospirillales bacterium; assembly: GCA_018971565.1. Taxonomy (GTDB): domain Bacteria; phylum Pseudomonadota; class Alphaproteobacteria; order Acetobacterales; family Acetobacteraceae; genus Acidocella. Next base: position 2,986 of record JAGXAO010000121.1, read on the forward strand.
CGCAGACGCTTGTTGTCACCAGCGCCTCCACAACCAGCACCGGCACCACCAGCACCGGCACAGGCGGCAACCGCAAGACCACATTCGGTACTGATACCAGCGCGGTTTCCTATCTTGATCCTGCCGATCTTTCCGGGTTGCACGGCACCATTATTCTTGAGGCAAGCAAGCTGCTTTCCGTTGCCAGCGCCATCAACAACAGCAATGCGAATTTGCTGGAGCTTACCTCCGGGCAGGATCTGAGCATCACCGCCAGCATCTCAGTGACCGGTGCGCTAGACATTAACGCCGCTGGCACGCTGGATGTGGGAGCCGCGTTGAACGCCTCCACCATCACGCTTGCTGATTCCGGCGCTGGCAACCCCATCGACATCAACGGCGTTATCACCGGCACGGAGTTGGTGCTGACCAGCGGCGGCATGGTAACAGAAGGTGCCGCAGGTGGCATCGCCGTTACCAGCCTGACAACGGGGGCTGGCTCCATCGGCGGCGACGCCGTGCTGAGCGGCACACAGAACACCATCGCGACCCTGGCCGGGGTTCTCACCACCGGCACTCTAAATCTGACGAATAATGCCAATCTCACGGTCGCCAACACGGTCAGCGCGGCGGATATCACCCTCGCCGCCAACGGCACGCTGGGCATTCACGGCACATTGGCGGCTAGCAATGGCGGTGATGTGGCGCTGGTGGCAACGGCCATCACCGAAAGCGGCGGCAGCATCACAGCACCATCAGGCACCATCTCCATTGCCCCTTACGGCAATGGTACGCTGGATGTGGGCGGCAGCACGGCGGGCGGGCTTATTCTCTCCTCCGCTTTGTTGGGGGCGCTGGATACATCCGCCTCCGTGCTGAATTTCGGCAGTGCGGCGGGGCATCTCGCCAGCCTCGCGGAGCTTGAGGGCAATATCAGCCTGCAACCAACCCTGGCGGTGGATAGTTCCGGCCGCGTGATCCAGGCAGGCACACTCACCGGCCAGGCCATCAGCCTCACCGGTACCAGCCTTTCGCTGAACGGCACGGTGAACGGCACAGCGCTGATGCTTGCCTCATCAGGGGCCATCAGCCAGGCCAGCACCGGGGCGTTGGAGGTAACACAACTAACCGGCTCGGCAGGCGGCAACGCCACCCTGGATGGCACCGGCAATACCATCGGCACGCTCGGGCATTTTACCGGCACCGGCACGCTGAATTTGGCGAATAATGCCAATCTCACGGTCGCCAACACGGTCAGCGCGGCGGATATCACGCTGGCCGCCAACGGTACGCTGGGCCTTCATGGCACCCTGGCGGCGGGCAGCGGCGGCGCTGTGGCGCTGGTGGCGGCTGCCATTACCGAAAGCGGCGGCAGCATCGCGGCGCCATCAGGCACCATTTCCATCGCCCCCTACAATAATGGCACGCTGGATGTGGGCGGCAGCACGGCGGGCGGGTTGATCCTCTCCTCCGCCCTGCTGGGGGCACTGGATACAAGCGCCTCGGTGCTGAATTTCGGCAGTGCGGCGGGGCATCTCGCCAGCCTCGCGGAGCTTGAGGGCAATATCAGCCTGCAACCAACCCTGGCGGTGGATAGTTCCGGCCGCGTGATCCAGGCAGGCACACTCACCGGCCAGGCCATCAGCCTCACCGGCACCAGCCTTTCGCTGAACGGCACGGTGAACGGCACCGCGCTTGGTCTGGCTGCCAGCGGGGCCATCAGCCAGGCCAGCACCGGGGCGTTGAATATCTCCACCCTCTCCGGCGGCGGCAGTGGCATCCAGCTTGCTGGCGCCAACAGCATTGGCAGTTTGGGGGCGCTGTCTGCCTCTGGGAACATTGTGCTGGACAATACCGGCACCATAACGCTGGGCGGGGCGGTGAGTGCGGGCACCAGCCTGGCGCTGGCCACCAACGGGCTGCTGGAAGGCCCCGGCGGCAG
>JAGXAO010000122.1 GCA_018971565.1 Rhodospirillales bacterium
TTCCATCTCGCCCCGGGCGGGGATGCGGCCCTGGCGCTGCCGGTGGCGGATGAGCTGGCGGCGCTGGGGGCGCCCGCGGAAGAGATCCGGCTGGGCAGTTTCGTGCGGCTGGTGAATGGCGGGCGTTATGAGGACGCCTTGGCGCTTGCCGCCCGGCATGATGTGGCGGCAATGGCCGCGCGCGCGGGGGGCGATGCGGCGTGCGATGCGGGGCTGGCCCTGGCGGTGCTGGATTTGGCGGTGGGCGACCCGGCGGAAGTGCCTGGGCGGCTGCAAGGGCTGGCGCTGGAGCCGGCACGGCGCGATGCGTTGCTGCTGGAGGCGTTTATCCGGCTGGTGAATGCGGCCCGTTACGAGGAGGCGCTGGCTTACATCCAGGCGCATGATGTGGCGGGGCTGTCGGCGCGGGTGGGGGGCGAAGCCGCCCGCAATACCGGCCTTGCCCGGCTGGTGCTGGATTTGGCGGTTGGCGACCCGGCTGAGGTGCCGGCACGGCTTGAGGGTTTGGAGATTGACCCGGCACGGCGCGATGCGTTGCTGCTGGAGGCGTTTATCCGGCTGGTGAATGCGTCCCGTTACGAGGAGGCGCAGGCTTATATGCAGGCGCATGATGTGGCGGGGCTGATTGCCATGGTGGAGGAAGGCACCGGAGCAGATGGCGCCACCGCCATGGCGGTGCTGGAGCTGACGGTGGGCGACCCGGCGGAGGTGCCAAAGCGGCTGGCGTTGGCGGATGTGGGGCAGGCGCGGCGCGATGAGCTGTTGCTGGGGGCTTTCACTGGGCTGGTGAACAATGCCCGGTATGACGAGGCGGACGGAATTGCAGAGGCGCATGCGCTGCTGAACAGGCTGGACGGGCAGAATGGCCAGGCGGCCGAGGATGCACGCTGGGCGGCGATGATGCTGGATTTGCAGCAAGGCCGCACGGATATGGCGGTGACGCGGATTCTGGCCCTGGAAAATGGTGGCGGCGACAGGGCACTGCTGGCCGGGTTTTATGTGGATGGGTTTATCCGCCTGATGAATGACGGGCGTTACGATGCCGCACGCGCCATGGATGGGTTAGAACGCCGCCTGCCGCTTTGCCGGGAGGCGCTGCACCAGGACGCGCTGGCCGCGCTGGTGAGGCTGGATGCCCAACCGGGTGGAAAAATTGAGCGCGTGGTGCCCCGGCTGAACGCGCTGGCGGCGGCGGGAGCGCCGGAGGAGCGGGTGACGGAACTGGCGCTGGCGGTTCTTTCCGTTCTGGGCAACCAGGGCGAGAGCGAGGCCGCGCGGCAGGTGCTGAAGCTGGTGGAGCCTCTGTTGAGCAAGGCTCGCGCGCCGTTGGGGGTGGCAATGCGGGATGCATTGTTCACCGCCGGTGTGCTGCACATGCAGGAGAAAGCGGAATGGCCCCGTGGCGCCGCGGTTTTTGCCCGGCTGCGCGATGCGCTCGTGAAGGAGTATCCACCGGAAGAAGGTGAGCCGGCGCCGCTATTCTGGCCTGCCTTGCGGGGTGAGGTGGTGATGTTGCAGAAGCTGAAACGCGGCGAAGAGGCGATTGGCTTGTTGCAGGCTTATCTGCCAGCTTACCGGGATGCGCCGGAGGATCTGCGTATGCAAGTTGAAGGCAGATGAAGACATGCAGAGCCTGCTGAAACGCGCGGTTCTAAAAACCCTGCATTGGATTAGGTGGAGCTGCGTGATGCCGGTGGCCGTGCTGGCTGGCCGTCTTCGGAGCCCCCACCAGGTGATACTGGCCTGGCCGGAAGGCGAGGCAAAGCTGGGCCCGCGGGTGGTGCTGTTCATGCATTTCGACGGGCGCGGCTTCGTGCGGCAGCAACTGCTCGATTACATGCGGGAGCTGAAGGAAAATGGCCGTGATGTTGTGTTCGTAACCAATTCCGAAAAGCTGACCCCCTACGCCCTGGAAGCGGTGAAGGAGTTATGCGCCGCCGTGCTGGTGCGGCGTAATATCGGCTATGATTTCGGGGCCTGGGCGGATGCGCTGCATCATCTCGGCCTGCCGCGGGCGGATACGCAGGAGATTATTTTTGCCAATGACAGCGTTTTTGGCCCGTTACTGCCGCTGGGCGATGTGCTGCGCCGGCTGAATTACGAGAAATCCGATATCTGGGGCCTGACGGAGAGCTGGCAGGTGCGCTACCATCTGCAATCCTTCTTTTTGGGCTTTGGGCCTAAAGCATTGCGTGCGGAGGCGTTCGGCAAATTTTGGAGCGCGGTGCGGCCAGTGCCGGCGAAGGCCTATGTCGTGCATAAATACGAGATCGGTATCACGCAGGCGATGATGGCGGGTGGGCTGAGCTGCAATGCGCTTTGGGCTTATGAAACATTGCTGCGGATGGTGAACCGGGACGAGCTGGATAAGCTGATTGAGCTGGAGGCGAGCGAGCTGGGCCGGAACGACCCGGTGCAGGTTACCCGCAAGCTGCAGATTTTACGCATCCGCGATGGCGCGGCGCGGCGCGTGGCGTTGAACCCGACCTCCGACCTCTGGCGCCAGCTGCTGCTGACGGGCTTTCCCTTTATCAAACGCGAATTGCTGCGGGACAACCCCAGCAAGGTGCAGGATGTGGGGGATTGGGCTGAAGTGGTGCGGGAGGTTCTGGGCGCTGACCCCGAGCCGATCCGGCAGGATCTGCGCCTGATGCTGAAAGGTAAGGCGCCCTGATCCGGCTCGGCGCCCGCCTGGCTCTGGTGCTGCTTTGGAGCCTGCTGGCGATTTGCGTGCAGGCCGTGCTGCTGGCGTTGCCCGGCCGGGGCAAGGTGTGGTTTGCCCGCTTTTTCTGGCGAGGCGTGGGGCGGATATTAGGATTACGGCTGCGGCTGCTCGGCGAATATTCCCGCCACCGGCCTACTTTGTTTGTCGCCAATCATTGTTCCTGGCTGGATATCGTGGCGTTGGGGGCCGCGATGCCGGGCTGTTTCATCGCCAAGGCGGAAATCGCGAACTGGCCGGGGATTGGGCTTATCGCCAAGCTGGGGCGGACGGTTTTCGTCTCCCGCAGCCGCAGGACCGTGGCGCAGGAGCAGCGGGTGCTGGAGAGGAATTTGGAACGGGGGGATAACATTATCCTGTTTCCGGAGGGCACCACCTCTGACGGCAACCGCGTTCTTCCCTTTGCTTCGGCCTTCCTCACCCTGGCGTTTGGCCCGGCGCGCCCGTGGGTGCAGCCGGTGACGATTGTTTACGACGAGCTGGACGGCCAGCAGATTCGCCGTGGGGACAGGGCGGAAATCGCCTGGTATGGCGGTATGAATCTGGCGCCGCATCTGAAGCGCCTGTTGCGCCGCCACAGCCTGCGCGCGACCATTTTGTTCGGCGAGCCGTTGCCGCCTGGTAGCTTCGCCAACCGTAAGGCGCTTTCTGCCGCGCTTGAACGGCTGATCAGCCAGAACGCCGCGGCGATGCGGCAGGGCAGGGCATTAGCCGCCGGCAGCGCAGCCCAAACGTGAAACACAAGCCGGGCCGCCGTTTGAACATTCCGGTATTTCGCTTGATCTTGGCATGCCCGGCTTATATTCCTGTAGCCGCACAAGATAAGGCTTGGAAACGGCCATGATAATGAAGCGAGACGCAGCATAATGACGCGTAAAGACATATCAGCCAAAAGGCTGGCAATGCTGGCCCTGGTGGCGGCGCTGGCATTGCACGGGCATTTTGCTTTTGCCCAAGCTGCTGCGCCGGACCCGACAACAATTGCCAACGGCTATGTTGAAGCGCCGCATAACTGGCAGTTGTGGTTTCCCGCCGCGGCCAGCCCGATGCAGGCAAAAATCGACTGGCTGATGCAGTATGTGCTGTGGATCATGACCGGGGTTGTGGCGTTCGTGGCCGTGGTGATGGGCTATGCCATGTTCCGCTTCCGCGCCGGGCGGAACCCCAAGCCCAGCCAGACCACGCATAACACGTTGATCGAGATCATCTGGATTGTGGTGCCGTGCATCATCCTGGCCATCGTCATCATTCCGTCGATCAACCTGATCTATTACGAGGCTAATGACAGCGACCCGTATATGACCGTGACGGTGACGGGCCACCAATGGTACTGGGAATATAAGTACGAATCCGTGCCGGGGCTGGATTACACGAGCTATATGGTGCCGGATAACGAGATAAAGCCCGGTGAGATCCGCCGCCTTTCGGTGGACCACCCGCTGGTGCTGCCGGTGGGTGAGAAAATCCGCTTCGTGATTACCAGCGCGGATGTGCTGCATGGCTTTTATCTGCCTTCGCTGGGCGTACAGAAATACGCCATTCCCGGCACCAATCAGACGAGTTGGACCACCATTGAGCGCCCTGGCACTTATTTTGGTCAGTGCAACCAGATTTGCGGCCTGAACCATGACGCCATGCCCATCGAGATAAAGGCTGTGCCGCTGCAGGATTACCTGGCCTGGACGAAAGCGGCGCTGGCTAATTACACAGATAATACCGTAAGCCAGCCGCTCTCGTCGCCGATGCCCCGCAACCAGTTGGCCGACGCCACGCGCTAAGGAGCCTTCAAGCATGTCCATTACCGCTGACGATCACGCCCTGGTTGACCACGGCCATCACAAAAAGAGCTTCGTCGCCCGATGGCTGATGAGCACCAACCATAAGGACATCGGCACACTCTACATCACCATGGCGTTCATCGGCGGCTGCTTCGGCGGCGTGCTCTCGATGATCATGCGCCAGCAGCTGATGTACCCGCATAACGACATCATCACCAACGGCGATACCTGGAACGCGATTGTAACCGCGCACGGGCTGATCATGATCTTCTGGTTCGTGATGCCGGCACTCATTGGCGGCATGGGCAACTGGTTCGTGCCGATGATGATCGG
>JAGXAO010000123.1 GCA_018971565.1 Rhodospirillales bacterium
GGCATTCGCCAGGCGTTGATCGCCCGCGCGGCCATAAAAGGTGAGTTCCGCATCGAGCAGACGATGATCCGCGCCCGCGGCAACAACCCGCTGAAATTCTCGGCCGATGACGATGACGCACTGACCGCGCTGCTTGGCCTGGGAAGGCGCGTGGATATGGGGCCCGATGCGGCGGTGAGCGACGCGCTACGCGACATGCGCCTGCACGAACTGGCCACAATGGCGGCCATGCAGGATGCGGTGCGCGCCCTGCTGGCGCAACTGGACCCGGCGAAGCTGCAAACCGATGGCGGCATGGCCCTGCTGCCCGCGCAGAAAAAGGCCCGCGCTTTTGAGGCGTATGAGAAACTTCATGAAACCATCAGCCGCGCGCTGGCCGATGATTTCGACAGTGTGTTCGGCAAATCCTTCGCCCGTGCCTATGAAACCGCGTTGCGCGAGATTAGCGCCAGGGAACCGTAATGAAAAAATATGCCATTCTCGTTGCAATGCTGGCACTGGCTGGTTGCGCTGCGCCTCCGCCGCCTCCGCCTCCCGTGCTCACGCTGAACATTATTGGCGGAGCAAGCCAGAATCAAAACCCTTCTGGCCAGGCCACGGCGGTTGCAATTCGGGTTTACCAGCTTGCCGCCACGGGCAAGTTCCAGTCGGTGGATGTTTATACGCTCACCGGCAATGAAAATGCTGCGCTGGGCACGGAAGAGCTTGGCGGCTCCGCGCAATATATTGTCTCGCCCGGGCAGAAGCTGACCGAAACGATTAACCTGACCCCCGGCGCCACCAGTGCCGGCGTGGCGGTTTTGTTCCGGGACATTAACCATTCCACCTGGAAATTGACAGCGCCTGTTGCCGCCCATGGCCCAACCGTGCTGACACTGCATATAAACGGGCTGACAGCGACCCTTGGCGGGTGATGCGTAAGCCGCAATAATAGCCCGGCGTATCCGGGGACGGAGCTTGGGAGAGTTGAAGATTATGCGAGCCTTGCCGTGAGCTGGACCAACCGCGTTATCTGGCAGGAGGGCATGTTCCTCCGTTCCCAGCATTTCCAGCAGCAGGACCGCTGGCTGGAGGCGTATTTGCGCGGGCGCGTGGCGGCGCTACGCTCCCACGGCTGGGGCCTGACTCAGATGAGCCTGGACCGCGACCTGCTCGGCACCGGGCGTTTCGCGGTATCTTCCGCCTCTGGCGTGTTTGAGGATGGCACGCCCTTCTCCCTACCGGGGGAAACCGAACACCCCGCCCCGTTCGAGGTGCCGGAAAATACCCGTGGCGTGCTCATTCATCTGGCTTTGCCAGTGCAGCAGGCGGGGGCGGTGGAAATTGCCGCGGCGGATGGCAGTGCCGAAGGCCGCTACAAGGCGCAGAGCTTCGAGGCGTACGACACCCATTCCGCCTCACCCCAGGCGGCGGAATTGCTCATTGGCCGGCTGAAGCTGCGCTATTTGCTGGATACGGATGACCGTGCGGGGTATCTCTGCATTCCCGTTGCGCGGATTATGGAAATATCGTCCGACAAGCGGGTGACGCTGGATGAGAACTGGCTGCCCCCGGCGCTGATATGCCATGCCGTACCCGCCCTGGCCGGGTTGGTGACGGAGTTCGCGGGCATGATCAACCAGCGCGGCGAGGCGCTGGCCGCGCGGGTGAACGCGCCGGGTGCGCGCGGCGTGGCGGAGGTGGCGGATTTCATGCTGCTCCAGGCGCTCAACCGCTGGCAGGCGCTTTTGCAGCATTGGGCGGATGCGGCGAATATTCATCCTGAAACGCTTTACACCGCCTATGTGCAGATGGCGGCCGAGTTTGCGACCTTTACCGATGCCCAGCGCCGCCCCAGCACTTATCCAGGTTATCGGCATGAGGATTTGCAGCGCAGCTTCGCGCCTGTCATCGCCGATCTGCGCCGCTCGCTCTCCTCGGTGATCGAGACCAACGCCACGGCGATTCCGTTGCAGGAACGGCGGCATGGCGTGCATGTGGGGCCGATCAACGACCGCAACATTCTCCGCGCCTCCAATTTCGTGCTCACCGTGCAGGCGGATGTGCCGACAGAGACGATGCGCCGCTTGTTCCCGGCGCAGGTGAAAATCGGCGCGGTGGAGCATATCCGCGAGCTGGTGAACGTGGCGCTGCCCGGCATCGCCGTGCGGCCCTTGCCGGTGGCACCGCGGCAGATTCCATTCTACGCGGGCGGGTCTTATTTTGAACTGGACCGTAACAGCCCGCATTGGCAGCAGATGCAGACGTCGGGCGGGTTCGCGATTCATGTTTCCGGCGAGTTTCCTGGCCTGCGCATGGAATTATGGGCCATTAAAGGGTGAAGCCGCAAAGGCGGCGGGGAGGTAGATTATGAGCGACAATCCGTTCTCCGAACCGGACGATTCGGACCGCACCGTCATCCGGCCCATACCGGGTGGCAAGCGCCCCGCAGCACCGCCGCCGCAACAACCCTCGCCGTTTGACAGCCCGATGGGCAGTGCGCCGCCGCAAGCCCGGGCACAAGCCGGGTACAGCGCGCCTGCCGCAGCCATACCCGCTGATGCACCGGAGAGCATCGCCATGGGTGGCTCGCCGCTGGTGGCGGCGGCCGGGCCGCTGCTGCAATTGCTGGCGCGGCTGCGCAACACGTTGCAGGCGCCGGATTCGGGAGATTTGCGCGAGCGCGCGGTGCGGGAGATCCGCCGGTTCGAGGAATCCGCCCGGGCTCGGAACATCTCCATGGAGCAGCTGCGCCCCGCCCATTACGCGCTTTGCGCAAGCCTGGACGATGTGGTGCTGGCCACACCTTGGGGCAGCCAGGGTGCCTGGGCGCAACGCTCATTGGTTTCCACCTTCCATCAGGAGGTGCGCTCCGGCGAGCGGTTTTTCGATGTGATGGCGCAAATTCGCCAAAACCCAGGGAATTTCCTGCCGGTTCTGGAACTGATGTATTTCTGCCTCTCGCTTGGCTACATGGGCCGCTACCGGCTTTCTCCGCGCGGCCCGGCAGAGATCGACCACCTGCGGGAGGAAGCCTACGCGGTGCTGCGCCGCCAGAACCCGCCCGGCGACCCCGCCCTTTCCCCGCATTGGCAGGGTGTGGCCGCCCCTTACAGGCCACGCCGCTTCGGCGTGCCGGTGTGGGTGGTGGGCATTGTGGCGCTGGGCGTGCTGGGCCTGGTTTATGGCGGCTGCCTGTTCTCGCTCTCTGGCAAGTCGGACGCTGCCTTCCAGGCGCAGGTAACGGCACCGCTGCCGAATATGCCGCAGATTGTGCGTGCCCAGCCGGTGGTGCCGCCGCCTGAGCCACAGCCCGTGGGCCCCACGATTCTGGATCGGCTCTCCGGCTTCCTGCAACCCGAGATCGCGGCGGGGAAGGTGAGCGTGCTCGGTACCACGCATCAACCCATCGTCCGCATTAATAATCAGGGGTTGTTCGGCTCCGGCAGCGCCACGGTGGAAAGCACGGATGTGCCGCTGCTGCAAAAAATTGGCACCGCGCTGGCGAAGGAAACCGGCAATGTGGTGGTGACGGGCTATACCGACAACCAGCCCATCCACACGCTGCAATTTCCGTCCAATTTCGTGCTCTCGCAGTCTCGCGCGCAGGCAGCGGCGGCGATATTGGACCAGACGATCGGCGATGAAAGCCGCATTACCGCCAAGGGCATGGGCGATGCCGACCCAGTGGCGAGCAACGCTACTGAGGCCGGGCGCGCGCAGAACCGCCGCATCGAAATCGTGCTGAACCACCCTTCCGGAACCTGAGCCTGACATGAAGAAGATACTCGGCTTTTTTGCCTCGCGCTGGTTTTTAAGCTTTCTCGCCGCCGCCGTGCTGGCGGCGCTGGTGTGGTTCTTCGCGCCATTCATTCACGCGCTGGCGGGTGTGATCGTCAGGCTGGTCATCATCCTGGTTATTCTGCTGGTCTGGCTCGGCGCCAATCTGCTGCTGGACCGGCGCAGGAAGAAGCGCGACGCCGCCCTGGCGGCGGGTGTGGCCGACGCCGGTGCCGCGACACAGGACAAGGCGGCGGCGGAAGAGCTGGCGGCACTGAGCGAGAAGCTGAAAAAATCTCTGGGCCTGCTGCGGAAGGCCAGCGGCGCACGCGGCTATTTGTACGAGCAGCCCTGGTACGTGATTATCGGCCCGCCGGGTGCGGGCAAAACCACCGCGCTGTTGAATGCGGGCTTGACATTCCCGCTGGCGGCGGAGCTGGGGCAGGGTGCCGTGGCGGGGGTAGGCGGCACGCGTTTGTGCGATTGGTGGTTCACCGAACAGGCCGTGCTGATCGACACCGCCGGGCGCTACACCACCCAGGATTCCAACGCCTCCACCGACAAGGCCGGTTGGGAAGGCTTCCTGGACATGTTGAAGCGCACCCGCCAGCGCCAGGCGCTGAACGGCGTGGTGGTGGCCATCTCGCTGGCGGATATTGCCGCCGCGCCGCGGGAGGAGCGGCTGGCCCATGCGCGGGCCATCCGCAAGCGCATCAAGGAACTTACCGCGCGGCTGGATTTGAAGCTGCCGGTGTATGCGCTGCTGACAAAGGGTGATTTGCTGGCGGGGTTCACGGAGTTTTTTGACGATCTGGACCAGGAGAGACGCGCCCAGGTGTGGGGTACAACTTTCCCGGCGCAGGATGCCAATGCGGTTTCGCATTTTGCAGCCGAGTTCAAACTGCTGGTGCAGCGGCTGGATGAGCGGCTGATCGATCTGCTCCAGCGTGAGCGCAGCCCGGACCGGCGCTCGCTCATCGCCGGGTTTCCCACCCAGGTGGCCAGCCTGGAGGCGCCGCTGGCGGAATTTCTGGCGGAAGCCTTCGGCGGTTCGGCGCTGGACCCGGC
>JAGXAO010000124.1 GCA_018971565.1 Rhodospirillales bacterium
CCTGCGTTGCCGCCAGCGCCCACCCCGGCTAAAGACAAACCCGGCAAAGAGGAAAGAGCCGCGTGGTCGATATTTTTGACGAAGTTTCAGAGGATCTGCGCCATGAGCGGGCGGTAAATCTCGCCAAACGTTATGGCGGATTGCTGCTGTTGGCCGCCATATTGGTGCTTGTGGGTGTTGGTGGGCAGCAATTTTGGCAGGCCCGTAAGGCCAGGCTGGCCAACCAGGCCGCCACCCAATACCTGGCCCTCACCCAGACCATGGACCAGCCGCAGGGCCAGCTTACCGCAGGCGCGGCGGACGCCGCCGCTCAAAAATTGGTGGATTTTTCAAAATCCGCGCCGGAAATTTATAAAACCATGGCCCGGCTGCGTGCCGCCTCACTTTACGCCAATGCGGGAGAGCTACCCAAGGCAGCTTTGCTATGGAGCCGCGTGGGTGCCGACGAAGCCGCCCCTCAACTGATGCGCGACGCTGCCAGCCTGCTTTTCGCCCAGCATGAGATCGGCATTGACAATAATGCTGACATTCTAGGCCGGTTGCAGCCGATTGTGCAGGAGAGCAACCCGTTTCATGGCCTGGCGCGGGAGATGCAGGCGATGGTTTACTTGAATGAGGGCAACATTGCGATGGCCAAATCCCTCTTCACCCAGGTGCAGGACGACCCCAATACGCCCCAAGGCGCGCAAAACCGCGCCCAGGCCATGCTCGCCAAGCTGAACGGATGACACAGCCCATGATTCGCCGCCGCACCGCGACTGTCGGCCTACTCGGCCTGCTTGCTTCCTGCTCTTCCTCAAAAAAGCCACCCATTATCGGCACACAAATTCCGGTGCTGCCGGACCAGACTGGCATGGATGTGGCGCCCAACGCCCCTGCCGTTACCCTGCCCGCAGCGACACCGTTGAACGCCTGGACGCAGCCTTTGGCTAACGCCGCCCACGCACCCGGCAACGCCGCTGGGCCGCTCGGCTTCAAGCCAGACTGGCATACGGATATCGGAGCCGCGGGCGGTTACCGCCAGCCGCTGGTTGCAAGCCCGCTGGTTGCCGGAGGGCATGTGTTCACCATGGATGCCGCCGCGCATATCCGCGCAATCTCGCTCTCCGATGGTGCGGAACTCTGGCGCACCGAAACGCGGCCCAAGCACAACACCACCCAGAATATCGGCGGCGGCATCGCTTTCGATTCCGGCAAGATTTACGCCAGCACCGGCTATGGCGAGGCGCTGGCGCTGGATGCTGGCAGCGGCAAGATATTATGGCGGCAGAAGCTGGATTTTCCGGCGCGCTCAGCCCCGCTGGTGGCGGCCGGGCTTGTGGCCGTTATCACGCAGAACGACTTGCTGCTGACCTTCGACGAGCAATCCGGCACACCGGGCTGGCGCTTCAGCGGTGCGGTGGGTACCCCGCCAATGACGGCCGCCAGCGTTACCGGCGCCCCTGCCTTTGCTGACGGCATCATCGCCGCCGGATTCTCCACCGGGCTGCTTGCCGCTATCGACGCCAATTCCGGCACGCCGATTTGGGAGCAGAGCCTCGCCGCCGGTTTCGGCCAGGCCAGCTCGCTGGATCTTTCGGACGTCGTCGCCCCTCCGGTTATCGCCAGCGGGGTGGTTTATGCCATCAATCTCGGCGGCAGCTTCATAGCGGTGGATCTGCATTCCGGCGCCCAGGTGTGGACACACCAGGCCATCGGCAGCCAACCGCCAGCCGCCTCTGGCGGGTTTCTGTTTTTACTAGATTCAAGCGCCAAACTTTCTGCCGTTCATGCCGATGATGGGTTGGTGAGCTGGGCTACCGCTCTGCCCGCCTTCAAGAACATGAAGAAGCATACCAACCCCATCACTTGGTCTGGCCCGGCGCTGGTGAACAACATGCTGGTCTGCGTGAACGACCATAACGAGGCGGCGCTGGTGGATGCCACAACCGGCAAGCTGACGCAGATGGTGAAGCTCGGCGCCCCGGCTGACATACCGCCTATCGCGGTTGGTGGCGTGCTGCTGCAGCTCACGCGTGATGCGCGCCTGACAGCCTATGGCTGAGCTTCCGCGAGTTGTTATCGCCGGCCGGCCAAATGTCGGCAAATCCACGCTGTTTAACCGCCTCGTGGGCGGCCGCCTGGCGCTGGTGGCGGATACACCGGGTGTAACGCGCGACCGCAAGGAAGCAATGTGCGAGCTGGCCGGGCGGAAAGTGCTGATGGTGGACACGGCGGGGCTTGAGGAAGCAGCGCCCGATACGCTGCCCGGCCGCATGCGCGCCTCCACCGCCACAGCGGTGGACCAGGCGGATTTGGTGCTGTTCGTGTTCGACGCGAAATCTGGCCTGCTGCCGGAAGACCGGCATTTTGGCACCTGGCTGCGCCGGAAGAACAGGCAGGTGCTGGTTATCGCCAACAAGGCCGAGGGACGCGGTGGCATCGCCAATGCAATGGAGGCGTATGAGTTGGGCTTTGGCGAGCCGGTGGCGGTTTCCGCCGAGCATAATGAGGGCATTTACGATCTCATGACCGAGATTGCCGAACGCCTGCCGGAAGCCACACCAGAAGACGAGGGGGATGAGAACAAACCGCTTCACCTCGCCATTGTCGGCCGCCCGAACGCGGGCAAATCCACGCTGCTGAATTACCTGCTGGGCGAGCAGCGCATGATCACCGGCCCGGAACCAGGGCTGACACGAGATGCCGTTTCAGCCGATTTTGAAGGCCCGGACGGCAAGCTTTACCGGGTGGTGGATACAGCCGGGCTGCGCAAGCGGGCCAAGGTGGATGAGGGGCTGGAGCGCATGTCCACCTCTTCTTCCATTGAAGCATTGAAGCGGGCCGAGATGGCGGTGCTGGCGGTGGATGCCCTGCGTGGCGTGGAAGAACAGGACCTGCATATCGCCCGCCTTATTGAACGCGAAGGCCGCGCCTGCGTGATCGCACTGACGAAATGGGACGCGGTGGAAGACCGGCCTGAGGCAAAGAAGGCGGCACTGGACCGCATTTCCATCTCGCTCAGCCAGATGAAGGGCATTACATTGGTGCCGCTTTCGGCCGAGAGCGGCGAGGGAGTGAAGAAACTGTTCCCCGCCATCCGCGATACCTACGAAAAATGGAATCTTCGCATTCCCACCAGTCAGCTCAACCGCTGGTTCGAAACCGCCCTTGAACGCTTCCCACCGCCGATGGTGGAAGGCCGCCGCCTGAAGCTGCGCTATATCACCCAAATAAAAGCCCGCCCGCCAACCTTCGCCTTGTTCGGCACGCGCGCGGAGCAGGTGCCGGAGACGTATCAACGCTATCTGGTGAACAGCTTGCGCGAGACGTTCGAGATGCCGGGCGTGCCGATCCGGATTTATCTGCGCGGTACGGAGAACCCGTTCAAAGACCGGGATTGAAGCTTTTGCGGAGGCGGGGGGAGGCTACCCCTCCTTCAACATCTCCAGCTCCAGCCAGCGCCGTTCAGATTTTTCCAACCTCAAATGCAACTCTGCCAGGGCCGTGGTGGCGGCGGCGAATTTTTTCGGGTCTTTGGTGTAGAGATCAGGCGTGGCCAGGGTTTCTTCCAGCTTTCGCATCTGCACCGGCAGTTTCGCCATGTCTTCATCAAGCTGCTTCAGCTCATGCTGCTCCTTGAAGGAGATTTTCGTGCGCGCGGGTGAGGCGGCAGGCAAGGATGCCTGTTTCACGGCAGCTTTTTTCTGCGCCTTTTCAACCTTGGCGGCCACAACACCTTCGCCGCGCTGGGCCAGCATGTCTGAATAGCCACCGGCATATTCCACCCAGCGCCCTTGGCCTTCGGACATCAGCACAGCGGTGCAGACACGATCCAGAAAGTCACGGTCATGGCTGACCACGACCACCGTGCCGGGATAATCCCCAAGCATTTCCTGCAACAGATCCAGCGTCTCAAGGTCGAGGTCGTTGGTCGGCTCGTCCAGCACCAGTAAATTGGAGGGTTTGGTGAGCGCCAACGCCAGAAGCAGCCGTCCGCGCTCCCCGCCTGATAGCGTGCCCACCGGCGTGCGCGCCTGTTCCGGCTTGAACAGGAAGTCTTTCATATAGCCGATCACGTGCCGCGCCTGGCCGCCCACCACCACCTGGTCGCTATTGCCGCCGGTGAGTGTGTTCGCCAGCGTGGCGCTCGGGTTCAAATCCGCGCGCTGCTGGTCCAGCGTCACCACCTCCAGCGCCGTGCCCAGCTTCACGGCCCCCGCATCCGGCTGCAACTGGCCGAGGATGAGTTTCAGCAGGGTGGATTTACCTGCACCATTGGGGCCGACAATGCCCAGACGGTCCCCGCGCAACACCCGGAAAGTGAGGTTATCGACGATCGGTTTGTCGAAGCTTTTGGAAATGCCGTCGGCATCCACCACAATCTTGCCGGAGGTCGCGGCATCCAGGCTGGCAAGCTTGGCAGTGCCCAGCTTATGGGTGAAATTCCGGCGCTCGGCGCGCAGAGAATGCAGCCCGGCCAGGCGCTTGACGTTGCGTTTGCGCCGCGCGGTTACGCCATAGCGCAGCCAGTCTTCCTCGCGGGCGATCTTGCGGCCGAGCTTGTGAAACTCCTGCTCCTCCTGCTCCAGCACCTCGTCGCGCCAGGCTTCGAAATGGGCGAAGCTTTTATCCAGCCGCTTGGTCTGCCCCCGGTCTAGCCAGACCATGGAGCGGGAAAGGTTTTCCAGAAACCGCCTGTCGTGGGAGATGAGCACCATGCCGGAAGAGAGCGATTTCAGCTCCCCTTCCAGCCATTCGATAGCGGGCAGGTCCAGATGGTTGGTCGGCTCATCCAGCAGCAAAAGGTCAGGCTCCGGCGCCAGG
>JAGXAO010000125.1 GCA_018971565.1 Rhodospirillales bacterium
TTCTCTGGCTGGCCTATACTTTCGCCTGAGCAGGTCTGCCGACGGGCGGATTGCCGGAACATATGCTGCATTGCATGATGCGGACATGGGATTCCTGACTGAAACCGTACCGAAACGCCATGCCACCCTTGATGTGTTGCCGGGGATAAGCCGGGTCGTCGCGAATAATCCCGGTGTAATGACCTATCATGGCACCAATACCTATTTTGTTGAACGCGAAAGCGGGCTGGTGGTGGTCGACCCCGGCCCGGAGGATGCAGAACATGTCGCGGATATTCTCAGTGCGGCCGCCAACCGCAGGATCAGCTTAATTTTGCTGACCCACACCCATGCCGACCATTTTGGTGCGGTGCCGGAGCTGAAAGCTGCATGTGGTGCGCCGGTGGCAGCCTACGCCCCTTCGCCCAAGCCGGGTTTCATACCGGATATCGTGCTTCGCGACGGCGATGAGCTACAGGGTTTCACCGCTATCTTCACGCCCGGCCATGCGGCCGATCATCTTTGCTTTGCCACAACCGGCGCGCAGGGAGAAAAAATTCTGTTCAGCGGCGATCATGTCATGTCCTGGTCCTCCTCCATCGTCAGCCCGCCAGATGGCGATATGGGGGATTATTACCGTTCTCTGCAGCGCCTGCTTGCCCGCCAAGATGATGTGTTTTTACCAGGCCATGGGCCTTTGCTGCCTCAACCCCATGGCCTCACGGCCGAGTTGCTTGCACATCGCCAGAAGCGTGAGACATCATTGCTGGCGCAATTGGCGCGGCAGGAATGGAGCGTCGCCGGACTCGCCGCCCGGCTTTACGGCAAGCAGGACCTGTTTTTGAAGGCAGCCGCACAGCGCAATGTGCTGGCGCATCTTTTAAAGCTGAAGGAGGAAGGTGCCGTGAGGGAAGTGGCGCCCGAGACCACTGAACATCCGGATAATTTGGCTATGGCGGCGATCGCTGAGCAAAGCGAGAGCTGGCGCGCCCGCGTGTTGCGGATGCAGGGTGATGCCAAGCGGCGCTTCGGGCTGGCTTAACCGCCAGAAAGCAAGGCGGCCAATTCTTCCACTGCCAGCGGCCGGAAGAACAGAAAACCCTGGCCGTGGGTTACGCCGTATTCGCGCATCCGCGCCAGTTGCGATGCAGCCTCAATACCCTCGGCAATGACGTCCTGAGACCGGCTTGCGGCAAGGCGGGCGATTTTGAGTATAAAGTCCCGCGCGCCGGGGCCTGTATCCACCACCACTGAGCGGTCAAGCTTTACCGCGCCCAGGGAAGTGTTCATGAGCGCAGGCAGAAAGGGCGTGGCAGGCACAATATCATCAAGTGCCAGCCCATATCCGGCGGCGCTCAGCGCTGCGATGCTTTCTTCCGCCAGCCGGATATCCTGAACCGGCTGCGTCTCGGTGAGTTCAAAACGTATCAGCCCGGCTGCCAGGTTATGGGTTTCGCGCAAGGCTTCAATCCGTTGCACAATACCGGGAAAAACCAGCACATTGAGTGGCAGGTTAAAGGCAAGCGGCAATTGATGCGCGGAGAGCCCCTGAGCCTGGTATTCTGAGAGTGCCCTGTGAATGATGGCGCTGGTGAGGCTGAGGGCGCGCTCTGGGTTCTCCATCGCGGCCACCAGGCTCGCCGGGCCCGCCAGCTGCCCGTTTTGGCCTAATAGCCGGGCAAGAACCTCAACATGGCTGACGCCGCCACCGTTGAGCCGGATGATTGGCTGGTAGCGCAACCGGAGCATGGCAGCGGCCTGTGTGGCTTGCCCGCTCACGTGCACTGTCTAAATAACCAAAATTTGTAGCAAAATCTCACATGGTGTGTGTAACATTTTTCTACGCCAGGTGCGATTAAAAAATACGTCCACCGTCTATTTCGTGATCTTTTTGGGTGCAACCGTGGAACGGCGTAGCCTGTGCTCGCCCAGGAACAGCAGAATAGGCGCCGCGATGAAGATGGAGGAGGAGGTGCCAACCACGATGCCGAAGAGCATGATCCAGGCAAAGCCGGAGAGCGCCGTTCCTCCGAACAATGCGAGTGGCAATGCCGCCAGAAATACGGTGCCAGAGGTGCCGAGCGTTCTGTTTAATGTCTCGTTGATCGAAAGGTCGATCAATTCCCGTAAATTCATCGTTTTATATTTACGCAGGTTTTCGCGCACCCGGTCATACACCACCACCTTGTCGTTGGTGGAGTAGCCGATGATGGTGAGAATGGCGGCGATGGTCACGAGGTCGAACGGAATCCGGGTGATGACCATGAAGCCGATGGTCTTGGTGGTATCCAAAATCAGCGTGACAACCGCGCCGACGGCAAATTGCCATTCAAACCTGAACCAGATGTAAAGCAGGATCATCACGAAGGAGAGGCCCAGCGCCTCCAACCCTTGGCTGAAGAGCTGGGTGCTGACCGAAGCGCCTACCGCCTGGGTGGATTGGATGACCGCACCAGGCGCGGCCTTGTTCAGCGCTGTCTGCACCTCGCCGATGGCGGTTTGTGTGGCGGCGGCGTTGCTGCGGCTTTCCAGGCTGATGAGCACCTGGTTGCCTTGGGTGCCGGCTGATTGCAAGGCGGCATCGGCCAGCCCAGCTCCGGCGAGAGCTGATCGCAGGGTGGCAAAATCCGCCTTTTGTGGTGTTTGCACCTGCAACACCACGCCGCCTTTAAAATCCAGCCCCATATTCAGCCCAGGGTGAAAGAACAAAACCACTGAGGCGAAGGAAAGCACCGCCGAGGTGATAAGCCCGGCGAAGCGGCCATTCATGAAGCGGATTTTGGTTCCGTCCGGGACGAAGCGGAAAGCCGGTTTGGTGAACATGGGGGCGGATCCTAGACGGGCAGGGCGGCGGGGCGGCGGGCAGCATACCAACGCGAGGTGATAAGCCGCACCACCACCGTGGCGGTGAACATGGTGGTAATGATGCCGGCGCAGATAGTAACCGCGAAGCCGCGCACCGGGGGCGAGCCGAAGATGAACAGCGTGATATGCGCCAGCAGCGTGGTCACGTTGGAATCGATGATGGTGCCGTAGGCCCGCTTGTAACCTGCTTCCAGCGCCGCTAGCGGCTTGCGGCCATTCTTCACTTCTTCACGCACACGCTCGTTGATGAGGATGTTGGCATCCACCGCCATGCCGAGGGTGAGCAGAATACCCGCCATGCCTGGCAAGGTAAGTGTTGCGCCCATTACCGAAAGAATGGCCAGCATAAGCACCAGGTTGGCAATGAGCGCGATATTCGCGAACCAGCCGAACAGCCCATAGAATAGCGCCATGAAAAACAGCACGAACACAAAGCCCGCGGCCAACGAAATGGCGCCCGCGCGGATTGCGTCTGCCCCCAGCTCCGGCCCCACACTTTGTTCTTCTACGATGTTCAGCGGCGCGGGCAGGGCGCCCGCACGCAGCAGCAAAGCGAGGTCGGTGGCGGATTGCGGGGTGAAGTTGCCAGAGATCTGACCCTGCCCTCCGGTGATCGGCTCGCGGATGACCGGCGCCTCGATGATCTTGCCGTCCAGCACGATGGCAAAGAGCTTACCGACATTTGCCGCGGTGGTGTCAGCGAATTCCCGCGCGCCGACGGCGTTGAGGGTGAAGTTCACCACCCATTCGCCGGTTTGCGGGTCGGTACTGGCCTGGGCGTTGGTCAGGCTGGCGCCGTCTACGGCCACATCGGTCTGCACCGCAAGCTGCTGCTGCGGGTCGTTGGACATTGGCAGGAACTCATCACCCAGTGGTGCGGGCTGGCCCGGTGCGGCGCTGGAATCTACCATCTGGAAGGTCATATGCGCGGTGGTGCCGATGAGCGTTTTCACCCGTTCAGGGTCTGAGATGCCCGGGAGCTGCACTACGATCTGGTCTTGGCCCTGGCGTTGAATTTGGGGGTTCAGTACGCCCGAGCCATCGATGCGGCGTTGGATGATGGTGATGGCCTGTTCCACCGCCTGGGTGTTGCGGGCGGTTTGTGCCTGGGCCGGGATGGAAAGGGCAATGGAGCCATCCGGCATTTGCGCCACGGCAAGGCTGGCCGTGGGTGAATTTGGTAAATAGGTGATGAGGCCCTGCAACGCCTTTAGCGCCTGGGCTGCCTGGCCATCCAGCGGGGTAAGCAGCACCTGGTGCGTATGCAGGTCCGCGTGCAGGTCTTTATACCCCAGCCCTGCCTTTACGAGTGTCTGCCGCGCCTGTCCAACCAGCGAGTCGAGGTCTTGTTTCTGGATGGCGCCCGTGTCGATCTGCAGCAGCAGGTAGGAGCCGCCCTTCAGGTCCAGCCCCAGATGTACCTGGTTCCAGGGCATAAAGCCGGGCAGCCAGCCCGGCCGCGCCCAGAGATTGGGCAGGCTGAGCAGCACCCCCAGCCCGCAAATAAGCAGGATACCGAATGTCTTCGCACGGCTGAAATAAAGCAACGCGGGCTCCAAAAATGCCAAACCGCTTGCCGTATGGCGGGGCAAAGCGTTGCGCGCAACCCCGGAGCGGAATAGATCGCTAGAGATATGAGCAAGCGTTTGCAGGTGGGGTTGATCGGGGCGGGGCATTTTGGCCGCTACCATGCGTTGAAACTGGCTGGGGCCGAGCGTGCGCGGCTGATTGGCCTGGCTGATCCGAGCCCGGCCCGAGCCAAGGAAGTGGCCTGGGAGGCGGGCTGCCCGGTGAAAACCGTGGACGAGATTCTGGCCGAGGCGGAGGCGGTGATTATCGCCGCACCGGCGGAGTTCCATTACGAACATGCGGCGAGGGCGCTGAAAGCGGGCA
>JAGXAO010000022.1 GCA_018971565.1 Rhodospirillales bacterium
TGCGCGAAAATCTCCAGTCCCGCTTCCAGCGGGTCGTCTGAGCCCACCAGCGCCAGATGCGCCTTGCCGCCGCCAAACATGCGGCTGAACAAGGCTTGGAAATGCCGGTCCACCTCGGTGAACACGGTTGAAAGCCGCTCGCGCCCCTCGCGGTTAAGATGCCCGATGGAGCCGCGCAGCTTAGCAACGGCGGAGGTGATCTCGTCGCGCTCGCGGTCGATGGTGGCGATGGCTTCTTCCGCCTCGTTCACCTCGGTCTCGGCGCGCAGATTCACAGCGCCCATCTCCTCGCGCTCGCGGATCAACCGCTCCCAGCGCTTGCGGGCCTTGTCCTCCATTTCGGCGTTCAAAACCTCCGGTGGCTCGGGCAGCGCCGGGTTGGCGCCCAGCCGCTCCAATATCCGTTCCTCCACCGTGCCCCAGCCATGGTTGGCGGCGGTTATGTTGCCTTCCTCACGGGCGCGGGCCTCGCGGGCGGCGCCAAGTTCAGCCTCGGCGGCGCGGGCCTGGCGGGTTGCGGCCTCGGCGGTGCCCTGCGCTTCCTGCAAGGCACTGGCCATGCGCTTATGCCCGGTTTCGGAGGCCTCCAGCGCTTCCAGCGCCTCCAAATGGGAGGTTTCGGCCGCGCTGGGGGCGGCTTGCAGCATTTCAATGCCGCTTTGTGCCTCGGCAAGCCGGGCGGTAAGGTCGGTCAGCCGGTCCGCCGCGTCCCTTCCGCGCTCGGTCCAGCTTGCCAGCTCACGCCCCAGGCTTTCCAGCCGCTGGCCGCGCTGGGCCTCCGCGCCGCGCAACGTGGCAAGGCGGGCGCGGGCCGCATTTTCCGCCTGGCGGGCATTGTTCAATGCGGTGCGGGCTTGCTCCACAGCCTGGCGGGCGGCGTTTACGTCCGGCAGGGCGGCATGGGTTTCGCGCAAAGCGGCCAGGGCGTTTTCAGCCTCCTGCGTTTCCATGGCGGCTTGCTCGGCCTGGGCGGCGGCGGCGGCGGCGCGGGTGGCGCCACGCTCGGCCTCGGCGGTGAGGTGAATGGCCTCGTTGCGGGCTTTGTCGAAACGCTGCTCGGCCACACGGCGGCCCTCGCGCCCGGCGGTTTCGGCGGCGCGGTGGGTTTCACGGGTTTTCGCTTCAGTGGCGCGGGCGGCCTGCTCTGCCGCCTCGGCCCGCAGGCGCTCATCTTTCGCGGCCTTGGCAGCCTCGCGGGCCGTGGTGCGCTCGCGCTCCAGCACGGCCAGCCGGTTGCGTTGCTTCAGCCGCACGGCGGCTTCGGAAGCCGCTCCGGCACGCACGGTATAGCCATCCCACCGCCACAGCCCGCCTTCCCGCGAGACGAGAATCTGCCCGGGCGTAAGATTGCCTTGGTGCAGGTCGCCATCCGCCCCTTCCGGCAGAAGCAGAATATGGGAGAGTGCCCGCTTCAGCGCCTCCGGCCCTTGGGCCAGCTGGGCGAAGCTGTGCAGCGGCACCACCGGCAGGTTGAGGTCCGGCAGTTTGCGCCAATGCCGCGCGGCTTGGGGGTCAGCGGCGGCGGAAAGTTCCTCGCGCAGTGCCGCACCCAGCGCAGCCTCCAGCCCTGGCGGCACGGTGATGGCATCCAGAACCGGTTGGCTCTCACGGCCGAATTTCTGCGCCAGCAGGGCGGCCAGGGCGTCATATTCCGTGTTCACCTTGGTGGCCGCGGCTTCCAGCGAGGCCGCGCGAGAGCGTGCGCCCGCCAGTTCCGCCTCGGCGGTGGCGCGGGCTTCAGTGGCTTCTGCTTCGGCCTTGGCACGGGCGGTTTCGGCCAGGGCCACGGCCTCGCGCGCGGCGGCCAGGGCGGTTTCGGCCGTGTCGCGTTCCGCCTCCGCGGCGGCCACACGCGCGTGCGGCACCAGCGTGGCGGCAATTTTGTCATGCTCGGCTTTTGCTTCGGCGGCGCGTTGGGCAAGGCGGCGGGCACGGCCCTCGGCTTCGGCCAGGGCGCGGCGGGCAGCCTCAGCCTCAGCACTGCTGCGCGCGGCATCTTCCGTGGCCTTGGTGCTGGCGGTCTCGGCTTCGCGCATGGCTTCATAGGCCGCGTCTTGCGCGTTGGCGGCGTCGTCTATCGCAGCGGGGGCGGAAACAGTTTCTTCCAGCAGCACATGCTGCTCAGCCTCCAGCCGGGCCTGTGCGGCCTGCGCATCCTCCACCAGTTTCCGGGCGTGGCCATGGTCGCGGGTCAGGGCTTCCAGCCGGGTGGTGGCCTCGGCCAGGGCGGCACGGGCGCGGGTTTCGGCCTCTTTCACCTGCTCGGCTGCTATGCGGGCACGTTCCAGCACGGTGCGGGCCTGCGCCTCGGCCTCTCGCAAAGGCGGCAAAGCGGCTTCGGCCTGTTCGGCTTGGGCAGCGCCTTCCGCGGCCTTGGCGGCGGTTTCGGCCACGCGGGCCTCGGCGGCGGCAAAACCCGCCTGCGCGGCTTCCCGGGCTTTCACCGCCATGGCACGCTGGATGGAAAGCAGTTCCGCCTCCGCCACGCGGATATTGCCGGAGAGCCCCTTATACCGCGTTGCCTGGCGCGCCTGCTTCTTCAGCTCCCCCAGCCGGGCTTCCAACTGGCCTTTCAGGTCATCCGCGCGCAGCAGGTTTTGCTCGGCGGCCTTCAGTTTCAGCTCCGCCTCGTGGCGCCGGGCGTGCAAGCCGGTAATGCCCGCGGCCTCTTCCAGCAAGGCCCGGCGTTCATCCGGCCGCGCATTCACCAGCGCGCCAACCCGCCCCTGGCTTACCATCGCGGAGGCGCGGGAGCCGGAGGCGAGGTCCGCGAACAAGGTCTGTACGTCCCGCGCGCGGGCATCCTTGCCGTTAACTTTGTAGTTGCTGCCCGCCCCACGCTCGATCTTGCGGGAGATTTCAAGGTCCGCCGATTCCTGGAAGGGTGGGGGCGCCAGGCCCAGCGTTTCCTCCAGCGTTAGGGTAACTTCCG
Source organism: Rhodospirillales bacterium (assembly GCA_018971565.1). Classification (GTDB taxonomy): domain Bacteria; phylum Pseudomonadota; class Alphaproteobacteria; order Acetobacterales; family Acetobacteraceae; genus Acidocella. The sequence goes on from JAGXAO010000022.1 coordinate 2,933, forward strand.
CCAGGTTACGGGCCGCACGGCCCGTGGTGCCGGCAAAAATCACATCCTCCATCTCGCTGCCGCGCATGTTGCGGGCATTGGCCTCGCCCATTGCCCAGCGCAGAGCCTCGATAACGTTGGATTTCCCGCACCCGTTCGGCCCCACCACCCCGGTGAGACCGGGGAGAATTTCCACGGTCGTCGGGTCTGCGAAGCTTTTAAAACCGGCGATACGCAGCCGGGCGAAACGTGCGGGCATTCAGCCTCCTTTAGCCGCCAGCTTTGTTCAACAAGCCGGCGAACGTATCGTAATCCATGGCGCCAGGCTTTTTCTGGCCGTTGATGATGAAAGTTGGCGTGGCGTCGATCTGGTCGACCTTTTCGGCTTCCTGCTGGCCGTTCAGAATCCATTGCGCCAGCGCGGTGTCGTTCCAGGCTTTGTCATAGGTTGCCTGGTCCATCCCCGCCAGGGCAGCGTATTTGAAGATGCTGGCGTGATAGTCCTCGCCTTGCTGGAAGGCCCAGTCGTTCTGGCTGGCGAACAGCGCCTCGACGAAGGGGTAATATTCCGCGGCAGGCAGATAGCGCGAGACCTGCGCGGCCTTCAGGGCAATCTGGTCCAGCGGAAAATCATGATAGATGAAGCGGACCTTGCCGGTATCCACGAAATTCGCCTTCACCTTCGGCATCACCGTCGTGGCGAATTCTCCGCAATGCGGGCAGGTGAGCGAGAAGAATTCCTCCACCGTCACCGGCGCGGTGGGTGAGCCGATGGAGCGTTCCGTTTCCGTGGGCAGGGGGGAATCGGCCCGCGCGAAAGATGGCGCCAGCGCGGCAGCACCTACTAAGGATAGTGTGGATCGGCGGGTAATCTGCATGATTTCTCCTATATATAGTGTAGCCAGATTTTTGGCTCAGAGTCCAACCTGGCATCAGAGTTATCCACGGGATTTTATGCTCTGGTAGAGCCGCGCCAGGGCGGCGCCGAGCGCGCCGGTGGGCAGGCTCTCAGGCAGGGGCACGGGGTTGGGTGGTGCCGGGCGCGCGGGCGGGGTGGAAGCCGGGCGCGGCGCCTGTTGTTCAAACCGCAGCCGTTCCACCGTGCTATGGCCCAAGGCCATGTTCAGCCGGGCGATAATCTGCGGCGCGGCCATTTGCAGCTCCAACGCCGTGGGGCCGGTGCAGCCGAGGGTGAGTGTTCCGCCCGCGAATTTCACCGGTGCGGCGCGGGCGGCAAGCTCCGGCCCCGCGAGCTGAGGCCAGTCCGCCAGAATATGCGCTGCGGCGGGGGCGCGGCGGCGGAAGGCCGGGCGAGTAACCGGGGCCAGAATCGCCGCGATGCCGCGGGGTGCGAAATTGCGCGGCGCCGGTTCATCCGGCACTATCGGCACCCGTGGCGCCCGCTTCTTCTTCCCTTCCTCCGGCACGGAAACTCCTCAACTGGTATGCCCGGCACCGCCGCCATCTGCCGTGGCGCGCTGGGCCCGGAGAATTTGCCAACCCTTATGGCGTCTGGCTCTCCGAGATTATGCTACAGCAGACGGTGGTGGCCACCGTGAAGCCCTATTACGCCAAATTTCTGGCGGCGTACCCCACCGTGCAAGCCCTGGCGGCAGCCAGTGTGGAGGAGGTGTGCGCCCTCTGGGCCGGCCTGGGTTACTACGCACGGGCCAGAAACCTGCATAAATGCGCGGTCGCGGTGGCCAGTCTGGGCGGATTCCCAAATCGTATCGAAGAGTTACGCGCCTTGCCGGGCGTCGGCCCCTACACCGCCAATGCGGTGGGGGCGATTGCCTTTGGGCTGAAAGTGCTGCCGGTGGATGGCAATGTCGAGCGTGTGGCCTCCCGCCTGTTCGCCATCACCGCACCGCTGCCAGGTTCAAAAAAAGTCGTCGCCGCCGCGGCGGCACGGCTGATGGAGGATAAAGCCGCCCAGGCGGCGCCGGGAGATTTCGCGCAAGCCTTGTTCGATCTGGGGGCGACAATCTGCACGCCGAAATCTCCCAACTGCCTCATCTGCCCGTGGAGTACCCACTGTAAGGCCCAGGCAGAGGGGTTGGCAGAGTCGCTGCCCGCGAAGGCAAAAAAGCCAGAGCGCCCGCGCCGCACGGGCGATGCTTACGTGCTGCTGGACCGGCAGAACAACGTGCTGCTGCTGCGCCGCCCGCCGCGCGGTTTGCTGGGCGGCATGCTGGTGCTGCCGGAACAACCGCCGGTGAAAACACGCTGGAAGCTGGCGGGGCAGGTTGAGCATGTATTCACCCATTTCGCGCTCACCCTTTCTGTGCATGTGGCGCGGGTGAAGGCTCTGCCGGAAGGGGCATTGCACGCCCCGGCGGGGGCCGCACCTTTGCCATCGGTGATGCGCAAAGCGCTTGACGCCGGGTGCAGGGCGCTCAACCATGCAGGCAATGAACAACGATCCGCATGATGGCCTGCTGGTCATCGACACACATGTAGACATTCCCTGGCCTGAAGGTCCCAGCCCGTTTGAGGATGGCCCGCGCTGTGTAGACCTGCCCAAGCTTAAGCGCGGGCGGGTGAGTGCCGTATGTTTCGCTGCCTATATTCCGCAAGGGCGCAGGGATGAGGCAGGGCATGAGGCGGCAACCTCGCGCGCCCGGGCGATGCTTGGCTCCATCACCGCCATGGCCCAGGGTGAGGCTGGCGGCATGATGGCGTTGAGCGCCGCCAGGGTGGAAGCCGCATTCGCCGCGGGCAGGCCGGGTATTATCCCGGTGATCGAGAATGGCTATGCCATCGGCAAAAATATGGCGTTGCTGGATGAATTTGCGGCGATGGGCATCCGCTACATGACGCTCACCCATAACGGCCATAACGAGATCGCCGATGCCGCCATCGCCCTGCCCATGCTGGGGGACGAGGCGGAGGAATATGGCGGACTCTCAGATTTCGGGCAGGATGTGGTGGCGCGGATGAACGAGCTGGGGGTGCTGGTGGATGTCTCCCATGCCTCCAAAAAAACCATGATGCAGGCGGCCCGGCTTTCCCGCACGCCGGTGGTGGCCACGCATAGCTGCATGAAAAGTCTGTGCGACCATAAGCGGAATTTGGATGACGAGCAGCTTGAGATTTTGGCGGCCACCGGGGGGCTGGCGCAGATCACCATCGTTTCCAATTTTCTACGGCCGAAGGCGCGGGCGAGCGACCTCACCGTGGAGGATATCGTCGACCATGTGGATTACGCGGTTAAGCGCATGGGGATAGATCATGTCGGTATCGGTACAGATTTTGATGGTGGTGGCGGCGTGCGCGGTTACATGAACGCGGCGCAAACGCCGAACCTTACCGCCGCACTGGCCAGCCGCGGCTATGGGCGGGAGGAAATCGCCAAAATCTGGGGCGGGAATTTTCTTGAATTGATGAGGAAGGCCGAGGCGGTTGCCGGAGAACGGAAGGCGGCGGCGGACTAACCTTTAAGGGCGGGCCACAGCCAGGCTGCCCCACGCACGCCGGATGAATCTCCGTGCTTTGCTTTTACGATATTCGGCGCCACATGGTCTGAGAACACGTAAGGGCGCATCCGCCCTGGCAGATCGGCGTAGAGATGGTCCATGTTGGAAAGGCCGCCGCCCAGCACAATGCAATCCGGGTCCAGCAGATTGGTGATGGCGGCCAGCGCGCGGGCCAGCCTGTCCGCATGGCGGTTGAGTGCTGCCTGTGCCGCCGCATCGCCCGAAGCGGCGCGCTGGGGCAGGGTGGCGGCGTCGGTATAGCCCGGCCCGTCGCATTCGCGCGCCAAGGCAGGGCCGGCGAGGTAGAGCTCCAGGCACCCTGTCTGGCCGCACCAGCAGGTGCGCAGCGGCAGCTCGTCCGGCCCTGGCCAGGGTAGCGGCGTGTGGCCGAACTCGCCCGCCAGCCGGTGGCGGCCTTCCAGAATGCCGCCATTCACTACAATGCCAGCCCCCGTGCCGGTGCCCAGAATAACGCCGAACACCACGGGGCAGCCTGTGGCGGCACCGTCCGTGGCTTCAGAAAGGGCGAAGCAGTTCGCGTCATTGGCCACGCGCACCGGGCGGCCCAGCAGCACCGCGAGGTCATGGTCGAACCTGTGGCCGTTAAGGGCGTTGGAGTTGGCGTTTTTCACCAGCCCGGTGGCGGGGGAAATACAGCCGGGAATGCCCACGCCCACACTGGCGCCTGGCCCGGTTTCCTGCTCGGCCTCGGCCACCAGCGCGGCGATGTTGCGCAGTGCCGCATCATACCCGGCGGGGGTGGGGCGGCGGCGGCGCAACAGGGGCGTGCCTGTTGCGTCCAGCACCATGATCTCGGTCTTGGTTCCGCCAAGGTCTATGCCGATTCGGTGTGCCATGGCCCGGTTCTGGGCCCAAACGCTGGCTTGCTCAAGCCCGTATGAAGGCGCATGTTTCCGGCATGAGTGAATGTTTTATCGATGCGCAGCACCAGAAATCGCCCATTCCCGTGTTGCGGGCGGCGCGCGCGTTGCGGGGGCTGGAAGCGGGTGAAAAGCTGCGGATTCTGGCAACAGACCCGGCCGCGCTGGCCGATATCAGAGAATTCTGCCACACCACCGGCCATGCCCTTATCGCCGCCAGCGAGAGCAAGGGCGTGTTCAGTTTTTCCATCAAATGCCAGCGAGTAGATAAATGAGCGTCGCAGTTTTTACCCACCTGGTGGCCCTGGAGCACGATACAGGCCCGCATCACCCTGAATGCGCGGACAGGCTGCGCTACGTTCTGCGCGCCCTTGAAGCACCTGAATTCGCCCCGCTGCTGCGGGAGGAAGCGCCAATGGCCACGCGCGCGCAATTGATCGCCGCACACGATGCGGCATTTGTCGACGCGATTTTCGCCCTGCCGCAAGACCGGATGATCGCGATCGACGGTGACACCATCTTCAGCCCCGGCACGCTGGAAACCGTGCTGCGCGGGGCAGGCGGCGCGGTGGCGGCGGTGGATGCGGTGATGCAGGGCCGTGCCGAGGCCGCCTTCGTGGCCATGCGCCCGCCCGGCCACCATGCGGAAACAGACCGCGCCATGGGCTTCTGCTTTTTTAACAATGTTGCCGTGGCCGCGCGCCACGCCCGCAACAAATGGGGGCTGAAGCGCGTCGCGGTGGTGGATTTCGATGTGCATCACGGCAATGGCACGCAGGAGATTTTCTACCAGGATGCGGCGGTGATGTATGCCTCCTCCCATCAATCCCCCTGCTTTCCCGGTACTGGCTCAAAATCTGAAACCGGGGTGGGCAATATCTTCAACATGCCTCTGCCGCCCGGCACCGGCAGCAAGGCGTTCCGGGAAGCATGGAGGGAAGGTATTTTGCCGGACCTGCGGGCCTTCGCGCCGGAGCTTCTCATCATCTCCGCCGGGTTTGATGCCCATGCGGCCGACCCGCTGGCGCAGTTGCAATTGCAGGCGGCGGATTACACCTGGCTGACGGAAGAGTTGCTGGCGGTGGCGGATGAATGCTGCCCAGGGCGTGTCGTTTCCGTGCTTGAAGGGGGATACAACCTTGAAGCCCTTGCCCAAAGCTGCGCGGCGCATGTGCGGGGCTTGATGCGGCTGTGAGCAGCGGTGGTTGCGATTCCGGTGCGGCGCGGATAGGGGAGCCCTCATGACAGTGAATTCCGATATTGCCGCGATGTCCTTCGAGGAGGCGCTGGCCGCACTTGAGACGATCGTGCGCGGGCTCGAATCCGGCCAGCAAAAGCTTGAGGACGCGATTACGGCGTATGAGCGTGGCGCGGCCCTGAAAAAACATTGCGAGGAAAAACTGGCCCATGCCGAGGCGCGGGTGCAGGCGATTGTGGCGCGGGCTGATGGCTCGCTGGCCTTGAAGGACGGGGAATAAACATGGCGCTAGATTTGGTGCGCAAACCAGACGTGCTGGCTCTGGCGCTGGCTGAAACCTCACGTTTGGTGGAGGCGCAGCTTGAGGCTTTGCTGCCGCTGCCTGCCGGCGCCGAGGCCAGGCTGGTGGAGGCAATGCGCTATGCCGTGCTGAATGGCGGCAAGCGGATGCGCGCGTTTCTGGTGATTGAGGTTGCAAAGCTGTTCTCCGTCAACCGCACCTGCGCGGCCCGCGTGGCGGCCTCGGTTGAGATGCTGCATGCTTATTCGCTGGTGCATGACGATCTGCCGGCAATGGACGATGACGATCTGCGCCGTGGCCAGCCTAGCTGCCACCGGAAGTTCGATGAGGCCACCGCCATTCTGGCCGGTGATGCGCTGCAAACCCGTGCGTTTGAGGTTCTGGCCGAGGAAGACACCCATGCAGACCCGGAAGCACGCATTGAGCTGGTGCTGGCGTTAGCCGGTGCTTCGGGTATGCGCGGCATGGTCGGCGGGCAGATGATCGATATGGAATCAGAGGGCAAGGACCTCACCGGCCCGGAGATCACCCGTTTACAGGCCCTGAAAACCGGGCGGCTGATTCAATACGCTGCCGAGGCAGGGGCGATTCTGGGCCGCGCCCCCGTTCCGCAGCGCCAGGCCATCATGGCTTATGGGCGGGATTTGGGTGCCGCCTTCCAGATTTATGACGACGTGCTGGACGAAACCGCGACAGCCGAGGAAATGGGCAAAAGCGCCGGCAAGGATGCCGCGGCGGGCAAGGCCACCATGGTCCGCATCATGGGGCTGGAGCGCGCCCGGTCTCAGGCGAAGATGCTGGCGGAACAAGCGGCGGGGCATCTGGATATGTTCGGTGAGCGGGCAGCGTTGCTTCAGGGGCTTGCCCTGTTCACGGTCTCCCGCAAAAGCTGAGGCACCGCGCCGGGGCGCCCGGCACAGGGGGCTTAGCGTACCGGAATGGTGGCGTAGCGCAGTTCGCGGCGGTATTCCCGTGGCGGCGCCTCGTGGCAGCAGATCAGCCAGTAAGGCAGCACCAGCAGCAGCGTCCAGGTGAAGTTCCAGATAAGCTGCGTATGCGCCTGAAGCGGCCATTGCGTGACAAACAGCACCAAATCCAGCAGCCAGAGCGTGCGCCACAGCAGCCCCGTAAGCCGCACGGCAGGCGCCATGTTCGCGCGGCGCGCGCCACGCGCCTGCTGGGTGTTTATCTGCACATAGGCCGCTCCGGCCATAATGCCGAGGCACAGCATGTCCTCGAAGAAATCCGGCGAATAGGCCCGGTCGAACAATTTTACCCATAACAGCCCGGCAAGGGCGCCCGCACCGGTGCAAATGCGTGCAAGGGTATATACCCGCATTCCAAGCCACCATTCAGCCCGGTCCACGCCCGGTTGCAAAACCCGGTCGATGATAAAATCGTCAGCCTTCCGCGCCAAACCAATCATATTCCGGCCACCTTTGTCGTCTCGTCAGACCGCCAAGGCCCGCCGCAGCGAACCGCCCGCCGCCGCCAGTTTTTCCCGCGCCGTTTCCGGTGCAAGGTCACGCTTTATGGCCAGCACAGCCAGCTTAACATGCATTCCGCAAGCCTCCAGTTCAAGGCTTGCCCGGTGCTCGTCCGCATCCGTCAGCGCCATCACCATCGCCAGGGCGCGGCGGCGCAGCTTGGCGTTGCTGGCGCGCATATCCACCATGAACGGCCCATAGGTTTTGCCAAGGCGGATCATCACTGTGGAGGAGAGAATGTTCAGCGCCATCTTCTCGGTGCTGCCAGCGGAAAGCCTGGTGGAGCCTGCGATGATCTCCGGGCCGGAGGCAATTTCCACCGCGATCTCCGCCGCCTGGGCCATGGCCGTGCCCGCATTGTTGACGATAGCACCGGTGAGGCCGCCCAACGCCCCGGCATGGCGCAGTGCCGCCAGGGTAAAGGGCGTGGAGCCAGAAGCGGCGATACCCACCAGCGCATCACGGGCGTTGAAGCCGTGTTCATCCAGTGCAATGCGCGCGGCGGCTTCGTCATCCTCGGCACCTTCCGCGGCTTTAATAAACGCCTCCGTCCCGCCCGCCAGCAGCGGTATGATCAACCCAGGCTCCACCCCGAAAGTGGGGCGGCATTCTACCGCATCCAGAAACCCCAGCCGCCCGGATGTGCCCGCCCCGGCGTAAAACAGCCGCCCACCCGCCGCCAGCCGCGCCGCCACGGCATCAACCAGCCGGGCAAGGGCCGGAGACGCGGCGCCCAGCGCGCGCAAGGCGGATGCTTCCTGGCCCAGGAACAGGCGCACGATTTCTTCGGTGCCGCGCGCCTCCAAATCCATCAATTCGGTACGCGGGGATTCGGTGCCGCGTGGCTTCAAGGCCGGGGCCGCAACACCCGCCTGCCACACCTGCAAGGCGTGGAAATCATCGGACCACCAGACCAGATCCGCCAACGCACCGGGGCCGATGCGCCCGGCATCCAACCCCAGTGCCGCGGCGGGGCGGGAGGTTGCGGCGGCCAGCGCGGTTTCCGGCGGAATGCCAAAGGCAATCATCCGCCGTACGCCTTCATCCAAGGTAATCCCCGCCCCGGCGATGGTGCCATCCGCCCGCCGCCCCACGCCATCCGGCCCAAGCATGGCCAGAGCGCCGCCAAATTCCAGCGTGGCGCCAGTGGCAAGCCCGGCCAGGGCGATGGAATCCGTCACCGCGATGGCGCGCGGGCAGGCGGCAAAGGCAATCTGCAACAAGGCTGGGTCTACATGCACCCCGTCCACGATAATGCAGGGCGAAAGGCGCGGGTCGGTCAGCCCCGCACCAGGCGCGCCGGGGGCGCGGTGGCCAAGCGGCGATTGCGCGTTGAACAGATGCGTGACGAGCCTTGCCCCGGCATCCGCTCCGGCGCGCATCTGCGCTGCATCCGCCGCCGTGTGGCCGAGTGAAACGGCAATTCCCGCTTGTACAAATTTTTCAAGGGCCTCCAGGCCATACGGCAATTCCGGCGCGAGGGTGATGAGGCGCAGCACCGCCCCGGCTGGGCCTGCCAGCAGTTCATCCAGCACCGCTTCATCCGGCGGGCGCAGCCAATCCTCCCGGTGGGCGCCGCGTTTGGCGGGCGCCAGAAACGGCCCCTCCAGATGCAGGCCCAGCAAGCCAGGGTGGCGGCGCATCGCCTCCCGCAGCCGCACCGCGGCCTCGGCGATGTCCGGCAGTGGGGCAGTGATGATGGTGGGCAGCACGGAGGTTACGCCACGCGCCGCCAGCCCGTTCACAAAAACATCCCAGCCTTCCGGCGTGGCGGTGGCGCAATCCACCCCGAACGCGCCATTATTATGCAGGTCGATCAGCCCCGGCCCCAGTACGCCATGGGCCAGGCGGATATCTGCCGCCACCTCGCCCGGCTGTACAGAGACGATCCGCCCATCCACGACCTCCACCGTGGCGGGGCCGGTGAAAGCTTTACCGTTGAACAGGCGCTGGGCGAAAATCCGCATTTTACCGTGATGTTTTGGAAAAGGTATGTCCCCGGCGGGATTCGAACCCACGGCCCCCAGATTAGGAATCTGGTGCTCTATCCTGCTGAGCTACGGAGACATTATGAAACACGTTGCCCTTCGCGGGGCCGGGCTTCTTTAGCCCGTCCGCCCGGAAATTCAAAGCCGCTCGGTCAGTGCAGCTTCGTGCCATCCGGCCCGAACACACCCACATTCACCTGGATGCCCTGCCGCACGCTTTCGGTCACGGTGCAGAAATCCTCGAAGCTTGCCAGCGCGCGGGCGAGATGCGGCACGGCCTCCGGCGCGCCGTTGAGGGTGATACGGACATCGAGCAGGGTAACCCGCAGCCGGTTTCTCTCGTTGCGGCCGATATCGCATGTAACGGTGGCGGAGAACTCGCCAGGGTCTTCATGAAATTTCCGGCAGGCGAAGGTGAGGCTGGCGCAGAGGCAGTTGGCGATGGAGGCTGCCAGCAGATGCTGGGGAGATGGGCCGGAATCAACCCCGATGGGCATGGGTTCATCGGCGATCATCGTGGCATATTGCGGTCCGAATTCCACGAGAAATCGGAAATCTTCCTGCCGGGTTACGGTAACGCTTATGCTCTCGCTCATGCCTCTCTCCTTATGCGCCCGCCGGCTTGGCTTCCGGCAGCGGGATGAACTCTTGTTCGTCTCCGGGTACGAGCCCGAAACGGCGATTCTGCCAGTCCTGTTTCGCCTGTTCGATCCGCTCTGTCGAGCTTGAAACAAAATTCCACCAGATGTGGCGCGGCCCATCCAGCGGCGCGCCACCCAGCAGCATCAGCCGGGAATCAGTCATCGCGCGTACCGTAATCGCATCGCCAGGGCGGAAGATGAGCAATTGCCCCTCGCCGAACCGCTCGCCCGCAATCTCCACCTCGCCTGCCACAATCTGCACGGAGCGTTCCTCGTGCTCCCCTGGCAGCGGCAGGCTTGCCCCGGCGGCCAGGCTCGCATCCACATAAAGCGTGCCGGAGAACACCTTCACCGGCGAGGTTTCACCATAAGCACTGCCCGCGATGATGCGCGCGACGATTCCGCCATCCTCTAGCTGCGGCAGGGTGGCGCCTTCGTGGTGAAAAAAACCGGGGGCGGTTTCCTCAGCCTCTTTCGGCAGGGCCACCCAGCTTTGGATGCCGAGCATGGGCTGGCCGCTTTGCCGCGTATCCTCCGGGCTGCGCTCGGAATGGGCGATGCCGCGCCCGGCGGTCATCCAGTTTATCTCGCCTGGGCGAATTTCCTGAGCGCTTCCCAGCGTATCCCGGTGGAAAATCCGTCCCTGCATCAGATAGGTGATGGTGGCGAGGCCAATATGTGGATGCGGCCGTACATCCAGCCCATGGCCCGGTTCCATGAAGGCGGGGCCGATATGGTCCAGGAACACGAACGGCCCCACCATGCGCCGCTTGGCATGGGGCAAGGCGCGGCGCACGCGCAGGCCGCCAATATCGTGGGTGATGGGGGTGATAACGAGTTCGGCTCCGCCTTGCGGGCCGGTGAGCGGATTATGCAGCCAGGACATATTTCCTCCCGTTTCTGGGTATTCCTGCTTAGCGCAAGCCTGTTGGCCCGGCAATGTTCCACGTGGAACACACTAACATGATGTTAGTTATTGTTTTTAAAGGATGCCGGATTTCAGGTTGTGTACGCAACAAGGTGATTCACCGGCCCGTGCCCGGCGCCGATGCCAGGCGCGGTGGCGATGGCGGCCTGAAGATAATCCCGCGCCCTTCGCACCGCTGCTTCCAGCCCCATGCCCTGCGCCAGCCCGGTGGCAATGGCCGAGGACATGGTGCAGCCGGTGCCGTGCGTATTACGGCTTTCGATGCGCGGCAGGGTGATGGCAACCACGTTCTGGCGCGTTATCAGCAGATCCGTCAGCTCCGCCTCCGCGCCATGCCCGCCTTTCACCAGTGCGGCCTTGGCGCCCATTTCCAGCAATGCCTTCCCGGCAACAATGCGCTGGGCCTGTGTTTCCACGGGCAGGCCGGTAATTTTAGCGGCTTCCGGCAGATTGGGCGTGATGAGCGTGGCTTTTGGGATGAGTTCTGAGATAAGTGCGGTAATTGCGCCATCCGGCAGCAGCGCGGCGCCGGAAGTGGAAACCATCACCGGGTCCAGCACCAAAGGTACGCCCGCGGGCAAGTTCGCCGCCACGGCGCGGATAATCGGCTCGCTGGTCAACATGCCGAGCTTGATCGCATCCACCCCGATATCTTCCAGCACGGCGCGCATGGAAAGCACCACGAAATCAGCCGGCACAGGGTGCACGGCTTTTACCCCCAGCGTATTCTGCGCAGTAAGGCCGGTGATGGTGGTGCAGCCATAACCGCCGAGAGCCGAGATGGTTTTGATGTCCGCCTCAATCCCGGCGCCGCCGCCGGAATCAGACCCCGCGATGGTGAGCACGCGCGCAATCATGGGTTTGCTCATTCGGCGGCTTGCGCGGTGGCGGCGGCGATTTCAACGCAGAGGCCATCCACGATGTCCTCAATCAGTGCCTGGTCCTCGCCCTCGGCCATCACGCGGATCAAGGGTTCGGTGCCGGAGGGGCGGATGAGCACGCGCCCGGTGCCCGCCAGCCGCGCGGCGGCGGCCGCAATGGCGGTTTGGATATGCGGCAGGCCCAGCGGCGATGCGCCGCGATAGCGCACATTGCGCAGAAGCTGCGGCAAGGGCGTGAACACCCGGCAGGTTTCCGAAGCGCGTTTGCCCGAGCGAACCAGCACAGAGAGCACCTGCAGCGCCGCCACCAGCCCATCCCCTGTGGTGGCGAAATCCGAGAGGATGACATGGCCGGATTGTTCGCCGCCCAGATTGAAGCCCTGGTTGCGCATCGCCTCGGCCACGTAACGGTCTCCTACCTTGGTGCGGGTAAGGCCGAGCCCCAGCCCGGCCAGAAACCGCTCCAGTCCCAGATTGCTCATGACGGTGGCGACGATACCGCCGCCGCGCAATTGCCCCGCCTGCGCCATGTCCCGCGCGATGAGGCCGAGAATCTGGTCGCCATCGATAATCTCGCCGCGTTCATCGGCGATGATCACCCGGTCGGCGTCGCCATCCAGCGCGATGCCGATATCCGCGCCATGTTCCAGCACCGCCTCGCACAGCGCCTTTGGCGCGGTGGAACCTGCTTCGCGGTTGATGTTGAAACCGTCTGGCGAAATGCCCAGCGGAATCACCTCCGCCCCCAGCTCGAACAAGGCGGCGGGGGCCACACGGTAGGCGGCGCCATGGGCGCAATCCAGCACGATCCGCAGGCCATCCAGCCGCAAGCCGCGCGGCAGGGAGAATTTGGCAGCCTCGATGTAACGCCCGGCGGCATCCACCAGCCGGGAGGCGCGGCCAAGCCCCGAGGGCGGGGCCATGCGCGCGGAGAGGTCTTGCGCCATCAGCGCCTCGATCTCAGCCTCTGCCTCGTCTGATAATTTTGCCCCATCCGGCCCGAACAGCTTGATGCCGTTATCCTCATACGGGTTGTGCGAGGCGGAGATGACGACACCGAGATCGAGCCGCAGGGAGCGCGTGAGCATGGCGATGGCGGGTGTGGGCAGGGGGCCCGCGATGGTCACGTTCATGCCCGCCGAGATAAAGCCCGCCGTGAGGGCTGGTTCCAGCATGTAGCCGGAAAGCCGCGTATCCTTGCCGATGATCACCCGGTGCCGGTGGTTGCCCCTGGTGAACAGCAGCCCGGCCGCCTGGCCGAGCTTGAGCGCGATCTCGGCTGTCATCGGCGCGGTGTTGGCGGTGCCGCGAATCCCGTCTGTGCCGAACAGGCGGCGGTGGGGCTTTTTATCCATCATCTCTCTCAGTCAATCTCTGCCAGACGCGCAGGGCCTTTACTGTTCCGGCCACGTCATGCACCCGCAATATATGCGCGCCTTGCGTGCAGGCATAGATCGCACCCGCCAGGCTCTCGGGGTCACGGTGCAGCGCGCTGGTTTCGCCGGAGATCTCGCCCAGAAAACGCTTGCGCGAGAGGGCGATGAGCAGCGGATGGCCGAGGGCGGCCAGCCGGGCGGTGGCGTGCAGCAGGGCCACGTTCTGCGCCCCGCGCTTGGCGAAGCCGATTCCGGGGTCCAGGCAGATATTTTCAGGCCGCACACCTGCCGCCAGCGCCGCATCCCGCAGAGCGGTGAGTTCGGCTGCCACCTCTTGCGCCACGTTTTCATAGGTGGCGAGGGTATTCATGGTTTCCGGCGTGCCGCGCATATGCATCAACACCACCGGGCAGGCCTGGCGCGCCACCAGGGGCAGGGCGGCTTGGTCGTGCCGGAGGCCGGAGATGTCGTTCACGATCCTCCCGCCGGCCGCCAGCCCGGCCGCCATGGTTTCGGCGTTGCGGGTGTCGATTGAGATCACCGCGCCCTTGGCGGCCAAAGCGCGGATAACAGGGGTGATCCGGTCAATTTCCAGGCCGATTGGAACGGGGGCCGCGCCGGGGCGGGTGCTCTCTCCGCCAATGTCCAGAATGTCGGCCCCTTCGGCAAGCATCCGCTGGCCCGCTTGAATTGCGGCCTGTGGGCTGAAATGCAGCCCACCATCGGAGAAGGAATCCGGCGTGACGTTGAGAATCCCCATCACCAGCGGCCGGTTCAGCCGTAGCCCGGCCCATTCCGTTGCGTTAAGCGCCATGCTCGCCCCTATCACGCCGCGCGGCGCCGGGGCTATAGAGGTTCAGGGAGGTATGGCATGGCGGCGAGGCTTTATCTGGGAACGGCGCGGTATTCGTCATGGTCTTTGCGCGGCTGGCTGCTGGTGCGGCTTGCCGGTTTGCGGGCAGAGGAAATTTTTGTGCCGCTTGCGGGGGGCAATTCGCCCGAGGTGAAGAAGATTTCACCCAGCGGGCTGGTGCCTTATCTGGAGCATGACGGCGCGGAAATTTGGGAAAGCCTGGCCATCGCGGAATATTGTGCGGATTTAAATCCGGCTCTGTGGCCCGCCGGGCGTGTGGCCAAGGCGCGGGCGCGCGCCATTGCGGCTGAGATGCATTCCGGGTTCAGGGGTTTGCGCCTGGCCATGCCGATGAATTTGGGCCGGACGGATTATGCCGGGCTGGGGCAGAACCCGGAGAGCCTGGCGGATATCGCGCGCATTGAGACGCTGTGGGCGCAGACGCGGGCGGCGTTTGGTGCCGGGGGGCCGTATCTGTTCGGCGCGGATTTCAACGCGGCGGATGCAATGTATGCCCCGGTGGTGGCGCGGCTGCTGACCTATGCGCCGCCGCTTTCCGCCGCCGCGAAAACCTATTGCGATGCCGTGCGGGCGCATCCGCTGGTTGCCGAGTGGTACTATACCGCGGCAAAAGAACCTCAGTCCTGGCAACTTGAGAAATATGAAAGTCTTGCATGAAGCTTCGTGACCTGATGCTGGCTGCTCCCCTGCTGCTTGGCGCCGCCCCCGCACTTGCCGACACCACAACGCCCCTTGTGAATATCAGGGTGGATCATGGATCTGTCTGGCGGGCTGTGGGCAAACAGAACAGCACCGAGGGGTTTATCCAGATTCACAACGATGGTTCGACCCCGGATGTGCTGAACGCCTGGAGCTGCCCGGATGCTGATAACACCGTGCTGATGGGAAAGAACGGCAAACCCCTGACCCAGCTTATGATTCCCCCGAAGCAAACGGTAACGCTGGCCCCTGGCGGCATTTATTTGGCGCTGAGCAGCCTGCATTACGATGTTGAGCGTGGCACGGTGGTGCCTTGTGCGTTCACATTCGCCGTGGCCGGCCAGGTTGGCGGGTTTTTGAACGAGATTAAGCGCCCCTAGCCATAAAATGCCGTGGCTTGTGCCGGATGCGCGATAAAGTTAGCGTCTGGCCTGATGCGAGCGGGGCTTTTTGGAGGGTGGCATGGATGACGGAACGACGGGCAGGGCCAGGAAAGCACCGCCCGCGCCGCTGCCGGAGTTCGACGAAGAGACGTATCTGCGCCTGAACCCTGATGTTCTGATGGCGGTAGCTGAAGGTAAATTCCGCTCCGCCAGGGAACATTACGAGCAATATGGCCGCGCTGAGGGCAGGCTGGCCATGGCCCCGCGGGACCTGCCGCGCGACAAGATTATTATTACCGCCCGGCCGGGAAGCACCGGCGAAGCCCCGCACACGCCGCTTGGTGCGGTGGATACGATCAAGCTTTCCAGTGCGGGCGGATTGTTTGTGACAGGCTGGGTTAACGATTCACTGGACCGGCTGGACAGTGTGGAACTTTACGTGGCGGGCTGGTCGGTCGCGTTTTCAGCCGCCAGCCTGGCACGGGTGCGCAGGCCAGATGCGGATCAGGTTGCCAGGCTCGCCACACCGCACGCGCTGGGCTTCTGGGGCTTCATTTATGCCGCGCGGCGCCTGCCCACGGGCAAATGCAATGCGGTGATGCGGCTGAAATCCGGCGCTGAGCTGATCCTGATCGTGAATATTGAATCGCAGGACGATCTGGATCTGCGGAGCACGGTGCTGAACCATCTGGCGAGCGCGCAATATCCTGGCCCGGCCTATTTCAACTCGGTTTCCTCAATTGGCCGGGCAATTGGTTCACAGCTTGTCGATTTCAGCCAGATGTTGACGCGCAAGGCGGTGAGCACCCCTTACATCGAACGTTTTCACCACGGCGGACGAGTGCCGAAGGCCTCGGTTATTGTGTGCCTCTACGGCAAACCGGATTATCTGGCACTGCAACAGGCGCTTTTTTCAAGGCAGGCAGGGGCGGAGGATTACGAGTTTATCTATGTCTGCAACAGCCAGGCTCTGGCGGAGAGGCTGTTGCAGGAAGCTGCCATCGCCCAGCTTGCTTACGGGCTCGACATCACGCTGATTCTGCTGGGGGCGAATGCCGGGTTTGCCGCGGCGAATAATCTGGGGGCGGCACATGCGCGGGCAAAGCGGCTGGTTTTTATGAACCCGGATGTGTTTCCGAAAGAACCGGACTTCGCCCGCCGCCACCTGGCGCAGGTTGAAGACTTGCCAGCCCTGCGCACGGATATTTTCGGCGCGGCACTTTATTACAGCGACGGTTCACTGATGCATGCAGGCATGTATTTCGAAGCCGATACGATGCCGGGCTTCTTGCTGGAGCAGAAAGATGACGAAACGATTCTGCGCGTGGAGCATTACGGCAAGGGCGCGCCGCCCGAGGATGCGGCATTGCTGCGCCCCCGCCCGGTGCCGGCGGTGACCGGAGCATTTATTTCCATGAGCAGCGCATGGTTTGAGGAGCTGGAAGGGTTTTCGCAAGACTACATCTTCGGCCATTACGAGGATGCGGATTTATGCCTGCGCAGCCTGGAGGCCGGCCGCCCCGCCTGGCTCGCGGATTTGCGGCTGTACCATCTGGAAGGCAAGGGCAGCGCCCGCCAGATGGTGCATGAAGGGGCGGCGGCGGTGAACCGCTGGCTGTTTACCCATAGCTGGGTGGAGCCGGTGAAGGCAGCTTTGCTTGGCCCGGCGCCGGTGCACCCGGCGCTGGCGGAGGTGCGGCCGTGAAAATTCTAATCATCGCCATGTATCACCCGGAGCTTGTGCGCGGCGGCTCGCAGCAAATGGCGCATGAGCTGTTCCAGGGGCTGAAGGCTGTGCCGGGCGTGGAGCCGGTGCTGCTTTGCTCGGCTGACTATAATTCGCCGGCCATGTTTAAAAGCGGAGCGCGCATCACCGGGTTTGACCAGCGCGAAAACGAGTTTCTGTTTCTTTCATATGATTACGATTACAACTGGCATAAATTGCCGTTGCCCTTGCAGGCTGAAGCCTTCGCCGTGTTCCTGAAGCGCATCAGCCCTGATGTGGTGCATTTTCATCATTTCATGGCCTACGGCATCGATTACCTGACGCTGACGCGGAAGATTTTGCCGGATGCCAGGATTGTGTTCACGGCGCATGAGTTCATGGCCATCTGTGCTGCCGATGGGCACATGGTGCGCAAGGGCGATGGCTCGTTATGTGAGCAGGCCAGCCAGGTGCGCTGCCATCAATGCCAACCGCATTTTGGCCCGGAAGAATATTTTCTGCGCGAGCAATGGATGAAGGCGCATCTGCACGTGGTGGATCTGTTCACCGTGCCCAGCCGCTTCATGATCGAATTTTACACGCGCTGGGGGCTGGATGCAGAGAAGTTCCTGCATGTGCCTAATGGCTTGCAAATGCCAAAATTTTCGGCGCAGGCCGCAGCACCCGCCCGGCGCAACCGCTTTGGCTTTTTCGGGCAGATGGTGGATGTGAAGGGGCTGCATGTTCTGCTGGAAGCCGTGAACCTGCTGCGGGCCGAGGGGTTCGATGATTTCGCGGTCGAGATCAACGGTGAGAATATTCAATTCGCAACGCCTGCGCGGCGGAAGGAAATTGAAGATTTTCTGGCGGAGGAAGCGGAACGCCCGCTGGCCGAACGGCGGGTGAGCTTTAATGGCGGTTACCCCCACGGCCAACTGGCTGCGCGAATGGCGCGGGTGGATTGGGTGGTGGTGCCCTCAACCTGGTGGGAGATTTTCTGCCTGGTGATTTCCGAGGCCTGGCATTTCGGGCGGCCCGTTATCGCCTCCAACCAGGGCGGCCCGGCTGAGCGGATTACCGATAGCAAGGACGGCCTGCTGTTTGAACTGGGTGACGCCCGCGCTTTGGCTGAGACGATGCGCCGTGCCGCGACCGAAGTGGGGCTGTGGGAAAAACTGGCGGGCGGCATTACCCCGCCAGAGCCGCGCGAGGCGATGGTGCAAGGCTACCTTGCGGCCTATGAAGCTGCGGCAGCACGGCAGAAGCTGGCGGCGGAATAGAAATTCTATGCGGCGGCGCGGTTCCGGCGCAGCAATATCAGCCCAAGCAAGGCGGAGGCCAGGAAGGTGGCGCCGCCCAGCAGCAGAAGATGCGCATGGTCTGGGGCGCTGCCTTTGCCGAGCAGGGCGAAAACGATGGTTTGCGGGATGAAGCCGATGGCCGAGGCGGCCAGGAACGGCAACATGCGCACCGAGGTAAGGCCGGCCGCGAGGTTCAGCAGAAGATTATTGCCAACGGGCATAAGCCGCAGCATCAGCGTGGCGGTGAAGGGGTGGCGGGTTAGGGTGCGGTCTACCCAGGCCAGCTTGGCGCCGAATTTGCGGCGGCAAAAATCCTGCGCAATGGCGCGTGCCCAGATGAAATCCAGACTGCAGGCAAGCACTTGCGCTACCAGGGCAATGGCGGTGCCATACCAGGGGCCAAAAGCGTAACCGGCGGCAAAGGCCGGGATCTGCCGTGGCAGCCCGATGCCGATGAGCAGCGTGGAGAGAAGCAGAAATACCGTCTGCCCGCGCAGCCCGCCCTCTGCCAAGGCGCTGGTGAGGGTGGTTTGGGCCGCGCCATGCCCCATTAACGGCAGGGTTGCGGCAATGGCGATCAACCCGCCCGCCATCAAGGCTGGTTTAATCGCCTTGGCCGCACTGCGCTGCGCGGCGACTGTGCCGCTGCTATTCATCGCGGCCATCTATCTGCGGCACCTTCCACCGGCGCTGCAGCCAGGCAACACCGGCGAGGTCCACAATGCCCACCTTCAGGCGCTGCCAATTGTTATAATGCGAGGCGCCGTGGGCACGGGCATGGTGGCGCACCGGCACGGAGACAACCTGGCCACCGGCGCGGATGAACAAAGCTGGTAGAAAGCGGTGGATATGGTCGAAATGCGGCAACGCCAGAAAAGCCTGACGGCGGAACAGCTTGGCACCACAGCCCGTATCTGGCGTGGCGTCCTGCAGTGCCCAGGCGCGCACCCGGTTGGCCAGGCGCGAGCCATAGCGCTTGGCGTTACTGTCTTGCCGGTTGACGCGGTGGCCGGCGATGAGCACCGGGCGCGGGCCTTTGGCCTCGGCCTCTCGCATGGCCTCCAGCATGGCGGGAATGTCCGCGGGGTCGTTCTGGCCATCGCCATCCAGCGTGGCGATGTAGGTGCCCTGAGCAGACTTAACGCCGGTGATGACCGCACCGCTCTGCCCGCAGCTTTGCTTATGGCGCACGCGCACAAGGGTGGGCAGGGTCTGCGCAATTTCCGCAAGCACCTGCGGCGTGGCATCCGAGCTGCCATCGTCGACATAGACGATTTCATGCTCAATGCCCGCGAGCGCCGCGCTGATCGCTGAGATTAACGGCTGCAAATTCGGCGCCTCGTTATGCACGGGCACGACCACGGAGATGAGCGGCGTGCCGGGGGCGGGGTCGAGCTGAGAGAGGAAGCGGGGTTCGATGTTCATGGTTAACATTCAGCGATAGCATTAAGGCGCATCTGTGGCCCGATTCCGCCATTGGCCGGGCAATTTGCCTCTGTTCGGTAACGGAGTTGCCTCCATAACGTACAAATTCGCGGCCGTCATCAACCTTTTATCCGCTTGCATTGGCAGGCAAGGCAAAAAAGCCGCGCCGGTGCGTGGGTGCCCGGCCGTGCGGCTTGGCTTGTTAGCGGGGCATCGCTATAAGCCCGCCTGACGACGGGCGGTAACAGGACTCGCCCAGCGGAATTAAGGATCTGACGGCATGCTGATATCGTTGCCACCGGATTACCGGCCATCGGAAGACGAAGAGTTTATGAACCCGATGCAGACCGAGTATTTCCGCCAGAAGCT
>JAGXAO010000126.1 GCA_018971565.1 Rhodospirillales bacterium
AGATCCTTGTTCAGCCCGTGGCGGACATTATCGCCATCCAGCAGGAAGGTGTGGCGGTTCATCCGCACCAGCTTCTTCTCAACCAGGTTGGCGATGGTGGATTTACCGGCACCGGAGAGGCCCGTGAACCAAAGCACGGCCGGCTTCTGGTTCTTCAAACCCGCATGCACTTCCCGCGAAACATCCAGCGCCTGCCAATGCACATTCTGCGAGCGGCGCAGCGAGAAGCTGAGCATGCCGGCACCCACGGTGGCGTTGGTCATCTTGTCGATAACGATAAACCCGCCCAGCGCGTGGCTCTCCTCATAAGGCTCGAAGGGGATCGGCCGGTCTGTGGTGATGTTGGCGACACCGATGGCATTCAGCTCCAGCGTCTTCACCGCCGCGTGTTCCAGCGTGTTGACGTTGATCTGGTATTTCGGCGCCTGGATGGTGGCGGAGACGGTTTGCGTGCCGAGCTTGATCCAGTAGGCACGGCCGGGGGTCATTGCCTCATCGGCCATCCACACGATGGTGGCCTCGAACTGGTCCGCCACCTGCACCGGCGCATCCGCCGGGGTGATGACATCGCCGCGTGAGCAGTCGATCTCATCGGCGAAGCAGAGCGTGACCGATTGCCCGGCCACTGCCTGCGGCAAATCGCCATCGAAGCTGACGATGCGCGAAACGGTTGAGGTTTTGCCTGATGGCAGCACCCGGATGTCATCGCCCGGCTTCACCATACCGCTGGCAATTTGCCCGGCGAAACCACGGAAATCCAGATTCGGGCGGTTCACCCATTGCACTGGCAGGCGGAACGGCTTGGCCTGGTCGGCTGTTACGTCCAGCTCCACATTTTCCAGGAACTCCACCAACGGCACGCCATTATACCAGGGCGTGTTCGGTGAGCTTGTGGTGATATTGTCGCCCGCATAGCCCGAGATCGGCATGGGCGTGAAATGCCTGATGCCGATGCCTTCCGCGAACTGCCGGTATTCGGCCACGATGGCGTCGTATTTGTCCTGGTCGTAGCCAATCAAATCCATCTTGTTCACCGCCAGCACGATGTGGCGGATGCCGATGAGATGGGCGAGGTAGGAATGCCGGCGCGTCTGCGTGAGCACGCCCTTGCGCGCGTCGATGAGGATCACCGCGAGGTCCGCCGTCGAGGCGCCGGTGACCATGTTGCGCGTATATTGCTCATGGCCGGGTGTATCGGCGACGATGAATTTGCGCCTCTCGGTGGCGAAGAAACGGTACGCCACATCGATGGTGATGCCCTGCTCGCGCTCGGCGGCAAGGCCATCCACCAGCAGCGCGAAATCGATATTCTGCCCCTGCGTGCCGACCTTCTTGGAATCAGCTTCCAGGGCGGCGAGCTGGTCCTCGAAGATCATCTTCGAATCATACAGCAGCCGGCCGATGAGGGTGGATTTACCGTCATCCACCGAGCCGCAGGTGATGAAGCGCAGCAGCGATTTATGCTGGTGCTTCAGCAGATAGGCCTCGATATCCTGGGCGATCAGCGCATCGGCCTTGTAGGAGCTTTCCTGCACCTGGCTCATCAGAAATACCCCTCCTGCTTCTTCTTTTCCATGCTGGCCCCGCCCGCATCCTTATCGATCACCCTTCCCTGGCGCTCGGAGGTGGTGGTGAGTAATGTTTCCTGGATCACCTCGGTGATGGAATGCGCATTGCTCTCCACCGCGCCCGAAAGCGGGTAGCAGCCCAGCGTGCGGAAGCGCACGGATCTCGGCTCTGGTTTTTCACCGGGGTTGAAACGGAACCGCTCGTCATCCACCATGATCAGCAGCCCGTCACGCTCCACCACCGGCCGCTCCGCCGCAAAATATAAAGGCACGATGGGGATGTTCTCGAGATGGATGTATTGCCAGATATCCAGCTCGGTCCAGTTGGAGATGGGGAACACGCGGATGCTCTCGCCCTTGTTCTTACGGGCGTTATAAAGATTCCACAGTTCCGGGCGCTGGCTTTTCGGGTCCCAGCGGTGGTTGGCGGAACGGAAAGAGAATATCCGCTCCTTCGCACGGCTTTTTTCCTCATCACGGCGCGCGCCGCCGAAGGCTGCGTCGAACCCATATTTGTCCAGCGCCTGCTTCAGCCCCTCGGTCTTCCACATATCGGTATGCAGCGGGCCGTGGTCGAACGGGTTGATGTTCTTCTCCTTGGCCTCGGGGTTTTGGTAAACCAGCAGCTCCATGCCGCTTTCGCGCGCCATGCGGTCGCGCAGCTCATACATGGCTTTAAATTTCCAGGTCGTATCCACATGCAGCAGCGGAAATGGCGGCGGTGCCGGGTAAAAAGCCTTGCGCGCCAGATGCAGCATCACCGCACTATCCTTGCCGACAGAATACAGCATCACCGGCTTCTCGGCTTCGGCCACCACCTCGCGCATGATGTGGATCGATTCAGCCTCCAAACGCTGCAAATGCGTCAAGCTTACCTTCGCGTCCGCGGCTTGCATACAACCTGTCTCCATCTCAACTGGGCCTGTACTTGGCACGCGCAATAGCCGCGCACAAATGCAAAAAGCCTCATGTAAATCAGGCTCCCGTGAGACAAAATTTTTACCCTGGGAGCCTGTGGCAAGGCATAATCACCCATATCCTATAAATTCTATCGGCTATTAGTTTTTATACCACTTATCAGTTGGGCGGTGGAATTTGGGTTTTAAGGCGGTCTCGTCTATGCCGATGGTATGCGGAAGAAAATGACATGAAGGGCGCCCTTGTCACGGGCGGCGGCAGGCGGCTGGGGGCCAGCATTGCCCGGCATCTGGGGGCCAAGGGTTGGCATGTGTTCGTGCACCACCACAATTCCGGCGCGGGCGCGCGGGAGGTGGCGGGGCAGATTATCGCCGCTGGCGGGGCGGCAACGCCCGTGCAAGCTGATCTGGGCGATGCCGGGGCGGTGGCGCGACTGCATGAGGAATGCGAGGCGATCTGCCCACTCGGGCTGCTGGTCAACAACGCCTCAAGCTTTGGTTACGACACCGCCGCGAGCGCCACCGCCGAGACGCTGGAAGCGCATATGCGAGTGAATCTCTTTGCCCCCGTGCTGCTGACGCAGAAATTGCACGCATCCCTTACCACGCGCGGGGCGCAAGGGGTGGCCATCAACATCGTGGACAACAAGGTGTTCGGGCTGAACCCGGATTATTTCTCCTACACGTTAACCAAGGTGGCCTTGCAGGGCATGATCCAGATGCAGGCGATGGCGATGGCCCCCACTTTGCGCGTGGCGGGAATCGCACCAGGCATCACCCTCATCAGCGGTTTGCAGACGGAAGCGGAGTTCGAGCGCAGCCGCCGCAACAACCCGATGGGCATGGGCTGCACGCCGGAGCAGATTCTGAACGCGGTCGATTTCATCCTGGTGAGCCCCGCCTATCATGGGCAGACCATGGTGATAGATGGCGGGCAGGTATTGCAGCGCCGCCCGCGCGATGTAGTGTTTCTGGAAAACCCCGCCCCGGCGCCCAGGTAAGCCAGCGTTGCGGGCGCGGGGTTTCACGGCTAATCAGGCCGGGTCAGTGTCTCAAGGGTTATTCAACTTGCAGAACCGCCTATACCTCCTCGGTGCCTTCGTCTCGCTATCCCTGCTTGCCGGTTGCGGCACAGCCGATACAATCGGCCATCAGCTTCTTGGGTTGAACAGCGGCGGCAGCGATGCCTCTGGCAGCGCCCCGTCCGTATTCGGCTACGCGGTGGCGGACGAACCTCAAGCAGCCCTGATCGGGCGGGATGTGCTGAACCAGGGCGGCAATGCGGTGGATGCTGCGGCGGCCGAGGGTTTTGCCCAAGCGGTTACCCTGCCCTCACGCGGCGGGCTTGGCGGTGGCGGCGCCTGCCTGATTAAAATGCCCGATGCCAGCGGCAAAATGCAGCCGCCGGTAATGCTGAATTTCCCCGCCGGGGCACCGGCCGGAAATGGCGGGGACCGCCCGGCAGCCGTGCCGCTGCTGGCGCGCGGGCTGCTGGCCATGCAGGCGCGTTACGGGCAGTTGCCGCAATCCGCCGTGATTGTGCCGGCTGAACGCCTGGCCGGCGGGGCGCAGGTCTCGCAGGCGCTGGAGGCTGATTTGGGCGTGGTGGGCAATGCCCTGCTGGCGGACCCAGAGGCCGCCGCCATTTTTGCCCCCGGCGGGCAGATGCTGACCGAGGGTGCGACCTTTCAGCAGCCAGACCTTGCCACCACGCTGGAGAGCCTGCGCGTGAGCGGCGTGAACGGGCTTTATGCGGGCGCCAATGCCGCGCAATTCACGCAGGCCGCCGATGCGGCGGGCGGCGGGCTGACGGCGCAGGATCTGCTGAATGCCGTGCCCAAATACGGCACGCCGGATATCACCACCCAGAACGGCTACGAAGTGGCCAGCCTGCCGGTAGCAACAACCGGCGCGGGTGAGGCGCTGCCCGCTTCCGCCAGCTTCATGGCGCTGGACAAAACCGGCGGTGCTGTCATCTGCGTCACCTCGATGAACAATCTGTTTGGCACCGGGCGCATTGCCCCTGGCACGGGCGTGCTGCTCGCCGCCTCGCCGCGCACCAACCCCACGCCCCAACTTGCCGCCGCCATGGCCTACACCACCGGCAGCGATGCCTTCCGCGCCGCCAC
>JAGXAO010000127.1 GCA_018971565.1 Rhodospirillales bacterium
CGGGCTATAGGCGGACAGCCTTCTATCAGGGAGTTTTGGGCATGGATTTAAGCAAGCTGTCACCCGGCAAGGATGTGCCGCACGATGTGAACGTGGTGGTGGAGATTCCAGCCGGTTCGGGTGTGAAATATGAGGTAGACAAGGACAGCGGCGCCCTGGTGGTGGACCGCGTGGTGTTTACGCCCATGACCTACCCCGCCGCATATGGCTTTATACCAGGGACCCTAGCTGATGATGGCGACCCTGCTGATGCGCTGGTGCTGCTGCCGGCTGCCGTGGTGCCGGGGGCGGTGATCCGCTGCCGGCCGATTGGCATGTTGCAAATGGAAGATGAATCCGGCCAGGACGAGAAGATTATTTGCGTACCGCACGATAAGGTGCACCCGCAATTTTCAGGCGTAAACGAAGTGGCCGAACTGCCGGCCATTACCCGCGATGTAATCAAGCATTTCTTCGAGCATTATAAGGATTTGGAGAAGGGCAAGTGGGTGAAGGTAACCGGTTGGGCAGACCGGACAGCCGCCGAAGCGGCTATTTCCGCCAGCCTTGCCCGCGCGGGCAAATAAACAAGAAAGCCCTTCCCGGATGCCCGGGAAGGGCTTTTGTATTTAGATGAATTTTTTCCGGCGTACTGTAAGGCGTACGCCTACATTTATGGCCAGCACGACCAGCATAACCAAAAAGGCCGCGGCAAAGGCCAGTGCGTGAGATTTCGCGTCCGGCTGGTCAATAAATGTCCAAATTACATAGGTGAGGTAGGCTACTGGTTCGTGAGTGAATTGCCCGTTCCAGCCATAGTTTGACCAACCAGCGGTGTAGATCAACGGCGCCGTTTCACCCACTGAAATGGCCAAAGCGAGCAAAGCGCCGGTCATAACCCCAGAGGACGCCGCCGGCAGAACGACCTTGAACACCACAGTAGAGTCCTTGGCACCAAGGGCATAGGCGGCTTCGCGCATGGTATTGGGCACCTGCTGCAAGGAAAGCTCTGTAATGCGGGCCAGATAAGGGACAATGAGGATGGCGATGGTGATAGACGCCGCGGCAAGTGAGAAGCCCCAGCCGAAGCCAATAATCATCACGATATAAGAAAAATAGCCGAGCACGATAGAGGGGGTGCCGGTGAGCGTATCCGACATGAAGCGGGTGGCGCTCGCGAGTTTATCCCGCCCGTATTCCGACAGGTGGATGCCAGCGCCCACGCCAAGAGGAATGGCGATAAGCATAGCGAAGAATGTGATCAGAAATGTGCCTTTGATGGCATTGGCCAGGCCGCCGTTCGGGCCGGTGGTGTTTTCGGTGAACAGATGTGGAGAAAATGCGGCAACGCCATGCCAAGTGACGACGCCGACAATATCGACCAGGGGACCGATAACGAGAAGCAGGGCCACGCCACAGCAGGCCCAACCGATTTTGCCGGTGATGATGCGGCGTAATTCCTGCGCCGTACGGGGAGATTTAAGCGCGTTTGCGGACACGAAGAACTCCCGAGGACAAAAGCTTGGCGCAGGCATTTACCGCCAAGGTTATAACGAACAGCACCAGTGCGATTTCCGCCAGGGCGCGGACAGACATGTTGGTCGGGTCTGTTTCGGCGCTGTCCAGTTGCCCGGCGATGAAGGAGGCGATGGTGGAAATTGGAGAGAAGAGGGAGGTTGGCATGATGTTAAGGCCGCCACCGGAGACCATCAACACTGCCATTGTTTCGCCAAGCGCGCGGCCAAGCGCCAGCACGATACCGCCGATCATGGTTGTGCGAACCATCGGCATCACCGCTTTCATCACCACCTCAAAATGGGTGGCGCCAAGGGCAAAGGCCGATTCACGATTTTCCCGGGGGACTTGCAGCAGCGCATCGAGCAATGTGGAGGCGATAATTGGGGTGATCATCAGCGCCAGAACGATGGAGGCGGCCAGCAAACCGTATCCGCTGCCGTTCGGGGAGAGATAGCGGCCAATGAAAGGTACCAGCACGGCAATGCCCCAGAGGCCGAACACAACAGAAGGTACCACGGCGATGAGTTCCACCAGCATGGACAAGGCCGGGCGGATTTTGGAGGGAATAATTTCCGCCAGGAAGATGGCGGCGCCTACGGCCAAGGGCACGGCGATGATAATAGCAATGGCTGCCGAAGCCAGCGTACCCGCGATGAAAACAAGTATGCCGTAATTGGCGCCAGAGGGCACTTGAATGCCATGCACCACAACCGGATCGTCATAAAGATCGCCGAGATTCCAGTTGACCTGGGTTAAAAACCGCAAACCATTGAAAACAATGGCCTGACCGGAATAGACCACCAGAAACAAAACAACCGCGCAAAGCGCGGCGGGGATCAGCAGGCTGAGGCCCAGGACGGTAAGGCGGAAGGGGCGGATTTTCATATGGTCACCCTATACGCGAAATCCCTCCCCGGCGGGAGCCGGGGAGGGAGGGTAGCGGCTTACTTGATCTTTTTGATCTGAGCTTTGGAAAGCTCAACCACGGCGGCGGGCAGCGGCATGAAGTGAACCTGCTTCAGGAAGCTCATGCTGTTGCCTTCGGTGACCGCCCAGTTCAGGAAGGTACGGACAGCGGTGGCGACATCTTTGGACGATTGATGAGTGTTGATGATCGCATATTCATAATTCACGATCGGGTAAGCCTGCGCACCCGGCGCGAAGATCATGCTGATGCGTTCATCGGCCGGGGTGCTGTTAGCTACGCTGGCAGCGGCGGCGGAAATGGTTTCCGGTGTCGGTGATACGTAGTTGCCGGCCTTGTTCAGCAGCTCCGCTTGGCCGAGGCCAGCCTGGGCTGCCTGGGCGGAAAAGGAGACGCCGATATAAGCGATGGAATAGGGGTTCGCCTGGGCGGCGGTAACCATACCCTGGTTGCCGTTGGCGCCAATGCCGCCGGTTACGGCCGGCCAGGAAACGGAGGTGCCGAACTTCACGGTTGAGCCCCAGGCTGCATCGGAAGCGGAGAGGTATTGGGTGAAGATGAACGTGTCACCTGAGCCGTCGGTACGATGGACCGGGATGATCACGTGGTTCGGCAGGGCAACGCCCGGGTTGGCTGCGGCGATTGCGGGGTCGTTCCAGTGGGTGATCTTGCCGGAGTAAATGCCAGCCAGGATCGGGCCAGACAGTTTCAGGCTGGTGACGCCGGGCAGGTTGAAGTTGATCGCCTGCGAGGAAATGGCGAGCGGGATGCTCAGCATGTTTTTATGCATGTGCGCCATTGTGTCGGACAGATAAGCGTCGGACGCGCCGATGTTTACCAGGCCTTTGAGGGACTGCGCGATGCCTGCGCCGGAGCCAGTGGAGGTGGTGGTTATGTCTGCGCCTGGGTGGCTTGCGGTGTAGGCTGGAACCCAGAGATTGAACAGCGGATACAGCAGGCTGGAGCCGGTTTCGACCAGCGGGGCGGTTGCACTATCAGCCTGGGCTTGGACAACGCCGGCGGTGGCGGTGACCGCCAGCGCAATAGCGCCAGCCTGGAGGAGGTTCATCATCTTCACGTTCGCGTTCCTTATGTTAGGCCGGAGGGCCTTAATTCAGCCGGCGTGGGACAAGCTTCCCAGCGTGGCTTCCGCATAATTGAAGCATGTGACAATGGCGACGGGGTTTGCGTTGCAATTCAATGACATTTCTTGACATTGAGGCGGCGGGCCACGCCAGAATGTAATTTTTTCTGCGGTAAAGCAATGCTTTTTCCGCCCACATGGGCCAGCGGGATGCTTTGCGGGTGCGGCGTTGCGCGGCTGGCTAGAAAGGCATTTCATGCGCATAGTGGCGGAAACGTCACATGAAGATGTGCCCGTTCGTGCTTACGTGGAATTCGTCAAATGGAGGTTTGCATGACGAGAGAGGAAATTCTCAACGCCACCTCGATGCCACTGGCCTCGCCCAGTTACCCGAAGGGACCTTTCCGCTTTTATAATCGGGAATATCTGCTCATCCATTATGAAACCGATCCGGAGATGCTTAGGGCGCTGCTCCCGGAGCCATTGGAGCCGGACGGGAACGACGTGTTCTTCGAATGGATGAAGATGCCCGATTCCACTGGCTTCGGCGATTACGAGGAAAGTGGTTGCGGAATATCCGCCCTTTATAATGGCATTCCCTGCAATTACAGCGTCATGATGTATCTCGACGATGAGTCCCCTACCACGGGGGGGCGGGAGATATGGGGGTTTCCCAAAAAATACGGCATTCCGGAACTTAAGACGATCCATGAAACACTCACAGGCACGCTGCGTTACGACGAGGAGCGTGTGGCGCTGGGCACTATGGTTTATAAGCAGAAAGCCCTGGACCCTGCCGATGTCATCACCGGCATGAAAAAGCTCAACGTTAATCTGAAATGGATTCCGGACGTTGATGGCAGTGCGAAAATCGCGCAGCTCGTCGGGTATCACCTTGAGGATATCAATCTCAAATTTGCCTATACCGGTGCGGCGCGGCTGCATTTGGTGCCGCATGTGAATTGCCGGCTGGCGGACTTGCCGGTGCGCAAGATCCATTATGGGATGCATCTATGTGCGGATTTGACACTCCCTTACGGACGGGTGTTGCATGACTATCTCGCTGAACCGAAATA
>JAGXAO010000128.1 GCA_018971565.1 Rhodospirillales bacterium
GCATTGGAGGAGGGCAGATGATCGTTAAGCCGCTCCAGCGCCGCGTAGGTGCCGCCGTCGTAAACGCCCAACACGGTGGTGCGGGAAAAGAAGCTCACGCCTTCGGGAAGTTGCACGGCCGCGAACGGCGCGTTCTCATCGCAGAGGATCACGCGGCTTCCTTGCGCGGCGGCCTCCGCGGCAGCGGCAAGCCCGTCCGCTCCGCCGCCAATTACCAGTACGTCGCAAAATTCCGTGGTTTTCTCGTAAACATCCGGGTCCGGCATGCCAGCATTGCGGCCCAGCCCCGCCGCGCGGCGGATCAACGGCTCGTACAACTTCTCCCAAAAGGAAGCGGGCCACATGAAGGTTTTGTAGTAGAAGCCCGCTGAGAGAAATGGGGCCAGCAAATTATTCACCGCCAGCGGATCATATTTCAGCGAAAAGCTCCGATTCTGGCTGGCGGCTTCCAGCCCATCGAAAATCTCCGCCATGGTGGCGCGGGTGTTGGGCTCTCGGTACGCGCCTGTTCGCAGCTCCACCAGCGCGTTCGGTTCCTCCGAACCGCAGGTGAACACACCGCGCGGGCGATGATATTTGAAGCTGCGGCCAAAAAGTTTCACCCCACTGGCCAGCAGGGCCGAGGCCAGCGTATCTCCGGCAAAACCGGTATAACTCTTGCCGTCGAAACGGAAATTCACCGTGCGGGCGCGGTCGACCAGCCCGCCTTGTGCCAGCCTGTAGCCGCTCATGGCAATGTCACCGAAAGAATTTCATGAGTCGAAACATCACGCTCCACCACCAGCCAGGCATGGCACCCGGCGCCATGATACCAATATTCCTTGCGCGGGC
This sequence comes from Rhodospirillales bacterium, assembly GCA_018971565.1. GTDB lineage: Bacteria > Pseudomonadota > Alphaproteobacteria > Acetobacterales > Acetobacteraceae > Acidocella. Next base: position 832 of record JAGXAO010000128.1, read on the forward strand.
CTTTAAGATTGTCACGGAGATACACATAATCCTCCCACTCTTTCGTGGGTTCAGCACCGCCATCTTGCGGGCGGGTACGCTCAGCGTCCTGGGTATAGGCGAATTCCTCCACCCCGCGCGCGCCGCAATGCGGGCAAGTGATACGCATTAATGCAGATTCGGCTGCGCGCCGACTCCCTTTTCGTCAATCAGCCTGCCTTCGGCGAAACGGCCCAGCCTGTAGGCGGCGGCCACCGGGTGCGGCTCCCCGCGCGCGATGAGATGCGCGAAGCAATAGCCAGAGGCTGGTGTGGCCTTGAACCCGCCATAGCACCAACCGGCATTGAGGTAGAGATTTTCAACTGGTGTCTTGTCGATAATTGGCGAGCCATCCATCGACATATCCATCAGCCCACCCCAGCTCCGCAGCAGCCTGGCGCGGCCGATCATCGGCATCAGCGCCATGCCGCCCTCGCACACATCCTCCACCACCGGCAGATTGCCGCGCTGGGCGTAGGAGTTATAGCCATCAATATCGCCGCCGAATACCAAACCACCTTTGTCTGACTGCGAAATATAGAAATGCCCTGCGCCGAAGGTGATCACGGTGTCAATCAGCGGTTTCAACCCCTCCGTCACGAAAGCTTGCAACGCATGGCTCTCGATCGGCAGGCGCAGCCCGGCTTTCGCGGCCAGCAGGGAGGATGCGCCCGCCACCGCCATCGCTACCTTACCGGCACGTATGGTGCCGCGTGTCGTCTCCAGTCCCATCACCTTGCCATTTTCCTGCAAAATTCCGGTAACTTCGCAATTCTCGATGATATCCACCCCTCGCTGGTCCGCCGCACGGGCATAGCCCCAGGCCACGGCATCGTGCCGGGCGGTGCCAGCCCGCCTTTGCACCAACGCCCCATGCACGGGGAAGCGCGCATTGTCATAATTCAGATACGGGATTTCCTTGCGCAGCTGCGCGCGGTCCAGCAGCTCCGCATCCGCGCCATGCAGCAGCATGGAATTGCCGCGCCTGGCATAGGCATCGCGCTGCACATCAGAGTGATACAGATTATAGATGCCGCGCTGGCTCACCATCGCGTTGTAATTCAGGTCCTGCTCCAGCCCTTCCCACAGCTTCATGGAAAATTCGTAGAACGGCTCATTGCCCGGCAGCATGTAGTTGGAGCGGATGATGGTGGTATTGCGGCCGATATTGCCACTGCCCAGCCAGCCTTTCTCCAGCACCGCGATATGCCCCACCTCCGGGTGGTTTTTAGCCAGGTAATAGGCGGTGGAAAGCCCGCCGCCACCGCCGCCGATAATCACCACGTCGTAGAGCGGGGCCGGCTCCGCCTTGCGCCAAACCGGCTTCCAGCCCGCATGGCCGCGCAGCGCCTGGGTAAAAACAGAGAGAAAGGAGTATCTCATCGCGGACAGAAAGTTTTCCTGATAGTTAAACAGAGTGATGCACAAGAATTATTTTCCTGTCAAACCCCCGCTCCAGACCAAACTTAAATCTCCAGAATTCCAGGCTGATACGGCGTATCCTCCAGGCTTCGTTCCTGCGCATAGCCGTGCGGTGCAGATAGCACCCAGAACCCATGGGTGTATGTCTCGTGCCTGTAATGTGTGTGCCCATGAACCCAGAAGGCTGGCGCGTAGGATTCGAATTCCGGCAGCAGGTCTGAGGCATAAGCCGGGCCGATTGCCCCTTGCCGGTTGCCCAGAAACGCCGCGCCCGGTGCGTGGTGCGTTACAATCAACCGCGGCACATACGGCTCATCCGCACATAACCTGGCGAGGCTGGTGTGCAACCACACGCGCGCGGCAAAATGGCGGTTCAATGTGGTTTCGGTATGCAAGCGCGCTTTACCATCGTTGATTAGCCGGTAATCATTCATGTGCTTGCCCGCAAAGGCACGGGCCTGTGGAGCGTTCTGGTTCAGGTTGAAATCTGTCCAGAGTGTGCTGCCCAGAACATGCAGGCGTTGGCCGCCCTGTTCTAGCGTGAACATCTCATTATCCAGAAACCGTACCCGCCCCTTGGTGGCGGCAGCGGCCCTGGCCATCAACTGGTGCGATTCCGGCAAATTTTGGTAATAATATTCATGATTACCCGCCACCAGCACCACTGGAACCTCGAAACGTTTGGCCAGGCTGTCCGCATAAGCCACGCTAAGCAAGCCGTTATGAATATCCCCCGCCAGCACGATAAGGCCGGGCGGCAGCATGTCCTTCAACGCGGGCCCGGCCTGTGGAGCCGCCCTACCACGGAAAAAATCCGTCAGGCTACGCCGCCGCATCATCATTTCGATATGCAGATCGCTCATATAGAGCACACGGATCATTTCATTAACCGGGCGAGACTAAGTAAAAATAGTAGCGCGAACAGCAGCGCCAGCCCCCGCCAAAGCTGCAGGCTGCTGAGGGCACGGCGCTTGCGCGGCGGCGTGTCCCGCCCTTCCGCCAGGCCAATTTGCAAAACATGGGCAAATTCCCGGGCATCGGCAAAGCGGTCCTCCGGCCGGGGGGCAAGGCCCCTGGCCAGCGCCTCCCCCAGCCAGCCGGGCATATCCGGCCGCACCCGGGCCAGCGGGCGCTTCTCATGCTGGCCATAGGGAAAAGCCCCGCCTGAAAACATGCGGTAGAAACTCACCGCCAGTGCATAAACCTCGGTACGGGCATTGGCGGGTGCGCCCTTCAGCAATTCCGGCGCCATGTAGCGTATGGTTCCCCCCGGCCGCGCAGCATTGGCGGCATCAATGCCTGGCAAGTAAGCCAGCCCCAAATCCAATAGCCGTACTTCGCCGGTTTCCACCAGCATCACATTGTCCGGCTTCAAATCCCGGTGCACCACTTCAATGGCAGCCAGATCCTGTACCGCTTCGCACAAGCGCATGGCGATGCCCATGCCCTCAGGCAAGCTCACCCGCGGCGCGCGGTTGATGCGTTTTTCCAGTGTCTCGCCGTGGTAAAGCGGCATCACCAGATACAGCGCGCTGCGGCGTTCCGGCGGTATTTCTATATATTGTACCACGTTCTGGCTGCGCACCGCGGTGCCAACCCAGGCTTCACGCATAAAACCGGCGGTAAAAACTTCGTCCTGCAGCATTGAAGGCAGTGGAATTTTCAGCGCCACGTCCTGGTTGTTCTGCAGGTCCCGCGCCGCCATCAGCACGGTATAACGCCCGCGAAAAAGCGTGTGGCCTATCTGGAAACCATCCCGCACGTCGCCTTCGCGCGGCGGCTGACGAATGGGCAGATGGGCCAGTGCCGCACGGGCCGAGCCATCATCTTCGGCGTCAGGCAAGCTTTGCACACGCAGCGCCATCACCGATTTACCCGGCGCAGGCAGAGCCGCCAGCGCTTCCAGGGCGGCATCGGCCAGTTCCTCCTCGCCAGCGCGCTGCAGCAACGGCAGCAGGGCCGCGTAGGCCCCCTCTGCCAGGCTCAACCCCGCAATGAGCAGGTACGTATCCTCAGCCTCAGCCTCAGCCTCACCCAGATCCAGCGTCAGTTCGGCATCCAGCCCCAACGCCTTGGCGGGAAAGAAGGGTGCTGGTTCCACCAGGTGAATATGGGGTTGCATGAGCGGCGTAAGCGTGGCCCCGCGCAGCCTGTACATCTGGCAGGCGCCGAGTTGAACCAACCCGATCCGTCTGTTCTGCAACAGCAAGGCCGAAAGCGAAACCAGCGCTCCACCCTGCATCTGCCCCGCCAACCAACGGTTAACCGATGCCAGCGCCGCCGCCGCCGCCTTGCCGGGCGACAAAGTTC
>JAGXAO010000129.1 GCA_018971565.1 Rhodospirillales bacterium
CCCACCGTGATGATGAACAGCGGCACAGTGAGAATGAGCGACACGCTTTTCCAAATCTGCGCGCGGGAAATATCCAGCCCATAGAACAACGCCGCCTGGGAAAGCAACGCCAGGAAAGCCAGCCCCCCCACCAGCTCCACGAAGGACTGGTACGGCAGATCATGACGCATGGTCACGATAAGGGCAGCCCCCATCAGCGCCACTGTGCTGATAAACCCGGCGATATAGCGCACAGCGCCGCCCTGCTGAACTTCCGGGTGCGCCAGAGGATCGGAATGAGAACCGGCCATCTTCAGGCTCCAATCATGTAAACATAGATATACACGCAAACCCACACGGTTGCCTGGAACTGCCAGAACATTCGCAGGTTCAGCATCCGCGCCACCACCATTTCGTTAAAGCCGTAGCGCGGGATCTGCACCAGCATCACCAGCATCCACAAAATCCCGATGCCCATATGGATCGCGTGTGTCAGGATCAATACGAAATACGCGGAGAGATAGCCGGAACGGTCCATGCCGTCGCCATGCGCGGCCAGGGTGGTCAGGTCGTTAACGCCAAAGCCCAGGAACACCACCGCCAGAACAATCGCGGCGATAATCCCCAGTGCAGTGCCACCACGCTTGCCATTCTTCATGGCCACGGTGGCAAGGCTGTAGCAGGTGACCGAGCCCAGAATGGCAATCGTCTGCCAGAAGCCTTCAACCGGATTGACGATCTGCGAAGCAATCGGCCCACCGGCCGCGTTCATCGGCGTGTCCAGCACCGCGTAAGAGGCAAACAACGCCGTGAACAGCAGTGCGTCGCTGAGCATATAAAGCCAGAACCCCAGCGTACGGGCCGAGATTTGGTTGTGCCCCGCATAGCCCGGGCGAAACAGCCGCGTGTTCGCGGTGAGTGCGGTATCCTGGGCCATTAATGTGCCTCCGCATGGGGAATGTGATGGGAACGGTCCGGCTGTTCCGACGTAATGGAACCGATGGTCAAATTCCGCTCCATCGTCTCAATCTCGCGCGGTTGCAGATGGTATCCGGCATTCTTGTCGAATGAACGGATGATCACGATCATCACGATACCCAGAAGCCCCAAAGCCGCAAGCCACCAGATGCGCCAGATCATCGCGAAACCCCATATGCCCGCGCACGCACCCAGGATCACCGGCAGGCCGGAATTGCTTGGCATGTGAATTTCCTCATAGGCATCTGGCTTTGTATGCTCCACGCCGTGTTTGCGGCGCCAGGCCAGCTCGTCGCGCGTGTTCACCTGCGGGGTCACCGCGAAGTTATAGAACGGCACCGGCGTCGGCGTCAGCCATTCCAGCGTGCGGGATGTACCCCATGGGTCGGAACCCAGATGCTCCTTGTTGCGGTTGCGGATAGAGACAATCAGCATAATCGCGAAGAGCGCCAGAGAGAGCACGTAGAGAACCATGCCCAGTTCCTCGATCACCAGCATAGGCTTCCACGCAGTATTGAACGTCCACTCTAAGCGGCGGGTCTCACCTTCAAAACCCAGCGCGAACATGGCGGTAAAAACTGTGATGGTGCCGATGGCGAAGGTCCAGAAAAACGCCTTGCCCCAGCCTTCATCCAGTCGGAACCCGAACAATTTGGGGAACCAGTAGGTAACACCGGCGAACCCGGCGCAAACCACCATCAATACCATGCAATGGAAATGCGCGATGACGAACACGCTGTCGTGTACTGTGTAATTGACCGCGGGGAGTGCGAGCATCATGCCGGTTAAACCGCCGACAAGAAGCAGGAACAACCCGAACATCGCCCACAGCATCGGCACGGTGTAGCTGATGCGCCCGCGATAGAGGGTGAACATCCAGTTGAACACCTTCACACCCGTGGGAATACCCACCAGCATGGTGGCGACGGAGAAAAAGCCGTTAATGTCCGGCCCTGATCCCATGGTGAAGAAATGGTGCAGCCAGACCAGCCAGGAAATTCCGGCGATGGCGAAGGTTGCCGCCACCATCGTCACATATCCGAAGATCGGCTTCTCGGAGAAGGTCGGGATCACCTCGGAGAGCACACCAAAAGTCGGCAGGATGAGGAAGTAGACCTCGGGGTGGCCCCATATCCAGAACAGATTGGTGTAGAGCATTAGGTTACCGCCCATGCCGGCGGTAAAGAAATGCGTGCCGAGGTAACGGTCCGCCCCCAGCAGCGCCAGTGCCACGCCCAGAACCGGGAAGGCGGTGAGGCCGATAATGTTGGTGGAAAGTGTGGTCCAGGAGAATACCGGCATGCGAAACCAGGTCATGCCCGGCGCACGCATATCCACGATGGTCACGATCATGTTGATCGCATTCAGCGTAGTGCCGACGGAGGAGATCTGAATTGCCCACATCCAGTAATCAACGCCGGTGCCCGGTGAATAGGGCAGCTCTGTCAGCGGGATCAGCCCTACCCAGCCGGCTTGCGAAAAATCTCCCACGAACAGCGAGATCATCACCAGCGCCGCTGCCGCCGTGGTCAGCCACAGGCTCACCGCGTTCATGTACGGAAACGCCATGTCCCGCGCACCGATCTGCAATGGCACCACGATGTTCTGGAAGCCTGTGAGGATTGGCGTGGCCGCGAACAGGATCATGATGGTTCCGTGCGCGGAATACACCTGGTCGAAATGGAAGGGCGGCAGAAAGCCGTGGGTAGCGCCCAGAAAACCCGCGGCGTGCGGCCCATTGGCCAATACTTGCTGGGTACGGATGAGCAAGCCATCCGCAAAGCCGCGGAACAGCATGACAAGGCCAACGATGATATACATCACGCCGATTTTTTTGTGGTCGACAGTGGTCAGCCACTCGCGCCACAGATACCCGACTTTCTTATAGTAAAGAACGACGCCTACCACCGCCAGGCCGACCAAGGCGGCGACCGCGAAGGTTACCTGCAAAATAGGGTTGGTGTAGGGAATCTGGTCCAGCGTGAGGCGGCCAAGGAGCAGCGACCAGGGACCCGGAGCTTGTAATTGCATGATCTACCTTCCTTCGCTCTATTTCTCGTTAGAGCCAATGCTTTTGGTCAATTCCGCCGAAACGGGATAAACCACTCCCGCCTGCGCGGCGGCGATGACCTCGTCGAAGAGCAGAGGATCGGCATTAGAGAAATACGAAACCTTGGCGCCGATATTGGCGTGTGGCTGGGCCACCTTCTGGAAGGCGGCGTAACTCAACTGGTTTGGGCTGGCGGCGGCTTGCTGCACCCAGGCATTAAAATCAGCCTGCGAGACAACATGCGTGGCAAACTGCATCCAGGAGAACCCGGCGCCTGAGAAATCGGCCCCGAAACCGGTATATTCCCCCAGCACCGGCGCATCGAAACTGTCACGGGTTCGCATACCCGGCATCACCGCAATCATCGGCGCAAGCTGCGGAATGTAAATGTCGTTGGAAACGGAGGTGGAGGTCAGCCGCATTCTCACGACGCTGCCTTGGGGCACTTCCAGCTCATCGATGGTGGCGATGTGCTGGGCCGGATAGACGAACACCCACTGCCAGTCGGTGTTAATAACATCCACGTTCAGCACGCTTTGCGGGTCGGCGTTCACCTGTTTTTGCAACAGGCCAGGCTGATAAGGCTCAACCGCGTAAATGGTTTTAACCGAATAAAGGCCAAGACCGGCGACCACCACGAAGGGCACGCCCCAGACCAGCAGCTCCAACACCGTATTATGCGACCAATCAGGATCGTAAGCGGCATTGGCGCTCTTACGGTAGCGCCAGCCAAAAAACGCGATAGCCAGCAGCACCGGCAGAATGATCAGCGTCATCACAACCGTATCGACGATCGTGGCGTGCCATTCCTGCGTGGCGATGGCGTTGATGGGGTGAAAAAGCAGATAGTCTCCGCTTGAACAGGCGCCCAGCGCCAGCATCGGTAGCAGAGCGAGATAGGGTTTCAGTCTCAAGGCTGCCTCGCGTCAAAATGTCCCGCTCCGGAAGTGGGATGAAAACCAGCCCCGGCGCATAACTCACGGCCTTCTCCACGGCGCCATTGGTGCCGTGGAGCAAGGTGTAGGACAGCCTTTAAAACGATTGCGCCGGAACTGAAAGCCATTGTCACGTTTTGACATGGCATATCAGCAATCTAATGAAGCGGTGATCCGACCGGCATGTTAAGGTTCCGGGAAAATCCTGGCCGGAGGCGGGGCCTACCCGCTCGTCACCAGCCGGCGATAGAGGTGCCAGCTTGCATGGCCGAGGACAGGAATTGTAACAGAAAGCCCCAGAAGCCCGGGAATCGCCCCCAAGACAAGACCGGCCACAACCACGCCGCCCCAGGCCAGGGTTAGCACGGGGTTGCCTGCCGCCACATGCAGCGAGGTGGAAACCACTGCCCCTACGCTCATCTCGCGGTCCAACGCCAGCTGGAAACCAACCAGCCCGATCGCCAGGGCCACCAGCGCGAAGCCTGCACCCAGCAGCAGGCCCAGCACCAGCATTTCATAACCGGCGGTGGTGGTGAACAGATTAGTAAAGAAGGAACCGTGGGGAACCTGGCCCAGAGTGATGGAATACAGCACCCCGGCAACGGCGATCCACAACGCGAACAGCCC
>JAGXAO010000023.1 GCA_018971565.1 Rhodospirillales bacterium
ACAAGGTGCCCTTGCCATAAACACGGCGGGCAATCATCCAGAGATTGTCCCCAGGGGCGATGACCACATGGCCTTCCTCCAGCGCCTTGGCGAGTTCCTCCGGCGCGAAAGGCACCGTAACCGGGGCGATTGCGCTACCGTCCGGCGCGGTAGCGTTTAGCGTGATCATGCCCGGTTTGCCCGGCACGGGGGCCTGCACATGCCAGTGGCCAGAGCCGTCTGCTGTAGCAATACCCAGCGCTTTGCCGTCCATCATCACGGTGATGTTCGCGCCCGCCGGGGCAGTGCCGCTGAATATGGCATGGCCCTGGGCATCGTAATCCACAGCACCCATGCCAAGCTGGCCCGGTTGCGGCCCCTGGCCGGTGACAACATTGCTGCCGTTCGGGCCTGAGACCACGGCCAACGCAGGCTGGCCGTTGCCGGGCAGGGAGATGGAGGCGCTTTGCGTGCCCTCCAGCACCTTGCCGCCCGGCAGGGTCTCGGAGAGCGTGATTTCGTGCGGCCCTGGCGGCAGCGGGTTAGCGGGGATCAGCACGAAGGCGCCCTGCGAATCCGCCGTGGCGGTGCCTATCACCGTATCACCGTCTTTCACCGTTACCGTGGCGCCTGGCACGGCACGCCCGGCCAGCACGGCATTGCCCTGCGGGTCCACGCGCACAATGTCAAAGCTCGGGATGGTGGTGGCATTGGCAACCTGCGGCGCGGATGCCGGGGTTGTTACCGCCGCGGCGGGCGCGGGCTGCGCCGGGTGCCGGCCGTAATGCAAATAAAGCAGCAACCCACCATCGCCCAGGGCCAGCAGAGCCAGCACAATAAGGGCGATAAGACGCAGATTATGCCGCTTCGGGGCGGGAAGGCCGGTTGTGTCGTTGCTTGCCATGACGCCCCCAGCCTGCCACGAACGCGCCAGAACTGGAAGCGAGGCTGAGTTTCATGGGTAGTTTTTCCGTCACCGTCTTTTGCGGCTCCAATCCGGGCACAGACCCGGCTTATGCCGCCTCGGCCAAGGCGCTTGGCGAAGGGCTGGGCGGGCGGGGAATCCGTTTGGTGTTCGGGGGTGGCAATGTGGGGCTTATGGGCATCACTGCTGGCTCAACCCTGAATAGCGGCGGAGAGGTGACTGGCGTGATCCCGGATTTCCTGCGCCAGCGCGAGGTGGAGTTTCAGGGCCTGACGGAGCTGATCGTTACCGACTCGATGCATACCCGCAAGCGCCGCCTGTTCGCGCTGGGCGATGCCTTCGTCGTGATGCCAGGCGGACTCGGCACCTTCGATGAAACTTTCGAGATTTTGACCTGGAAGCAGCTTGGCCAGCATACCAAACCGATCATTTTGGTGAATATCCTGGGCTGGGCAGACCCGTTCGTGGCAATGCTGGACGAAACCATAAAGCGCGGCTTCGCCCGCCCGGAAATACGCAACCTCTTCGAGGTTCAGCCAGATGTGCCCGCCGTGCTGGCGCGGCTTGAAGAATTGCGAAGCGCGGCCTAGCCAGCGGCCGAAGCGGCTTCCTCTAAGCGAATCATCTGCCGGGCGAGCTTCAGCGCCTCAAACGCGGTTTCTTCCGTGCAAAGGCGCAACAAAGCAGACCAGCCGCGCTTTTCCTCCGCCGCCGCGCTCTTGCCCAAGCCCTCTATCAGTTCTTGCGCAGCGCATAATGCCGCCGCGCGCACCTCTTCCTTGCCGATATAAACTTCCTGCAACGCGTAATAAGCTTGGCGGGCGGGGCTGGTGGCTTCCTCGGGATACATGATCTGCTTTCCGAAAAGAAACCGCGCATGGTTGTTCAGCTCCAACCGCGTGCGGGTTTTGAAACGGATGACCGCGCCGTTGAGGATCATCGATTCACCCTGCTTAAGCTCCAAAACCAAAGACGACATTCCATCCTGCCAAAACCGGGTTGGGAAACGCCTTTGCGTTTACAAGCTTTCTTGTTAACAGGCCGTGAAAGGCTCACATGGCGGGGAAAACCGGGGCCAGGCGCCCGCCCAACCGCAACGGCTCTATCCTGCGGGCGAGGCCGGTCGCATCATCTGTCTCCACGAAAGCGCCGCAGAGTGTCGCCTCGCCTTCCGCCGGGCTCAGCTTCTCACCAGGCATTTTGCGGATAAAGCGGTTCAAGGCGGCGGCCTTTTGCATACCAATCACGGAATCATAATCGCCGCACATGCCAAGGTCGGTAACATACGCTGTACCGGCTGGCAGAATCTGATGGTCCGCCGTGGGCACATGCGTATGCGTACCGGCAACGGCACTCACCCGGCCATCGAAGGCGTGGCCGAACGCCATTTTCTCTGAGCTCGCCTCGGCATGGATATCCAGCAGGATGGCATGTGCGGTCACACCCAGCCGGTGGCGCGTCAGCAGATCATCAACCGCGCGGAAAGGGCAATCCATCGGGTCCATGAATAACCGGCCCATCGCCTGTGCCACCAGCACTTTTCGCCCGTCCGGCAAAGTGGCCAGGCAAGCCCCCGCACCGGGTGTGCCGGGGGGATAATTAAGCGGCCGGATGAGGCGCTTTTCATTGGCGATGTAGGGAATAATCTCCCGCCGGTCCCAGGCATGGTTGCCGAGCGTGATCACATCCGCCCCGGCGGCGAACAGCGCCTCCGCCATGTCTGGCCCCAGACCAAAACCGTGGGAAGCGTTCTCAGCGTTCACCATCACAAAATCGAGCCGCAGCGAGGCGCGGAGTTCGGGAATATGTTTCACAGCCGCGTCACGGCCGGAACGGCCGAGCAGGTCGCCCAGGAGAAGAATACGCATGAGGTTCCATACGATGGAACACCGCGAAGTCAAAAACCCTGCAGCGTTTCCAACATGCCATCCCGCAGATGGTACGGCGCGGCTGCAAAGCCCGAGAAAGTTTCAATATCCGTGCCGGTGAGCCACGCCGGCAGATCCGCTTTTTCAAGCGCCGCGAACAGCGCAGCACGGCGCTGAGCATCCAGATGCACCAGGGGCTCATCCAGCAACAACAGAGGCGCCACCCCCCGGGCAGTGGCAATCATCGCCGCATGGCCTAAAACAATGCCTATGAGCATAGCTTTCTGCTGCCCGGTTGAGGAAAGCGCCGCCGGGCGGCGGGCAGCCTCATCGGTGATCAGCATATCCGCTTTTTGTGGCCCGTAGCCAGAGGATTTCACCACAGCGTCAACAGTGCGTGAGGCCGCCAGCGCCGCGCGCAGCCAGTCTTCCACATCCAAAGCCGGTGCCCGTTCCAACCTTTGCCCGATAGAACAGATAAGCCCCAGCGCCACGCGGGGAAAAGGGTCCGCCGCGCCGGCGCTTATGGTCGCGTTCAGCCGTGCTATAAGGGCCACCCGCGCCGCCGTGGCCGCCACGGCATGGCGGGCCATTGCATCCTCAAGTGCTGCCGCCCAGGCAGCATCATAAGGCGCCTCGGCCAGCAACCGGTTCCGTTGGGCGGAGGCGCTCTCAAACGCCGCAATCTCACGTGCGTGGTGAGGTTCCAGCGCCACCACCAGCCGGTCCAGAAATTTGCGGCGGCCGGAGGCTGTGTCGGTAAACAGCCGGTCCATCTGTGGGGTAAGCCAAACGGCGCTCAGCTGCTCCGCCACCTCCGCCTGCGCGCGGGGTTTTACACCGTTCAGCCGGAACTCCCGCCGCTCGGGCGCATTTTCCACGGCCCCGGTGCCAATCTCCAGCCCATTATCGAACCGCGCCGCCACCGCCCAGCCCCCTGCCCCGCTTTGCCGTGCAAGCTCGGCAAACCGCGCGCCGCGCAAGCCCCGCCCCGGCACCAGCAGGGAGGCAGCCTCCAGCAGATTGGTTTTGCCCGCGCCATTCGGCCCGGCAAACACCATACGCCGCGCCTGCGGTTCAAATCGCAGCGCGGCGTATGAGCGGAATTCCGTAAGGGTCAGCCGTTCGAGTTGCGTTGTCTCACACCCGCATCGGCATCAGAACATACACGGCGGAATTATCATCCTGGTCACGCACCAAAGTGGGCGCCGCGCCATCGGCAAAGGCGAATTCCACCTTGCCTTTAATCTGCTCTGTCACGTCCGAAAGATAACGCGCCTGGAAACCGATCTCCAAAGGCCCGGACTGGTAATCCACCAGATCCCCCCCCAGCTCCTCAGATGCCGACCCCTGTTCGGCGGAAGCCGCTGAGATGACCAGCAGTTCTTTGGCGAGAGAAAGCTTCACCGGCCGATGTTTCTCTGCCGAAATGGCGGAAACGCGGCCTACGGCGTCGTTAAAATCCTTCTTGTCCACACGCAGAATCTTGTCGTTCCCGCGCGGGATTACCCTGTCATAATCGGGGAAGGTGCCGTCGATCAGCTTGCTGGTCAGCTTCATCGTGCCGATGCTGAACTGAATCCGCGTTTCGGAAAGGGCCGTCTCCATCTCGCCAGTCACTTCATCCAGCAGCTTGCGCAGCTCCGTCACGGTCTTGCGCGGAATGATGATGCCCGGCATCCCCGCGGCGCCTTCAGGCAGCGGCTCTTCCACACGGGCGAGGCGGTGGCCATCTGTCGCCACGGCGCGCAGCACCGGGCCATCACTGCCTTCGGCGGCGTGCAGATAAATACCGTTCAGGTAATAGCGCGTCTCCTCAGTGGAGATGGCAAAGCGGGTACGGTCGATCAGCCCGCGCAGCTCTTGCGCTGAGAGCACGAAGTGGTGGCTGAGCTTCCCAGCATCCAGCTTGGGAAACTCCTCAACCGAAAGCGCCACCAGGCTGGTGGAATAGCGCCCGGCCCGTAAGGCAAGTTGCGCGTCTCCGCCCGCGTGGTCCAGCTCGATCATCGCGTTTTCCGGCTGCCGGCGGACAATTTCATAAAGCGTGGCGGCGGGAACAGTAATGGCGCCGTCGCGCATCGTTTCGGCAACAACTTCTTCCACCAGCGCAATTTCAAGATCTGTGGCGGCAATCGTCAGCCGGCCATCCTTCACCTGCAACAACACATTGGCAAGGATCGGAATGGTGTTCCGCTTCTCCACCACGTTCTGCACATGGGCGAGAGACTTCATCAGCGTGGCGCGATCGGCCTTGAACTTCATGGCACCCTTCCAGACAGCGACCGAATCCGCGGATTCTTGGACCGATTCGTTCCTTAGACTAGCAAGGGGACCCTAAGGAGGGAAGCGCCCTCAAAATGCGCCGCACAGAGCGTTCAGTTTTCCAGCAGGCGCTTCAACAGCTCCACATCCTCGGCAAAGGCGGCATCCTGGCCGATCAGTTCGTTGATCCGCGATACCGCGTGCATCACGGTGGTATGGTCACGGTCACCGAAATGCCGGCCAATATCCGGCAGGCTCTTCGAAGTAAGCTGCTTGGCCAGATACATCGCCACCTGGCGTGGTCTGGCGATGTTGCGGGCCCGCCGCGCTGAGGACATTTCCGCGATCCGGATGCTGAAATGCTCGCAAACCCGCTTTTGAATCTCCTGAATGGAAATTTTGCGGTCATGCGCTTTCAGCACATCGTGCAGCACCTCATGCGCGGTATCCAGCGTCACCTGCCGGTTGAACAGATTGGCATGCGCGACGAGGCGGTTCAACGCCCCTTCCAGCTCACGGTTATTGCTGGTGATCTTGCGAGCCAGGAATTCCAGCACCTTCGGCGGCACCTCCACCCCGGCGCGCAAGGCTTTCGCTTCCAAAATGGAATAACGAAGCTCAAACGTGGTGGCGTGCAAATCGGCCACCATGCCGCAACCAAGGCGGGTGCGCAGCCGGTCCTCCAGCCCCGAAAGATCGGAGGGGGATTTATCCGCGGAAATGACAATCTGCTTGCCCGCATCCACCAGCGCATTGAAGGTGTGGAAAAATTCTTCCTGCGTGTTGTCCTTGCCAATGAGAAACTGCAAATCGTCGATCATCAGCACGTCGACGCTGCGCAGCTCGTTCTTGAATTCCAGCGTGGATTGCGAACGCAGCGCATTGATGAAGCGATACATGAAACGCTCGGCGGACATATACGCCACCGAAACCGGCCGCCCGTTCGGGCGCTTGTTAGAAAGTTCCCAGGCAATGGCATGCATCAGATGCGTCTTGCCCAACCCCACGCCACCATAAAGGAAAAGCGGATTGAACCCCGCGGTCGCCGGGGCCTCAGCCACACGCCGCGCGCAGGCATAGGCAAACTCGTTCGGCTTGCCGACAACAAAAGTTTCGAAAGTAAACCGCTGGTCAAGCGCCGCGATATTTTCCGGGCGCGGCTGAGGCGCCGGGGCGGCAAACGCCGCTGCCGGGGCTGGCTCCGCCAGGTCAGGCGCCGCCGGGCGCGCGGCTGGCGCGCCAGTGCGGAACTCAACCCGCCTTACCGTGGAATTCTCCTGCTGCCAGAACGCGGCAATAAGTTCGCCATATTCCTTGTTTACCCAATCCCGCAGGAAGCGTGTCGGCAGCATCACCACCGCCTCATCTCCCGCCACACCGGCGAAACTGACCTGCTTCAGCCAGGTGCGATATTCCACCTCGCCCACCTCGGCCTGTAACCGCGCGCGCACGCGGGCCCACTGCTCAACCAACCGCGCTTCATCATTCCATGCCGAGGCGGTGTGCAACACGACGCCCTTTTTGCCAGAGGAGTTGATCTCCAGATTGATAGCCATTCTGCTTTGCCCGCCCCCGCCAAAACCGCCGTGCAAACCCCCTTCCCGCAAAGCGGCACGCCTAAGGGCGCATCACTTTCGCAGAAATGAGACATTTAAAATACGGTCAATTGAGGTCTGGAGTGTAAGTTGAAACCGCCCGCCGAAGCAAGCACTCAAAATCTGCGCGATTGCTTCCAACGCGCTGAAATTGAAAAAAAATAGTGAAATATCAAATAGTTAAAATCTTAAAGTTTCTTATTTCGAATGAGCTTTGGCTCTAATGGCAATGCTTCCGGTAAAGAAAATAAAAAAGCCGCCATCTCTTGCTATTACAACAAGATGACGGCGGCGGAATGTAGTCTAAATTTTTAAACGGAGCAGAATTCTCCGTTTACGGCACTCATCAGGCGGCAGCAACCGCCTTGATCCGGGCCGAGAGGCGAGAGAGCTTGCGCGACACCGCATTGGCCTTCAGCACACGCTTGCCGGCCGCACGCTGCAATTCTGGCTGCATATCACGGAAGGCGCTCTGGGCCGCGGCCTTATCTCCAGCGGCAACAGCTTCCTCAACCTTGCGGATGAAGCTGTGCACGCGGGATTTACGCGCCTTGTTGCGCGCCGTGCGCTTCAGCGTTTGGCGGATGCGTTTCTGGGCAGATGCGATATTGGCCATGATGTCCGAACAAAAGAAGATGTGTAATAGAGCGCGCCGTCTAAACCGCCCGCCCCGCCGCGTCAAGCATTATGCGGCAAACCGGCTATTCGTGGATCACCCAGGTTTTGCGCATGGGGGAGAGCACTTCCCAGGTGCCGGTAAAACCGGGCTCGATAACAAACCGGTCACCTGGCCCGGCCTCTATGCGGCGGCCATCATCGCCTTCCACCACGCAAGCGCCTGAAACCATTTCGACATATTCCCACTCCGTGTAGGCGATGCGCCATTTACCTGGGCTTGCCTCCCATTCCCCAGCAGCAAGGTGGCGGGCGGCATTTTCATAAAGCACAATGGTGCGGGTTTTGGGTGTTCCCGCAATCAGCTTATCCGCTGCCACCTCTTCCCATTCCGTATGGCCGGCACGCGGCAGCAGGGCCAGGCGCGTCATGGTGTGGAACCCAGTGCGGCCGGGCCGGCACCCGGAAGATAAGTGGGCACCGCGCCATTGCCATTTAGCGGGGCGGGCACACCTGGCGTGGCGGGCGTAGCCGCGGGTGCAGCCGCACCCGGCGGGGCGGCCAGAGGTGCTGCTTGAATCCCGCCCGCTGCGGGCGCCGCCCCGGAGCTTACGCCACCGCTTGTCCACGAAACCCAGCTCGGCAGATTTTTCTGAATCTGATACTGCAACTGTACATTCATCTGCGTCATTAATTGCTTGGTCAGCGCGTAGAGGGCCGCCCTCGTATCGTCGGGGTTTGCGGAGTCCGGTGCGGTCTGGCTGGCGCTCACGCTGGCCTCGGTAAAGCCGGTGGCGCGTCCGTCGGCGCTGGCCAGGTTTAAGTCCACCGTCATCGCGCCGGTCAGGTTGCCATTCACATTATCCACATAGGCGCCTTGTACGGTCACCGTCGCGGTACCGGGCTGGCCCGCGGGTTGCAAGCGTGCATGCAGCATTGCCATCAGCGTGTCAGCGGGTGGGGAAGGGTCCAGCCCGGCCGCCTGCACCTGCGATGGGGTAGGCACATAATTGTTTACAATATTCACCTGGCTAACCTTGAGCAGGATCGGCGGGAGGTAAGAATAGTCCAGCGGCTGGAAGGTACGCGCCGGAGGCGTTGAGCCGCAGGACGCCAGGGCCAGAAGGGGAAGTGCGAAAACCATTTTTTTCATTCGGAGGCTCCTTCTGTCGTGTTGGGCCGCCCGGCAACATCTTCGCGGGCGAAGCGGAAATCAAAATTGCAGAATTCGCAGGTCATTATAATCTGCCCTTCCACGGCCATATGGTCCAGGTCGTCCTGGTTGAACCCCTCCAATATGCCGCCCAGGCGCTGGCGCGAGCAGCGGCAGCCAAAGCTCAGCGCCCGTGGCCGGGAAACCGCAACACCCTCTATATGAAACAGCCGGTAGAGCAGCCGTTCCGGGCTCAACGCATCATCCAGCAACTCATCGTCCGTGATGGTATCGGCCAAAATACTCGCGGTGCGCCAGGCCTCGGCTTGGTCGGCTTCGGAAAGCTCCGCGCCCACGCCACCGGCGCCCGCCACACGCTCCAGCACCAGGGCCGAGGCGCGCCAGCCAACTTGCGTTTCCGCCGCCGCCAGAAAGACGCGGGCGGGCAATTGCTCAGACGTATTGAAATAATATTCCGCCATCTGCGCCAAGCTGTCGCCCTCAATGGCAACAATGCCCTGGCTCGGGTCCTTATCCAGCCCCTGGTCCACGGTAAAGGCGACATAGCCATTACCCAGCAATTGCCGGGCAGAGGCATCGGCAGGAATTTCAGCATCCTGCGTTACCCGCACATAGCCACGCAGGGCACCCGCCTCTGTGCAATCCACCACCAGCATCGGCACCGGCCCGTCACCACGCACCTGGATGGAGAAAGACCCCTTGAATTTTAACGCGGTGGAAAGCCCCGCCGCCAACGCCAGCGCCTGCCCCAGCAAAATGCGCACGGGGGCCGGATGCTCATGCCGGGAAAGCAGCGTGGCCCCCAGGGGCCCCAGCCGTACCAACCGCCCGCGCACGGGGCGCTCAGGCAAGTAAAAAGGCGTCACGCCGCGCGGTACGGAAAGGTCTGGTACCTGGGGCCGGGTGGAATCTAGAAACGCGGGAAGCTCTGTCATGATGGACGCCAGATAAGCATGTTTCGCCGCCGTTGCCAGAAGGGCGGGGGCGCGTTAGCGGTTTCTCATGGCCAATCACTCCACAGCCGACCTCGGCACTCACGTAAAACGATTCCCCCGCGCCAGCGTGCTGGTGGTGGGCGACGCGATGCTGGACCGTTACGTCTATGGCGAGGTCACCCGCGTAAGCCCGGAAGCACCAGTACCCATCCTTACCGTTACGCGTGAAGTGGCAATGCCGGGCGGTGCCGGCAACGTGGTGCGTAACCTCACCGGGCTCGGTGCCTCGGCCGCGTTCGTTTCCGTGGTGGGAGACGACCAGGCGGGATCGGACCTTACCGGGCTTATCGGCGGGCAGGAGCATGTGGAGCCCTGGCTGCTGGTGCAGAATGGCCGCACCACCACCTTGAAGACCCGCTATATCGCGCAAGGCCAGCATCTCATCCGCGCCGACCGCGAAGAAACCCTGGCCCTGCCGGAAAAGCTTTCCGAGCGGCTGGTGAAAATAGCCTTGGATGCAATGGCCGCGACCAGCGTGACCGTGCTCTCCGATTACCGCAAGGGCGTGCTGAGCGCGCCAGTCTGCGCCGCGCTGATCGAAGGTGCGCGAAAGCTTGGCCGCAAGATCATCGTCGATCCCAAGGGGCGTGATTATGCCCGCTATCACGGCGCAGACATTGTCACCCCCAACCGCAAGGAGCTGGCCGAGGCCACCGGCATGCCGGTGGAGAACGAGACCGAAATTGTGGCCGCCGCGCAGGCGCTGCTGAGCCGTTACAGCTTCGGCGCCGTGCTGGTTACACGCTCGGAAGACGGCATGAGCCTGATTACGGTGCATGAGGTGCGCCATTATCCCGGCGAGGCGCGGGATGTGTTCGACGTTTCCGGCGCCGGAGACACAGTGGTCGCCACGCTCGCCGCAGCAATTGCCGCCGAGGTGCCGCTGGCCGATGCCGCCAGGCTTGCCAACATCGCGGCGGGCATCGTGGTCGGCAAGGTCGGCACCGCTGTGGCACGGCCCTCTGATATTCTCACCCATATTGCGCCCGCCACCGGGGCGCTGCAAAAAGTCGTCACCGCCGCCGCCGCCGCCGAGATGGCTGAGCGCTGGCGCCTGCGCGGCTACAAGGTGGGCTTCACCAATGGCTGTTTTGACCTGCTGCACCCAGGCCATGTGCATCTGCTGGAACAATGCAGGGCGATGTGCGACCGGCTGATCGTCGGCATCAACGCCGATGCCTCGGTAAAACGGCTGAAAGGCGAAAGCCGCCCGGCCCAGGGTGAGGCCGCACGCGCCGCCGTGCTGGCATCCCTCGCCTCGGTTGATCTCGTTTGCTTGTTCGAGGAGGATACGCCGATCGAGCTGATCAAACTAATCAAACCGGACATGCTGATCAAAGGCGCGGACTACACGCGCGAGACGGTGGTGGGTGCCGATCTGGTTGAAAGCTGGGGCGGCGCCGTGGCGCTGGCGCAATTGCTGCCCGGCCATTCCACCACCGCCACGCTGGCGCGGCTGCGCGGCTGATGGCCCTGCCCCTCGGCCCCGAGGTCGATACATGGCCTCGCCCCTTACCCTCCCGGCAGAAATTTCAGGGCGCGCGGGTGGCGCTGGAGCCGCTTTCGCGCCGCCACGCGGGCGAATTGTTCGAGGCCGCGCAGTTCGCCGAGGACAGCTTTACCTATATGTCCTTCGGCCCGTGGAAAAACGTGGCCGAGGTTGAGGCGCTGATCGCGACCCATTGCGCGGATCCGGCGGCGGCGTTCTGGGCGGTGCGCCCCGTTACCTCCGGGCGCGTGGCCGGTTTTTTATCCCTGATGAATATCGAGCCCCGCAACGCCGCCATCGAGCTTGGCAATATCTGGTTCGGCCCGGAACTGCGCCGCACCCGTGCCGCCACCGAAGCGATGTTTCTGGCACTGCGCCACGCGGCTGACGACCTTGGCTACCGGCGGCTGGTATGGAAATGCAACGCGCTGAACGAGCCTTCCCGAAAAGCCGCGCTGCGCCTTGGCTTTTCTTATGAAGGTACGCTGCGCGCGCATATGGTGGTGAAGGGACGTGAACGCGACACGGCGATGTATTCAACCCTAGGCACGGAATGGCCCGCCTGCCGCGATGCGATACTCTCCTGGCTGAGTGAGGAGAATTTCGATGCCGAGGGTAACGCGTTAAAATCTCTGGCGGAATTCAGGAAGAGCTGAGCGGATTTGTCATCGGCGGCCGCACCACCTTGCGGTAGAGATGCCAGGTGGAATGGCCCAGAATCGGCAACACCAGAATCAGCCCGACAAAGCATGGCAAGGCGCCAATGAACAAGCTGGCGGCAACCAGCAGCCCCCACCCCCCAAGCTGTACCGGGTTGCGCCGCACCGCCGTTAACGAAACCGCCATCGCGGTACGCAACGCCACTGGCCTGTCCAGCATCAATGGAAACGACACCACGCTCACCGCCAACACGCCCGCCATGAACACAACGCCCACGGCCCAGCCCAAGCCGGTCATCATCCAGCCCGCCGGTGTGGTGAATATCTCCCGCACAAACGCCCATAGCGAAACCGGAGCGGCTGGCCCCAAAGTGATATCGTAAATTCCTTGCGCCACTGTCAGCCACACTAAGAATATCGCGATAAGCAGCAGACCCAGCAGCGCAATTGGCCCGATCGAGGGCGAGCGCAGCACCTTGAACATGTCCACCCAGCTGACTTTTCCCGTTATTTCGCGCTGGCGGCTCATCTCATACAGCCCGATGGCGAAAAACGGCCCAACCAGCACGAAACCTGCCGCAGTGGGAAACAGCAGCGGCAACAGGCCGTCTTTTGCCTCGGCACCAGCAATGAAAAAACCAATAACCGGGTAGATCAGGCAGAGAAACATCACATCCGTCCGGCAGGCGGCAAAATCCTCCACCCCTTGCCGTAGTGCCGTCTTCAAATCTGCCATCGTGATGCGTTGGACTTCAGGTACCCCAGCTTGTTGCGGCACAGACCAGTAGGTTTCGGGCAGTGCGCTGCCAATGGTTTTCCCTGGCGCCTCGATCTGCTCCACTACCCACTCTATAGGGTTGCGAATATGCATGGCTTTGCTCCTGCATCCGCGCGGTTATGCGCCCGCGCTGGCGTGGTGCGGTCAGCATAGCAGAAAATACCGGAAATGTCCCGCAATTACGTCAGCCGCGCCATCTCCGCCTTCAACCTGGGCAGAACTTCTCTTCCAAACCAGGGGTTTTTCTTCTCCCAGCCAATGGTGCGCCAGGATGGATGCGGCAACGGCAGAAAGCGCCCGCCCGCCGCATGGGCGCGCACAGCCTCCGTCATGCTGCCCTTGCCGAGATAGCGAAGCTGCGCGTAGCCACCCACGAGCAAAATCAGCTCCACCTGGGGCATTAACGCCAGCAGCCTGCCGTGCCAGAGCGGCGCGCATTCCAGGCGGGGCGGAGCATCGCCGCCATTGGGCAGGCGGCCAGGGTAGCAAAAGCCCATCGGCATGAAGGCGAGTTTCGTATCGTCGTAAAATACATCGCGGCCAATGCCCATCCAGTTCCGCAGGCGGTCGCCGGAGGCATCGTCAAACGGCAGGCCGCTGGCATGTACCTTGGTGCCCGGCGCCTGAGAGATGACCAGAAGCCGCGCCGTGGCCGAAGCCCGGAACACCGGCCGTGCCCCCAGCGGCAGCGCCGCATGGCAAAGCCGGCAGGCGCGCGCCTCGGCGGCAGCTTCGCTCAGCCCTCCTGCCGCCAGATCCGCCGCTTGGTAAGCACCGCCACAATCGTGAGGAAGGCGAAAAAGATCACCGCCCGCAAACCCACCGCGTGCCGGGCTGAAAGATTTGGGTCCGAGGCCCACGTTAAAAACTCCGCCACATCCGCTGCTTCCTGCGCCTTGGTTGCTTTGGTGCCATCAGCGTAGGTCACGGCATTATCGCGCAGCACATCCGGCATGGAAACCTGCCCGCCCGGAAAGGCCGCGTTATAATTATGGCCGGGCAGCAACGTTATACCCGCTGGGGCCGGGCCGAAACCGGTGAGGAAGTTATAGATATAGCGCGTACCGCCAGGGCGCTGGGCAACGATGGAAGAAAGATCTGGTGGCGTGGCTCCGCCCATGTTCACCGGCGCCGGTTCCTTAAAGTGGGAATCCGGTGTCGCGGCGCTGCCATCGGCCAGTTTCACACTGGCGGCGATGCCTGCAACCTGCTCTGCCGTAAACCCCAGCGCCTGCAAATCACGGTAATGCAGCGCGCCCATGCCGTGGCAGCTCGCGCACACGCCCTGATACACGGCAAAACCGCGCTGGGCAGCGGCGAGGTCTATGCTGCCAAACGCACCTTCTGATTGGAATTTTAACGGAGACAGCGTGTCCTCCGCGTGGGCGGCAGCGCCTGCCAGCAGCCCCGCCGCCAGCAGGGGGGCAAAGAAACGGCGCATCATGCGGCCTCCATCATCGTTACCAGCGGCGTGAGCACCAGGAAGTGGAAAAAGAACCAGAAGGTGAGCAGTTCAGGCAGCATCGGCCCGATGGGGCAAGCGGTGAACAAGCCTAGCGCCAGCACATCCAGCGCCAGCAGCCAGGTGAGCAGCTTGTATACCCGGCCGGGTGGCGCGCCTTTTGAACGGTCCAGCCAGGGCAGCGCGTAAAGCAGCGCCACCGCCGCAACCACCGCCCAGATATGCCCCGTCACACTGGGAAACACGCCGGCAAGCCCGGCGAGGGGCGTAAGATACCAGGGATAAGAAATACTGGGCACGGCCATGGCGGCTGCGGGAATGGCGTTCTGCGTCCCCTGCCCCCAATGCGGGGCAAAGCCGAGCAAAAGCGCGAACAACAGTGCCAGGGCCGAAAGAGCAGCGAAATATTGCGCCGCATAGACCGGCCAGAACGGCACCACGCGCCCTTGTAGCATCGGCCGTGCCTTTCTGGCAGCGGCGCGGGCCATCAGGATAACCCAAACCGCACAGAGCGCCAGCAGCACATGGAACACCAGCAGCCGCGCCAAGGTTGAACCGCCCGGCTGGCCACCGAGAAACCACATTGCCACCGCACCGGGAAAACCGGAGAGCGTTGTGGCGGCATTGCTGGTATTGAACAGAGATGAGTACCCTCCCTCCCCGCCATTCAGCACAAAGCCCAGCCAGCCGGTAAGCAGCAGCAACGCCAGCAGCTTCACCCAGAGCATCCAGGCGAATTCAGCCGGGGCGCGGTAGCCGCGCACCAGCAAAATGCGGAACAAATGCAGATACAGCAGTGCGAAAGCGAGGCTGGCGCCAACCTGATGATAGCTCAGCACAAGCCAGCCGCCGCGCACCTCCCGCGTGATGCCTTGCAGTGAAGCATAGGCGTGCCACGGGTTGTAATAGACGGTTATCACCGCGCCTGAGGCCAGCAGCACCGCCAGCAACGCGCCCAGCAATGCCGGCAAAGCGGCGATCCAGCACACACCCGGCGCCCGGCCTTCCTTCATCAAGCCGCATACACATCCCAGACCAGGCACGCGCGATGCCAGCCAGCCTTGCTTTGCTTCCATTTGCATCTCCGCCCCCTTAACCAAGCTGAATCTGGGCTTTATTGATGAAGGTGAAGCGCGGTATCGCGAGGTTGCGCTTTGCCGGGCCGGAGCGGACACGCCCCAGCACATCGTATTGGCTGCCATCGCAAGGGCAAACCCAGCCCTCGTAATTACCACGCGGGCCAGAGGGGCTGTTGCCTTCCAGCTCGCAGGGCGTGCCGGTGTTCAGCCCCACCACCACCACGAAATGCCCGTTGCCGGGAGCAACGCGGGAAGAAATTTCCGCCGGGTCCGGCAGGTCCGTCATCGCCACCACCTCTGCATCGGCGATCTGCTTGTCGGTCAACCGCCGGATCAAAATTGGCATATTTGCCCAATATACTGTCTTGGCGCTGTTTTCGGGAATATCCGACACGGTGACGATAGGCTGGGCCTGCGCCGCTCCGGCGGCATCGGGGTTCAGCGCGTCCACCAATGGCCAAATAACCGAGGCCACACCAACGGCACCGCCCGCCATGGCGAGGATCCGCAAAAAATCGCGCCGGTCGGCCTCTGCTGGCACGGCTCCTGGCTTCGCTGTTGATTCAGCCATGTTTCGCTCCCTGGAAGATGAGCTCTCCCCTGAAATGCAGCGTGGAGGCAGCGCGAAAAAATTTCAAGAGTGGATCGGCTCCGCCACCTGGCCTAAACCGGCCGCATGAGCAGTTTATCCCCGCATGAGAGGCTAAAGCCCGCGGCCACAACATGGTTTGCGGTACTCCGGGACCGGATTTGTGCCGCACTTGAAGACCTGGAGCAAAATGCCGGGCCGAACCCGGGGCGGTTTGTCCGCACCTCGTGGGAGAGGCCGGGCGGCGGCGGCGGCGAAATGAGCGTGCTGCGTGGCCAGGTTTTTGAAAAAGCCGGCGTGAACATCTCGGTGGTGGAAGGCGAATTCACACCGGATTTCGCCGCCCGGGTGCCGGGCACTGAAGCAGGCGCCAGATTCTGGGCTGCGGGTATCTCACTCGTCATCCATCCGCGCAGCCCAAAGGTTCCGGCAGTGCACATGAACACCCGCATGCTCGTAACCGCCAAGGGCTGGTTTGGCGGCGGCGGAGATTTAACCCCCCTGCAGCCCGGCACACCGCAGGCCGCAGAGGATGCGGTGTTTTTCCACGCCGCCTACAAGGCCGCCTGCGACAGGCACGACCCCACTTATTATGAAAAATTCAAAGCCTGGTGCGATGAATATTTCTATCTGCCGCATCGGGGCGAGCCGCGCGGCGCTGGCGGGATTTTCTACGACTATCTGGACAGCGGCAATGCAGAGGCGGATTTTGCCTTTACCCGGGATGTGGGCGAGGCGTTTCTGGCTGCTTACCCTGAAATCGTCAGAAGCCGCATGCATGACAGTTTCACGCCCGAGGAGCGCGAGGCGCAGCTCATCCGCCGCGGGCGATATGTGGAATTTAATTTGCTCTACGATCGGGGAACGACATTCGGGCTGAAAACGGGTGGCAATACGGAAGCGATCCTGATGTCCATGCCGCCCGAGGTGAAGTGGCCTTAACGGCTGGCCTCGCTATGGCGCGATGCCGATACCACCCGGCGTGATGACGATGGAAGGAGGAGGCGCCACGTAAACCGGCGGGGGCGCGTAGTAAACCGGTGGGGGTGGCGGGGGCGCATAGTAAACCGGTGGGGGTGGTGGCGCGTAATATTCCGGCGGAAGCGAAGGTGCCGCGTAAACCGGTACACCCGGCCCCCAGCCGGGAAGCCAGTGCCAGCGGCGATCATCGTCCATCCAGCCATGGTCTTGCCAATCATCATACGAGCGGCCACCCCAATGACCGTCATCGCCCCCATTCCAATGGCCATCATCCCAGCCACCTTGATGGTCATAATGGTCCCCATCAGCCATGGCGGGTGCAACGCCGGCAAAAGCCATACCGGCGCATACAACACACCCTAACAGCAATTGCCTTACCCGCATGGGTTCACCTCATCAAATTCCAATTAGAATATAGGGCGCATCGTGTGGCGATTCGACGCTTCAAGCGAGGCATAAACATGGCGCCGCCACATATGTTCATTAAATTTATTAAAATCATGAAGATACAGCAAAAAGTTCTTGCGAAACGAAGAAGAATGACTCAAGACTCGGCCTCATTAAGATTTTGATCATTTTGTCAAGGAAGTCTTTTGCTTCGCGCAATCAAAAATCGCCTGCGTGGCTTGGTGGGGCCAGTCGTGTTTCTGGCGCTCACCTATTATTTCGGGTGGAACGCCGTGCATGGTAAAAGCGGCCTGGAAGCCCAGGCCGCGCAGCGCACGCAATTGCAGGCAGCGCAGAGCCAACAAGACGCGGTGCATAAGAATCTGCTGATGTGGCAGACGAAAGTGGCGGCCCTTTCCGGGCAAAGCATCCAGCCGGATACGCTCGATGAAGAAGCGCGGGAGGTGCTGAACCTCGCCAACCCGAATGACCTGGTTATCGAACTGCCCCCCCAAAAAACCTCCGACTGATCGTTTCCTTGTTCCAGGCAAACACGCCATGGACGTAGCCTGGACACCCCGGAATTGAAATTTTATTTCGCCTCCAGGTTTTGTATCGACGAAACAAGATAAAATTAACCGATTTATGGTTAATTTGTTCTTTTGCACTTGCGAGAAGGAAGTTTGCCAATCTTCTCTTGCGCGCGGCGGCGTGTTCAGCCTAGCTGCCATCGGACCAAGTACAAACCCGGGAGCCGAGACACATGGCCGCAAGCCCTGACAAAGCCAGGAAAGCCACAAAAAAACCCGCCGACGCGATGAGCAAGGAAGAATTGCTGGGCGCATATGGGCGGATGCTGCTGATCCGCCGCTTCGAGGAGAAGGCCGGGCAGCTTTACGGCATGGGTCTCATCGCCGGGTTCTGCCATCTCTATATCGGACAGGAAGCCGTTGTTGTTGGTATGCAGCACTGCCTGAAGGAAGGCGACGAGGTTATCACCTCCTACCGCGACCATGGCCATATGCTGGCCACCGGGATGGACCCGAAAGGCGTGATGGCGGAGCTGACCGGGCGCATCGGCGGCTACTCCAGGGGCAAAGGCGGCTCCATGCACATGTTCAGCAAAGAGAAAGGCTTCTTTGGCGGGCATGGCATTGTCGGCGCGCAGGTCTCCCTGGGCACCGGCCTCGCCTTCTCCAACTGGTACCGCGAGAACGATAATGTGAGCCTGACCTATTACGGCGAGGGCGCTTCCAACCAGGGGCAGGTGTATGAGAGCTATAATCTCGCCGCGCTGCTGAAGTTGCCCGTAGTGTTCATCATCGAAAACAACCGCTACGCCATGGGCACCTCGGTTGAGCGCGCCACTGCCTCCACCGACCTTTCCCACAACGCCGCGCCTTGGGGTATGCCTAGCCTTGCGGTGGACGGCATGGACGTGCAGGCCGTGAAGGCGGCGGGCGAGCAGGCCGTGGCGCATTGCCGCGCCGGCAAGGGACCGTTTCTGCTGGAGATGAAAACCTACCGTTATCGTGGGCACTCCATGTCCGACCCCGCGAAATACCGCACCCGCGAGGAAGTACAGAAAATGCGCGCCGAGCATGACTGCCTGGACAGCGCCAGGAAAAGACTGGAGGAGCTGGGCGTGAGCGAGGCGGAGCTGAAGACGCTGGACGACAATATTAAGGCGCGCGTGCAGGCAGCAGCCGACTTCGCGCAAGCCTCGCCGGAGCCTGACCCCGCCGAGCTTTATACCGACGTGCTGGTGGAGGGCTAAAGCCATGACCGATATTCTGATGCCCGCCCTCTCCCCCACCATGACCGAAGGCACGCTCGCCAAATGGCTCAAGAAAGTGGGGGATGAGGTCAAATCTGGTGATGTGATCGCCGAGATTGAAACCGACAAGGCGACCATGGAAGTGGAAGCCGTGGATGAAGGCACCCTCACCGAAATTCTGGTGGCGGAAGGCACTGAAGGCGTGGCGGTGAATGCCGTTATCGCCAGGCTGAACGGCGGTTCAGAGGCAGCACAGCCTGCCCCGGCCCCCGCGCCCAAGCCTGAGGCCCCGGCGCCCAAGGCGGAAACGCCGAGGCAGCCCGCCCCCGCGCAGGTGCTGGTTGAGAAGGAATGGGGCAAAACCAAGCCCATGACCGTGCGCGAGGCTCTGCGTGAGGCCATGGTGGTGGAGATGCGCGCCGATAAGGATGTGTTCTTGATGGGCGAGGAAGTTGCCCAGTATCAGGGTGCTTACAAGATCAGCCAAGGGATGCTGGATGAGTTCGGCCCCCGCCGCGTGATCGATACGCCGATTACCGAGCATGGCTTCACCGGTATGGCCGTGGGTGCGGCGATGAACGGGCTGAAACCGATCCTGGAATTCATGACCTTCAACTTCGCCATGCAGGCGATGGACCAGATCATCAACTCCGCCGCCAAGACGCTTTACATGTCCGGTGGGCAGATGGGCGCTTCCATCGTCTTCCGTGGCGCGAACGGGGCGGCCGCGCGGGTGGGTGCCCAGCATTCGCAATGCTTTGCCTCCTGGTACGCGCATTGCCCTGGCTTGAAGGTGGTGGCCCCCTGGTCCGCCGCCGATGCCAAGGGCCTGCTGCGCGCCGCCATCCGCGACCCGAACCCGGTGATCTTCCTGGAGAATGAAATTCTCTACGGACACAGTTTTGAAGTACCAGAGGATGAGGATTTCATTCTGCCAATCGGTAAGGCGAAGGTGGAGCGCGAGGGTACGGATGTAACGATCATCACCTTCTCGATCATGGTGGATGTGGCGCTGAAGGCCGCCGAGGCGCTGGCTGGGCAAGGCATCTCCGCCGAGGTCATCAATCTGCGGACCATCCGCCCGCTGGATATTGAAACCATCGCCGCCTCGGTGAAAAAGACCAGCCGCGTGGTAAGCCTGGAGGAAGGTTGGCCCTTCGCGGGCATCGGCTCCGAGATTATCGCGACCGTGGTGGAGCATTGCTTCGACTGGCTGGACGCCCCGCCTGCCCGCGTGGCCGGGGTGGACGTGCCAATGCCCTATGCGGCTAATCTTGAAAAACTGGCGCTGCCCCAGCCCGGCTGGGTGGTGGATGCCGTGAAGAAACTCTTCTGACCCCGGGAGCGCTGAACATGGCCACAAATATTCTGATGCCCGCTCTTTCGCCGACGATGACCGAAGGCAAGCTCGCCAAATGGGTGAAGAAGGAAGGCGATGAGATCAAATCCGGCGATGTGATCGCCGAGATCGAGACCGACAAGGCGACCATGGAAGTGGAAGCGGTGGATGAGGGGTTCCTCGCCAAGATTTTGGTGCCGGAAGGCACCGACGGCGTGGCGGTGAATGCCGTGATCGGCGTGATTACCGCTGCCAAGGGCGAAGCGGTGAATGCACCCGCCGCCGCACCCGCCCCAAAGGCGGAAGCGCCGAAGGAGGAGCCGAAAGCGGCGGCCCCGGCCGCTGCCGTGGCGGCTCCCGTTGAGCATGGCGAGCGCGTGTTCGCCTCGCCGCTGGCCAAACGCATCGCCAAGCAGAATGGCGTTGATCTCTCCACCGTCAAGGGCTCCGGCCCGAACGGGCGGATTGTGCGCGCGGATGTGGAAGGCAAGCCTAGCCACGCCCCAGCACCCAAGGCCGAGGCAGAACCTGCACCTGCCAGCGTGCCCGCACCCGCCAAACCCGCTGCTCCGGCCCAGGCTATCAACGCGCCGCACACCAAGGTGCCGAACACCAATATGCGCAAGGTTATCTCCCGGCGGCTTGGCGAGCAGCAGCTGGTTCCGCATTTCTTTCTCACCGCGCATGTGGAGATCGACAAACTGCTGGCCCTGCGCGCCGAGCTGAACGGCAAATCTCCGAAGGATGGGCCGGGGGCGTACAAGCTTTCGGTAAACGACCTCGTTATCAAAGCCTGCGCCGTAGCACTGCGCCGCCACCCGAACGTGAACGCCTCCTGGACCGAGGACGCGATTATCCAATATCACGAGGTGGATATTTCGGTGGCCGTCTCGCTGCCGGAAGGGCTGATCACGCCGATCATCAAAGGCGCCGACCAGCTTGGCCTCGCCGCCATTTCCGGCGCGATGAAAGACCTGGCCGGCCGCGCGAAGGCGGGCAAGCTGAAGCCCGAGGAATTCCAGGGCGGCACCTTCTCCATCTCCAATCTCGGCATGTATGGCACGTCCGAGTTCACCGCCATCATCAACCCGCCCCAGGCGGCGATTCTGGCCGTGGGTGCCGGAACCAGGCAAGCCGTGGTGAAGGGTGACGAGATCAAGATCGCTACGGTGATGAGCATCACCATAACCGCCGACCACCGGGTGATGGACGGCGCTGGCGCCGCGGAGTTCGTGCAAACCGTCAAGGGCCTGCTCGAAGAGCCGCTTGGCCTGCTGCTTTAGAACGGGAGGCTCGACATGGCTGACAAATTCGATGTGATTGTGGTGGGTGGCGGGCCGGGCGGCTATGTGGCCGCCATCCGCGCCGCACAGCTTAAGATGAAGGTGGCGCTGGTGGAGGCCAAGCATCTGGGCGGCATCTGCCTCAACTGGGGCTGCATTCCCACCAAGGCACTGCTGCGCTCGGCCGAGGTGAAGCATCTCATCGACCATGCGGATGCGTTCGGCATTTCCGTAGGCGAGGTGAAGGTGGATCTGGCGAAGGTGGTGGGCCGCTCGCGCGCGGTTTCCAAGCAGCTTTCATCGGGCATCGGCCATCTGATGAAGAAGAACAAGGTTACGGTTTACGACGGCTTCGGCAAGCTGATGGGCAATGGCAATCTTTCCGTCAGCCTGAACGGCAAGCCGGTGGCGCAGCTGGAAGCCCCGCATATCATTCTGGCCACCGGGGCGCGGCCGCGCCAGATTCCGGGGCTGGAGGTGGATGGCAAGCAGATCATCTCCTATTTCGAGGCTATGGTGCCGGAGACCTTGCCGAAATCCCTGCTGATCATGGGCTCGGGCGCCATCGGCATCGAGTTCGCGAGCTTCTACAATACGCTCGGCGTGGACGTGACTGTGGTGGAGATGCTGGACCGCATTCTGCCGGTTGAGGATGCTGAAATCTCTGGCCTGGCGCGCAAGAGCTTCGAGAAGCAGGGGATCAAAATCCTCACCTCCGCATTGGTGAAGAAGGCCGAGAAGAGCGCCAATTCCGTGAAGGTCACGGTCGAGGCTGGCGGCAAGAGCCAGGTTTTCGAAGTCGAGAAGGTGATCTCGGCGGTTGGCATTGTCGGCAATGTCGAGAATATCGGGCTGGAAGGCACCAAGGTGCAGGTGGATCGCACCCATGTGGTGGTGGAT
>JAGXAO010000024.1 GCA_018971565.1 Rhodospirillales bacterium
CGCTCCGGCAGGAATGGCTTCAGGCAGCGCATCGGGTCGGCTGCGGCCACCGCAGCGTCAAAAGCAGAGCGAAGAAGGGAGGCGGGATCGGTCATTATATAAGGTTCCGTGGTTCGTCAGCCAGAAAGGCGTCTATATTTCCAATAAGCTGGTCCGCCAAGGCCTGCATCGCTTCCTCACTGGCCCAGGCGACATGCGGGGTAAGAATGAAATTCGGCAAATCAAGCAAGGCCAGCAGCGGATGGCCAGGGGTTGGCGGCTCCTCGCTCGCGACATCGAAGCCCGCACCGGCAATTTTTCCGGTGCGCAGTGCCTCCCCCAATGCCAGTTCATCAACCAGGCCACCCCGGCCGGTGTTGATGAGCAATGGCCGCCGCGCCATGAGCGCGAATTCAGGCGCGCCGATGAGGTGGCGGGTGGCCGGGGTAAGCGGGCAGTGCAGGGTGATGACATCTGACCGGCGCAGCATTTCGCCAAACGGCACATAACCCTCGCGCGTCTCGGTATCACCCTTGCGCCCGGCGAAGATGACATCCATGCCGAAGGCCCGGCCCAGCTTGGCCACCGCCGAGCCAAGCGCCCCGCCACCGCATATGCCGAGCGTGGACCCAGCCAGGTCCCGGATTGGGAAATCGAAATAACAAAACTGCGCGCTTGCCTGCCAGCGCCCCGCCGCCACCGAGGCGCGGTAGGCCAGCAGGTTGCGGCGCAGTGCCAGAATAAGCGCGAAACTGTGCTCGGGCACCGTGTTTACCGCATAGCCCCGGATGTTGCACACCGCTACCTTCCGCGCCCGGCAGGCGGCGAGATCCACAATATCCGTTCCCGTGGCGGCAACGGCGATGAGGCGCAGATGAGGCGCCGCAGCTATAGCTTTGGCATTTACCGGGGTTTTATTAGTGATGATGATGTCCGCATTCGCAATGCGCACTTCAAGAAGCGCGGAGGGTGTCGCCTCATAGCAGACTAGTTCATGAGAAACCGCGAGGGGCCGCAATTCGACCGTGGGCCCCAGCGTGCCGCGATCTAGGCACACCACGCGCAGCGGCGCCGCCTCATTAGGCTGCTTTACGATGAGTCCCGTCCCCCGCTTGAATGCAATGGCTTCATGCATTCCTACGGCGAGTATACTCAGGTTGCGCCCGCGCGCAAAATCAGGCGATATGTTGTTTCATGCGGTTGACGGGATTGTCGGGGATGACAATCTCCGCGCCAGAAAGCTGGCTATCCACGTGCATTTGGCAGGCCAGACGGTCGTACGGTCCAACGTTGTTTAATGTGTTCAGCAGCCGTTGTTCGGAGCGGGAGGGTGGCTTGAGCACGCGAAACCCGCTCTCCTGGAAAACGACGCGACAGGTTCCGCAGGATTGGCGGCCACCACAGACACCATGCATCAACCCGCACGCGCTTAACGCCAGCATGAGGCTCTGGCCGCCTGGAAGAAGCTGTTTTTTCCGCTCGCCTTCCACCGTCACCCATAGCTCCACCACCTCACCTTTGGGCGCTGCATCGGCAAATGCCCCATGCTCCCATGCGGCTTCAAACGCATCGACATGGAAATTTTCCGGGCGCAAGAAATGGCTTTCGGTGAGAAGCGCTTTTGCCGCCTCGATCATGCGGGGCGAACCGCAGGCATAAACATGTGAGCGCGATAAATCCGCGTGATGCCGGGCAGCTGCATCTTGCACATGGCCACAGGCGGCTTGAGTATCGCTTCCATCGCGGCTCAATACCGGTACAAAATTAAAATGAGAATAACGATGTGATAACGATTCAAAATATCCACGAAGATACATATCGGCCGCCTCGCGGCAGCCCCAATATAACCAGACCCGCGCTTTGCAATGCGGCAATTCGGCTTCCAACAACGCCTTTAACGGCGCGATACCAGTGCCGGTGGCAAGCATGAGAATGGGCGCATCTTTATGGGTCGGCGGGTGCCACAGGCAATCGCCAAATGGCCCAACAGCTGTTAGCTTATATTGCCTCTGAAGGTCTTTTCTAAGCATTTCAGAAAATCGACCGCCCTCGTGCAGCCGCACATGCAGCTCGAATGTTCCATCCGCACGGCATGGGCTCGCGAAGGAGTAAGCCCGTTTATGTCCGCCAGGAAGAACAAGGTTGAGGTATTGCCCCTCTTTGTAGAGAAAATCACCCGGGGTTTCGCATGTGAGTACCAGCCGGGCGACCGAGCCTGTGAGTTGTATATCGGATACTGAAAGCTGGTATTCACTAACGTTCATAAAATAATCTTACACTTTTAAATTAAAATGATGGCGGACCAGAAGTTTCAGGTCCGCGCACGCTAACTTTACGGAAACATCTTAGGCAAAATAGCTGTCGTCCAACAGCATGTCCTCAAAAAAGGCGCCGTAGCCATCGCTGGGGTGGCGGATATGGATTTCCAGCACCCAGAGAAGCGGCGAGGGCTTGAAGTCAACATCCGCCATCGGGCCATCATAGATGGCGGCGTGGGGAAAATCAGAAAGCCGGTGGCCGGAAAGATCCATGTTCAGTTCCCAGCCCATCGAATTCGCCTCGTTGATGGCGAATTCATAGAGCTCCTTGCCGCTCATGCCGGTACTTTCCCATTTCTTGCGTACGATATGGAACAGCTTCTTGGCATCCGCGCCGCATTTTGCCATCTCGGGCGCGGTGCCAACCGTGAATGTATCGCCGCCATCGCCTTCAAACTCGCCCCAGACGGGGCCGATATCGATGAGGAAGATGTCGTTGTCTTTCAAGATCACACCAGGCTCGGAAGCAGCGCCGAAGGTTTTGAGCGTATTGGACCCGAAGCGTACATAGACATCGTGCCAGCCGCGCAGCATGTCGTCGGCGGCGAGAATGTCCTTGGCCATTTCCACGGCATCTTCCTCCACCATGCCGGGCTTGCAGCCGGCGGCGATGGTGTGGATGGCCTTGCGGGTTTTGGCGCGCATCTCCAGCATCTTGTCTTTCAGAAAAGCCGGGCCGACAGCTTCGAGTTCAGTTTGTTTGTCGAGTATTTCGCTCATGATTTTCTCCTTGTGAATGGGGGTTTCAAGCGTCCTGGGCAAGCTCGGGGAAGCCGCGGCTTGCGATCAGCAGGCGGCGGTTCTGGAAGGCGATCCATATCCCGCCAATGACGAAATAGACGGCGAAGGCGTACGGGAAGTATTTTACCGGCGCGGGCGGCACCGGGTAGACACTGCCGATGGTAGGCACCAGCAGCAAGGCCAGGGAAACTGCCGCCAGCACCACATGGCCCGGCTTCATCTGGCCGAGAGACCGCACGTAAAACGGCGCGGCGATGGTCACGAGAATATAGGCCACGATGAAGCCGAATGCGGCCATCGTACCGGCATCGTTGAACAAATCCCCCACCGCGACGCCATAGAGCGAGAACAAGGTTGGTAACCCGAACGACAGCACGCCCATGATAACCACAGCGATATGCGGCGTTTCGTTCAAATGGTGCGAATCAGCGGTGAATTTATGAAACAGACCTTGCTGGCCCATGATGTAGATGATGCGCGAGCCGGCATTGAGGCAGGAGAGGTTGAGCGCAAAGAAACTGACCATGGCGCCAGCGGAAATCGGCACGGCCATCCAGGGCATGTGCACCAGCCCGGCAATGGT
The DNA here is from genome assembly GCA_018971565.1 of Rhodospirillales bacterium. Taxonomy (GTDB): domain Bacteria; phylum Pseudomonadota; class Alphaproteobacteria; order Acetobacterales; family Acetobacteraceae; genus Acidocella. Next base: position 3,622 of record JAGXAO010000024.1, read on the forward strand.
GTTGAGCGGCGCCGAGAGCTGGTCGAGAGTCGGTTTGTTGCCATGCGTGGCCAGAACTTCCACATAGGTTACGAACACGAAGAACAGACCTGACACGATGAGGCTGGCCAGCACCCCACGCGGGATGGATTTAAGCGGGTTGCGCGATTCGTCGCCGAATGCTGTGCAGGATTCAAAGCCGACCAGCGAGAACACCGCCACCACCACGCCCAGCGGCAGGCTGGACCAAGGGATGGAAGATACCGCGAGCTGCGTGCTATCCACCGAGAAACCGTGGAAAGCCAGAACCACCAGACAGAGCACAGTGATGAGGGCCATCGAAAGCCCCTCGAAAATCAGCATCACCTTGGCCGAGAGGCTGACATTCTTCCAGGCGCAGTAACCAGAGATGCCAACGCATAGGGCGAACAGCAAAACCGGCGGCACGTTGTTGAAACCCATCATGCCCAGCAGCGTTGCGGCAAAGGTGGTAAAACCCGTGGCGCCGGCAATGGAGATGCCTAGATACGACCAGATGAGCGACCAGCCGCCCAGCCCGCCGGTAACATTGCCAAGCCCCTTGCAGATATATTGATACATGGACCCCGAGCCGGCGAAGCGCGAGGCGAACTGGTTAAGGTTCAACGCTACAAAGAGCAGCATGACGGTGCCAAGCGCGTAGCTCAGCCAGCTCCAGTTACCCGTGGTGCCGAACATCAAAGGCACAATCAGGGCGGCTGTCATGGTCGGTGAGATCAACGCTATCCCCTGGGCAAGCAGTTCAAGCGGGCCGAGGGCGTTTTTCTTCAAAGCCTTTGCAGGCATAATCGGCGGGGCGGTCATCGGCGCGTTCCTTTACAATCCGTGCCGCGGCGGCGGCGGGTTGAAACGGCCGTATGAGACCTGGCGGAAACCCTGAACTTTCTTATTGACGTGACCATAATGGGCAGCCAGGGTTAGCAGGAACCTCCAGTTTTGGAATTCACACTGGTCCAGTTGGAGCCCATGTTAAGACCCTGGGATTTAAAGATCGTTCTGGACCGAGAGGCCGCACAACCGGCCTATCTGCAGATCGTCCACGCGCTCATGGAGGGAATAAAGGCCGGCAGGCTGGCGCCGGGCGGCGCTTTGCCCGGCACGCGCGAGCTGGGGCGCGAGCTCGGCGTAAACCGCAAAACCGTGCAGCAGGCCTATGAGGAGCTGCTGGCTCAAGGATGGCTGACCAGCGAGGCGAAGCGGGGAACCTTCGTTTCCGCGGCCTTGCCGCTGGTGGATATTTCCCCGCCGCCGCAAGCCGGGGAAGATGTGCCGGGCTTCGACCTGGGAGGCGCTGCCCCGGCGCTGGACTGGATCAGCCATCCGCCGGGCACGCTGGTGTTTGACGATGGCGCGCCGGATACACGGCTGTTTCCAGCCGCACTTGTCGCCCGTGCGTGGCGCCGGGCCTTGCTGCACGGCGCGCACCATAACCAGCTTGGCTATGGCGACCCGCGCGGTACGCCCCGGCTGCGCGAAGCCGTGGCAGCCATGTTGAATGCCGATAGAGGGTTGAACGTAACGGCAGCGAATATCTGCATCACCCGCGGCAGCCAAATGGGGCTGTGGCTTGCCGCCCGGCTGCTGGCGCCAGAGGGCGAGGCCGTGGCGTTCGAACGGCTGAGCTACCCGCCCGCGCGGGAAGCCTTCCGGGCCATGGGTGCCGAGATTTTGGCGGTGGCGCTGGATGAGCATGGCTTGGTGCCGGAATCACTGGAGGCGGCCTGCCAGGCGCGGCGCATCCGGGCTGTCTACGTTACGCCGCACCACCAATTTCCGACCACGGTAACGATGCCACCGGAGCGGCGCATAAAACTGCTGGCTCTCTCAGAACAATATGGCTTCGTAATCATTGAGGATGATTACGACCATGAGTTTCATTTTTCCCACCGGCCGGTTCTGCCATTGGCAAGTGCACAGAACTGGCAAAGGCTGCTTTATATCGGATCGCTTTCAAAACTGCTCGCCCCCAGCCTGCGCCTTGGCTACCTGGTGGGCGCAGAGCGTGCCATTTCCCGTGCCGGTAAAGAAATTATGACGCTGGACCGGCAGGGTGACAGCGTAACGGAAATAGCCGTTGCAGAGTTGATGGAAGAGGGCGTGGTGAAAAGCCATGCGCGCAGGATGCTGCGCATCTACGAAGCCCGGCGCGACACCTTGGCGCAGGCACTGCGCCAGCAACTGGGCCCGCGCATTTCGTTGAATATCCCCCAGGGTGGGCTGGCGCTATGGGTTGAATTCCAGCCGGGTCTGAACTTTGCCAGCCCTGGCCTGGCGGCAAAGAAAGTGGCGCTGACGCCAGGCCAGATTTTCTCAACCGATGGAAGTGCTGTTCAAGGCGCCAGGCTGGGATATGGCAGCCTGAATGATGCCGAGCTAGGCGAAGCGGTAAACCGCATGGCGGCAGGTGTTCCGGCTTGAGCACATATACGCCCGGTTTGCGGGCGTATATGGAAGGCTATAATGTCAGGCCGGGTTCGCACCCGTGTGGCCGCCGCGCAACCTTTGGCCAAGTTTTGTATCCAAGGCATATTTGCCGGACCCGGCGGCATAGAGCATTAGAAACCCACCGGCGATGCTGACATTCTTGTAGAAATTTATCTCGTTTTCATATTGAACAGCACCAGTCATCGTCCAGTAATGATGCGCGAGAAAGCCCGTGGCAATGGTGTAACCCGCCATCAGCACCGCCAGCGGACGCGTGGCGATGCCAAGCAGGATGGCTAGCGAAACAAAAACCTCCATAAAAATGGCGACGAGCGCCGAAAGTTCCGGAACCGGAACACCCGTCTGCGCCATGTAGGCGGCGGTTCCCGAGTAATCGATTAGCTTACTCCAGCCGAATTTCAAAAATAATATGACGAGCAGAAGGCGGGCGAGGAGAATAATTTCATCGCTGAAATAGCCCTGGCGTGTGTTAGACATGGGTACATCTCCGGTTTGCGGCTGGGCTCACGCGGCAAGTTTGGCGGCAATCTGGGCAACATGCCCGCCAAGGAAACGGGCACCATCCAGTTCATTGGCGCTGGGCTGGCGTGAGCCGTCTCCGGCGGCGATTGTCGTCGCACCGTAAGGCGCGCCGCCTGTCACTTCATCCAGCTTCAACTGCCCCTGGAAAGAATATGGCAGCCCGACGATGACCATGCCGAGATGCAGCAGATTGGTGTGGATGTTAAGCAGCGTGGTTTCCTGCCCGCCATGCTGGCTGGCGGTGGAAACAAACGCCGCCCCCACCTTGCCGTTGAGCTTGCCATGCAGCCAGAGGCCACCAGTTTGATCCAGAAAATTGGCCATCTGCGAGGTCATGCGCCCATAGCGCGTGCCGGTGCCGATAATGATGGCATCGTAATCGGCAAGTTCCTGCGGGCGGGCGATCGGCGCCTTCTGGTCAAGCTTGAAATGGCTGTTGCGCGCCACCTCTTCCGGCACCAGCTCCGGCACACGCTTGATATCCACCTCAGCGCCGGCGGCGCGCGCACCTTCGGCAACCGCATCCGCCATCGTCTCGATATGGCCGTAGCTGGAGTAATAAAGCACGAGGACTTTTGGCATTTTGATTTCCTGTTCTGGGTAAGCGGAGGGCTTTTGTTCTGGAAGCAACATTGCTCTTGCGCCGTTGGAAAGAAAGAGAAACTATGGAAAACCACAGTTTCTGGATTTTACATGCCGCATTTGCCTGACCTTGAAGCCTGGGGCATCTTCGCCAAGGTAGCCGAAACCGGGTCTTTCGCCCGGGCGGCGGCTGACCTCAAGCTCTCTAAACCAACCGTCTCCAAGGCGATCGCTCGGCTTGAGGCGCGCGTTGGTGCCGCTTTGTTCAACCGCACGTCGCGCCGGCTTTCACTTACCGAAACCGGGCGGCGGGCTGCCATCGGCGCCGCGCGGCTTTTAGCCGAGGGCGAAGCCATCGAGGCCGAGGCGACGCTGCAAGCCGTGCTTCCCAGCGGCATGGTGCGGATGTCCGCGCCAATGTCGTTTGGCATCGCCAACCTCGCCCCTTTATTGCCGGAGCTGTTCGCCGCCTACCCGAAGGTCACGATCGACCTGCATCTATCCGACGAGATTGTGGATTTGATCGGCGGTGGCTTCGACCTTGCTTTGAGAATTGCCGCCTTGCCAGATTCCAGCCTGCGTGCCCGCCATGTCTGCCGGGTACGGCGGTTGCTGGTGGGCGCCCCCGCCTATTTTGCAAACCGGGAAAGGCCGCAAAACCCGCGCGACCTCGCAAAGCATAATTGCCTGAGCTATACAAACGTTCCTAACCCGGACCGTTCTCGCTTTGTCCATGCCATCTCCGGGGAAGAAGAAAATGGTGTGTTTCACGGCCCCTTGCGTGCGAACAATGCCGACGCACTGCGCCCCATGCTGCTCGCCGGGCAAGGCCTGGCCGTGCAGCCCGAATTCATGGTGAGCGAGGATTTGAAGGCGGGATTGCTGGAGATCCTGATGCCGGAATGGACCATGCCGCCCATTTCCTTGAACCTCGTAACGCCGCCCGGCCGCCACCGCCCCGCAAGCATCACCGCAGTTATTGAATTTTTAGCCCACCATCTTGCCGCCGCACCATGGGCACTGCCAGAGACAATGTAAATTCTTAATGCCGGGCGAGATACGCGGCACCTGCCAGCAGGCAGAGCGGCAAAACCATACCAACCGCGAGAGAGGCGGGAGAGTGCAACACCGCCACTGCCACCAGGACCGAAAGCGCGGTAACAGCAAGAGTGCGCTTATCGCCAAACAATGTTTTGATAAAGCCTTGCATATCACACTACCTTTGCGGCGTTGAGCCGGTAATTGTTAAGGCGGATGAGCGCCAGCCCGCCGAGCAGATAGAAAACAAACAGCGCCAGCAGCGTGGCGTCGCCCAACGGCCAGACATAGCCAAGCGATTCAAGTATCCAGTAGCTGCCGAAACTGAGCACGGCAGCGCTGACGGTGAATTTGATGGCGTTTTCCGGTACGCGCGCCAGCGGCTTGCGTAGCATCATGCCAGCAGCGGCCACGGCAGCCAGCGCCAGCAGCGCCGCACAGGCCGCCGCGACAGTATGATGCGTCTGCACCCCCAACGCCACGACAATCAGCCACACCTCCAGCCCTTCCAGCAACATGCCGTTGAAGGCGATGAACCAGGCCGCCCGGGCATCCTGAATATCCGCCCGCGCTTGCAGGGCGGCGAACTCGGCATCCTCATCATGCAGTTTCTTCAAGCCCGCCCCCCGGGCCACCGCCTTGCCCAGCCAGCGCACGCCGAAGAGAGTTAGAAATACGCCAATGACGAATTGCAGAATGGCAAGGTCGTGAATCCGAGTCAGCAGAAAGCTGCCAGCGCCGGTTAACACGGCCAGCGCCAGCAGCGCGGCACCTGCTGCCTGAAGCGCGCGGCCCCAACCGATGGAAAGTGCCACCGCCAGGATGATTGTATAGGCTTCCACCCATTCGACCGAGGCGGTGAGAAATGTCGCGATAAGAATGGCCGTCACGTGTCGTCTGCTCCTGTCTCGTCAAACAAAAAAAGCCCGGCGGGGTCGATGCTGATGGTCTGCGGCCCAAGAGAGACTGGAGATTGGCTGTAGCCACTCAACGTCAAGGGCTGGCCCGCGAGACGCCAGCGTATATGAAACCGCCCGGCCTCGAAATTCAACCCAATGGCCTCGGCGAAAATGCCCGCACCATTCTGCGCCGGGCGGATCGCGTCACCGCGCCAGAAAAGTCTCGCATTCGTGCCTTTCGGCAAGGGGCCGCAAGGCATAACACGTTGGCCACCCAGTTCCAGCACCGGAGAACCATCCTGCACCATGAATGGCACGCAAACGCCGCCCAGAGCGCCGGTGAAGCGGGCGATGTAAGAAGAGGACGGCGCTTGCCACAGCGAGACTGGCGCACCCTGCTGGCGGATGACGCCATTCTCCAGAACCGCAACCTTATCGGCGAGCTTCCAGCAATCCTCAGGGTCGTGGCTGACAAGAACGGCGGAGATGCCGGTGGCACGCACGGTTTCACGCAGTTCCTCGCGCAGCATCTCCCGGCTTTCCAAATCAAGGCTGGAGAGCGGCTCGTCCAACAGCAAAAGCCGGGGGCGGCTGGCCAAGGCACGGGCAATGCCCACACGCTGCTGCTGCCCGCCAGAAAGCTGCGCCGGGCGGCGCGGCGCCATAGCGGCAACCCCCAGGCGCTCCAGCAGCGCCAGGGCGGCCTGGTTGCGCTTCGGCGTACCGGCGGGCAGTGCCAGCGCCACGTTTTCCAGGCAGCTTAGATGCGGCCACAAGGCAAAATCCTGAAACACCATGCCCAACCCACGGCGTTCCGCGGGTACGAATATCCGCGCGGAGTCATCCACCACCGCACCAGCAATTTTGATGCACCCGGCATCGGCGCGGTCCAGCCCCGCGATCATCCGCAGCATGGTTGTCTTGCCGGAGCCGGATTCACCGGCCAGCACCAGGAATTGCCCTTCATCGAGGGCCAGATCGATGCCGCGCAGCACGGCGCGGCCGCCAAGGCGGCGCGCGGCATTGGAAATATCGAGACTCGGGGTCATGCTCTTCCCCTGACCCGCAGGCTGGGCGCGTGAGCAAGGTGCAGCGCCAGATTAAGGATTGCCGCCAGCCCGGCCAGAACACCCATGGCAAGCAATGCCAGCCGTGCAGCCTGGTCGTAATTCGCCATCATGTCGGCCGACACAATGGCAACGCCAAGCGGCATCTGACCAGGAACATAGAGCAATTCCGAAACAGGAAGCTCGAACATCACAGCCCCCACCACCAGCAACCAGGCGTAAAGGGCGGGCCGGATAAGCAATGCGCCTTCGATATCGATCAGCCGTGTTTGCAGGTTAAGCCCGAAAATCCGGGCGGCTTCATCCAGCTTGGTGTCCAACTGGGCCATGGCGCCGCCCAGCAACCGTGCCGCCACCGGCAAGGCGCCCGCAGCATAGGCGATAACCAACAACAAGGCCGTGCCATAGAGCGGCAAAACATCATTGTTGAAGGCCACCACATACCCCGCCCCCAGTACCAGCCCGGGCACCGCCATGTTGGCGGTAAGCGCGCCCTGCACCGCCATTGTAAACCAGGCTGAGCGCCCGCGTTGCAGCTTGAGCACGAAGGCTGCGGCACCCAGAGCCAGCGTGGCGGCGAGCACGCCATAACCCAAGGAGCGCGGTATGGCGGACAGAGCCTCCGCATCCAGCGCGGTGCCCTGCATGGCGACACTCAGCAACGCCAGAAATGGTCCCGCGATGCCAACTCCCCAAAGCAAGGCGGCGGCCAGGGACAACACCACCCGCGCGGCGCCACCCGGGTGCACCGGCGGCGCCCGGCGCGCTTTGCCATGCACCAGCGCCGCATGGAAACGCCGCTGGATGATGATTTGTAACGCGGCCAGCAATCCGGCGCTGAGAATTAGCCACCAGCACAGCAAGGCGGCTCCGGCAAAATCCGTGGGCGTAGTGTTTAGGCGCTGATAGATCGCATAAGTGAGGATGGGGATTTTCGTGGTCACGCCCAGAGTGGCGGGAATGCCAAACTCCTGCATTGTCTCAATGGCCGCAATGGCGAAAGCGGCGGCCATGGCGGGCAAGACGAGACGCATGGTAAGCCCCAACCGCCGTAATGCTGGCAAGCGCAGAACCAGAGCAGCTTCACGCAGAGAGATGCTAGCCCCGGCGAAGGTGGTACGGGCAACGAACACAGCGAAGGGCAACGCCTTCAGCACATATAGAAACACCAGCCCCGCGGGACCGAGAAAAAGCTGGCCTGGTAAGCTGTCTCGCAGCAAGGGATGTGTGAAGATTACCAGCCAGCCCGTGGTTAGCACATAGCCTGGCGTGAAGAAGAGCAGCCACAAACCCAATCCAAGTGCCCGCACCGCACCCCCGGCCTTGGTTTCCAGCGCCTGTGCCGCCAGCGCCCCCAAGGGCGCCACGATGCAACCCGTGAGCAGTGCAAATGCGGCGGAGTTGAGAAACGGCCTGAAACTTTCCACCGAGGCTGAGCCTACGGCCAAGGGCAAAAGCAGCAGCCGCGCCAATGGATAGATAAACAGCAGCGCCAGCAGCAACAGCGCCAGGCCGCGCCAAAGCCTCATGCAGCGGACATCATTTTGGCGAACCAGCTATTGATGGTGCTTTCCAGCCCGCCCCATTTCACTGGGTCCAGCGTGATGGTGTGGATACCCGTAAGATCCGGCATGCCTGGCAGAGGCGCCGGAGCATTTTGCGTAATGGGCCAATATTCGCCATCCGCCTCACCTTCGATTTGCCGCAACCGCTGAATATCCGGCCGCATCACAAAGGCCATGAACCGCGCAACCTCTTTTTGGCGGCGGGCGCTCAACCCCGCGGCCTCTACCATCACATTGGGAAGCACATAGGCCGGGCTGGGAATGGTAACCCGCAAACCGGGGTGGTGCGAAGCGTAGAAAAATGCCGCCGAGGACTGCACGATGGCAAGGCTGATCGCCTGAGATTGCAAGGCCGCCAGGGTTGCATCGTTCTTGTCGAACATATGCACGCCATTGGCCTTCAGCGCCAGCAGGAACGCCTGCCCTTGCGGCCAGCCCCCGGCATTGTCGAGCATGCCAGCCAGCATCGGGTAGGTAGGGCCGGAGATGGAGGGATCATTCATGCCCGCCAGATTTTTATAGGCGGGCGAGAGAAGGTCATTCCAGACCGAGGGAGCCGTGGGCAGCCGCGTGGGGTCGGAGATAAACACGCCCGCCAGCGTGAGCCCGGTGGGAATGTAAGCCCCATTGGCGCTCAGCAGGCCCTGCCCCACCGGCGTGAGGCCAGCCGGAGCGGGCAGGCCGTGGGCCAGCAGATGGTCCTGGTCCAGCGCGGCGGCGGCGGTGGCGCCGTCGAACCAGCCGATATCCCAATCCGGATGGCTGCCCTGGGCCACAATGCGGGCCAGCAGGCTGCCGGTGGACAGGCGCACGACGCTGACCTTTATGCCGGTCTCCTTGGTAAAGGCAGCCGCCACGGCGGGGCCATAATCCAGCCCCGTGTAAAGCACGAGCCCGCCTTGAGGTGCCGGCCAGAGCAGCAGAGCGGCGACAACCACGACAATGACGGCGAAGACGCTTGCGATGAGCTTACGCATTTCGGGGGCTATCCTAAAACTTGGCCGGACAGGCGGGGTTTCAATCGGCATCCATGCTAGGCGCGGCCATCTGGAATATCACCGCGACTGTGACAGTGTAGGTTCTGCCCGCGAAACCAGGCGGTGGCGGCGGGTAATGCGCAATCCGCGCCGCGCGTATCGCCGCATCATCCAACAGCGGATAACCGCTTGAGCGGGCAAGAGTGATATCCGCCACGGAACCGTTCCGGTAGATAAAGCTCACCTCTGGCGCGCCGCTTTCATGTGCCATCTGCGCCGCTGAGGGATACACCTCGTTCGCCACAACCTGCACGGCACTGCGCATGGCCACGCGAAATGCATCCACCTGGCCCAGCGAGGGGGCTGGAGGCAACGCGGGCACTGGCGGCGTGGGCGGCACCGGCGGCGCCACCGGCTTGGGCGGCGGCGGCGTGGCCGGGCGCGGGGGCACAACATGGCGCGGCACCACATGCTGAGCAGGACGCGGGGGTGGCTGCACAGGCGGGGGCTTTGGCAAGGCCGGAGCTGGCACCGGCTTCGGTGGCGGCGGCACGGGCACCGGCTTCGGCGGGGGAGGTTTAGGGGCTGGCGGCGGTGGCTTTGGTGCCGGGGTTTGCACCGAAATCTTAATTACCGATTGCTGAAGCGCCGGCGGGGGCTGATGCCTCATGATTGGCAAGAGCAGCCCAATGGCCACCAGCTCCAGCAGCAAACCGATTCCGAGGGCAGCCATGAAACGCCGGTTTTCCTGGGCGGAATCTCCCCAGAGAGCAGCAGGGTCTATCATCTGGAGCCCGCTCTACTGACCAGCCGCGGGCTGCGCGGCGATGCCAATATTCGTGACGTTCGCTTTACGGGCCGCGTCGATCACGGTCATGAAATGCTGAAAGGCTGAAGCTTTGTCGGCGGCGATGGTCACTTCGGTCTTGTCCGGCGCGCCATCACCCGCGAACATCGCGGTCAGTTGATCCGGCGTCATCACATTGTTTTTTACCTTCAGCGTACCATCCGCCAGAACATTCACAACAAATTTTGGATGCGGAAGGTTCTGCGACTGCGAACTGGTGGGCAACTGCATGGTAACCCCAGCATCCGGGATCATCTGCAATGTGACGATGATGAAAAACACGAGCAGAAACAGCATCACGTCGATCATCGGGATGATTTCGATGCGCGCCTTGCGGCGTTCAAAATAACGCATATTCATGACGATGCTATACTGTCGCGAAGTGGGCCGCGCCCTGCATGTTAACGGCACGGGCGGCGGGAATGGCGGATGCACCATCTGTACGGTTCACGATCATCGTCTTTAGCGAGTCAAGCTGATGCACGACGAGGCGCACCTGATTGGAGAGCGCGTTGAACCCGGCCAAGCCCAGCATGGCGATGAACAGGCCAAAAGCAGTGGCAACCAGAGCATCGGCAACGCCGCCTGTAACTTCCGCGGGGGCATGGCCAGGCTGCGCGAGTACATTGAACGCGTGGAACATGCCGATGATGGTACCGAACAAACCCATCAATGGGGCCAGAGTAACCACGGTATCCAGCACCCATAAACGGCGGTCCAGCGAAGGCGCGATCAGCATAATGGCTTCATCGAGGTGGCTGGCCAAAGCTTCACCGCTTACAGCACCATGATAGCGCATCGTGGTGTCGATCATCACTGCTTCCGGCAGGTTTTTTGAAGCCTGAAGCAATTTTGCCAGCTCTGCCTGGCGTAATAACGGCATTTCAGATGCAGCACGAATCACCGATTTGCCACGCAGGATGGTATTCCGCAAAGACCAGAAACGGTCGATCAGTACAGCCAGGGCCACCAAGAGCAGAAGGGCCAGGAAATACAGAATGCCATCCGAATAGTTGGCAAGATAGATGATGTAGTTGAGAGACATGCTACGAAACTCCAGATTTCTGCCGCCGTTACACCAAGACGGAGGCGGGAAGTATGACAAATCAGTGTCAATGCAAATCAGGGCGCCGCCCCATGAAGGATGGCGCCCTGGCTATTTGCTCTGGCCTTAGAGCGAGGAGCCGAAGCCGATCGGCACGCTCACCGAACCGAAGGCCGCGAAACCAGTGAGGCGGTAGTAGAGCAGATCGCCTACACCGTTGGTGCCATTGTCGAAAATGATCTGTTTCTGGTTGGTGATGTTGTCCAAATTCAGCTTTACCGCGATGGGATCCTTGTTGGGATTGTCGTGGTTGAAGGTGTAGCCGAGCGTCATGTTCACGACATTGTACGGATCATACCAGCCGCCGGGGGATTTCCCGCCCGCGGCACTGCCTTCGGCGGCGCCGTTGGCGATATTCACACCGTTATTGCCGGAATATTCGCCGCCGGTCCACTGGTCGATAATCGCGGCGTAGATGCCGTTATTATCGTAGATGATGCCAAGATTGGCGGTGCCCTGTGGCGCCTGGGTGATATGAACGTTGGTTGAGGTCTTGAACGCCTGGTTGTATCCGGCATTGCCAAACAGCGTGACGCCATTGCCCACGCTATAAGCCAGCTCACCTTCGATGCCGCGATAGATCACGCCGCCATTATTGAAAAAGATGGTTTGCTTGGCGTTGTTGACCAGGACCTTCTTACTGTCGATGAAGTTCTGGAAATGGATGTTGTAGACATCCGCGCCGACGGCCCAATGGTCATCCTGGTAAGCCAGGCCAGTTTGGAAGTTGACCGTGCTTTCAGGCTGCACGCTCTCTGTGGTCAGCGCCGTGGTATAGAACGTGTTGAGGTTCGGCGCCAGGAAGCCTTCCGCCGCCTGGAAATAGGTCGTCAGGTTCGGGTTGATGGCATATTTGGCATCGAAAGATGGCAGTAGCTTCTGGTAGTTTTTCGTGTAGCCTACCGCCTGCTCGGTCTTTTGATTTACTGGCGCGTCGATGGCGCGGCGGAAATAAGCCCATTTCAGGCCGGCCGTCAGAGTCAACCCATCGATCGGCTTCCAATCCACGGCACCATATGGCTGGAATGTGTAAAGCTGGTTGTGCTGAAGGCGCTCGATGGAGCCGTTATCATTGGTAGGCGTCACCAGCCCTCCATTGCTGTCGGCCGGGTCGTAGTTGATGGCGTTGCCATTGGTGAGCGATACGTTCTGCACGAAGCGGGTGTTCACCTGATGGTCGAACCAGAAACCAGTCTTGATGTCACCCCAGCCGAAATCCTTCTCCAGGCGCTGGATGGTGCCGACTGAGCGGTAATTATTCAGGAAGGTCTGGCCAGGAATGCCGGGAATAGCCGTGCCGCCGGGGGTCAGCACCACTTCGTTCGGCACGCCGGCGCCAGCCAGGTTGTTCCCCGGGTTGGTCGGCGTTCCGGCGCTGGCCTGCGTTACGCCATCGCCCAGCGTATCGTTCGGGTCGTCGCCGTTCAGGTCGTGATGGTAATAACCATAGGTGTAAACCTTACCATCATACAGGAACCCGTCGCCGAGATTCGATTGCAGATCGGCATAGCTCATATCGGTTGTGATATGATCGTTGTTATAGCGCCAATAGGCTTGCGAGTTTGGATTGTTGCTGTAGGCGTAGTTCCAGCCGAGTGCTGCCATCTGCGACAATGTCGCGCCGATTGAGGGGTTCTGATACACCTGGTTGTAATCAGACATCAAGGTAAGCGTGGTGCTGGAGCTTAGCGGAATTACCACCTTACCAAAGTAGTTCGTGCGCTCCTGCGTGGCGTTCTGCAAAGCACCATCGCTCTTGATATGCTCGGCAATGAAAACACCGGAAGCACCGTTCAACGACGGAATGGCGCCTGTGTCCAGCCGGATGCTATTATCAGAGGTGTTATAGCTGCCGTAGGAGCTGTTGAGCGTGACTGTGCTTTTAGGCGCCGGGTTGATGGTACGTAGCGAAATGGTGCCGCCGAAGGTGGCGTCGCCCACCGTATCAGCGCCGCCGGGGCCACGGTCGATAATCGTTTCACCGAGCTCTGAGCTAGTGAAAAACGAGGTGGAATGGTGGGTAAAGTCGTTTGAGTCGCCGAAGGGAATTCCATCAAAAGTCACGTTGTACTGGCCGTCTTGGAAACCGCGGATGCTGGGGCCCGAGGTTTCCATCAGGCCAGGGCCGTTGGGGTTGATGTTGTTTACCGAAGGCGTGAGGCGCGCGATGTCCGCATAGCTCGCGGTGCCGGTGAGCAGTTTATCAACAGTGTGCTTATCAACCAGCGAGGTTGGCTGGGTGGAATGCAGCGGCGCCTTGGAAGGCGACTGATAAGGCGCGGTGCCGGGCGTGTTGACCAAATTCGCGGCATTATTTGTTCCAGTGGCCAGAACCGAACCAAGGTCGAGATTAACCGGAGTATTGGCGCTTTGCGCCAAGGCGGCGGGCGCAACCGCAAAGCTGGCAAGACCAATATAAAGGCTGCGCATAGAACAAAAACCGCGCAAGGCAGACTTCGCCCTGCTTCCCCAAAGACCAGCCATTGTAAAATTACCTTCCCGTTGATTTGTGTAGCGGCTACTACCAAAAAAAAATTCAGGTAAGTTTTACTACTTCGTGATATTTTTATTTCAGATTTAAGACAGCAGCCCGCCGAGAGGCTCATTTTGTGGTTCATCCAAAATCACCGGCCCTAAGCCAGGCCGTGGAATGTATGAGGCAGCTTTAGGACAGGGCTGCGCGAAGCGCGCCAAGGCGTGTAAGGGTTTGCATGGTGCGGCCTTGCTCCGCCACCGCAAGCCCCATAACCAGCGCTTCCAGCGCCACCAGTGTTGCGCCATGCAGGGCAACCTGCTCCGTCCGGCCGCGGCGTGCCTCGATAATGGTGGTGGCGGAGCGGGCCAGCTTACTGCGCGGCGAATCGGTGACGAGCACAACCGGTACGCTAACAACCGCCGCTTCCGCCGCCACCAGCAGCACTTCCTTGTAAGGCTTGCCATAGGAGAGGATAAGCAGCCTGTCTTGGTCCGCAAGGTCCAGAAGCTCATCGGCCAAGGCAATTCCCCCCTGGCCGATGACCTTGGCGGCCTGGCCATGACGGACCATCAATAGCCTTACATATTCCGCCAAGGGCCTGGAAGGGCCAGCGGCATAGATAATAACACGCGCGGCACCATGAAGCACCGCGATGGCCTTATGAATCTGCCCCCTCGCCTCGGGCGCCTGCATCTTGATAAGTGATTCGACATGCGTATCGATTACAATATCTGCCGCGCCACAACCTTTGCCGTTCACCTCGTTAAGGGTCTGGCGCATATGGCGCAACGGAGCCGAGAAATGCACACCCGTGGCGATGGATTGCCGGAGATCCGCCAATCCTTGAAAGCCAAGCGCCTGTACCGTGCGGATGACCGTGGCGTCCGAGGTACCGATCATGCTCGCAAGTTCCGCCGCGGAATTCGCCAGAACTGCAACCTTATTGCGATTAATATAGTGCGCCACCCGTAACATCGCGGGTGGCATTTCCGTTTTTTTAGCTTGCAACCGTGCCGCCAAAGCATCCTCCGGAGCCCCCTGAACCGCCTCTCCTTCGCGCCGTCCCAGACGGCCGTTTTTTTCCTTGGCTGATTTTTTTTTGGCTTTCATACAACAGTCAACTCAGTAGCGGTTGCAGGGCATCATACCTTGGGTAGCAATTACTACAGATGACATATCTTACTCTCTTTACTAAAAACAAGGGTAACCAAGGCACCTGAAACGCCTGTCATATGCCATCTTGTCTCAAAGCGGTGAGGAAACATATTATCCTGAACAATTGTGAGCGCCCAGCATGTCTTCAATGATTTCCGTGTCATCTCTGCGCAAGACTTATAAATCCGGGCTGGTCGCCCTTGATGGTATTGACCTTGAGATCGAGAAGCAGGAGATTTTTGCGCTGCTCGGCCCGAATGGCGCAGGCAAAACAACCCTGATCAGCGTCATCTGCGGCACTGTGGGCATCGGCTCCGGAACGGTACGGGTGGGGGGGCATGACATTACCCAGGATTACCGTGCGGCGCGGGCGATGATCGGGCTGGTGCCGCAGGAAATCTCTCTCGATATTTTCGCCACGGTATGGAACACCGTAAATTTCAGCCGCGGCCTTTTCGGGCGCCGGCCGGACCCCGCTTATGTTGAGCGATTGCTGCATGACCTCTCCTTGTGGGATAAGCGGGATAGCCGCGTTATTGAACTCTCCGGCGGCATGAAACGCCGCGTTATGATCGCCAAGGCACTTAGTCATGAGCCGAAGATATTGTTTCTGGACGAACCGACCGCCGGCGTGGATGTTAATCTCCGGCGCGAAATGTGGGCGCTGGTCCGCAGCTTGCGGGACAAGGGCGTAACGATCATCCTTACGACCCACTATATCGAGGAGGCTGAGGAAATGTCCGATCGGGTGGGCGTGATCACCGGGGGGCGGATATTGCTGGTGGAAAAGACCGCGACTCTGATGCGTAAGCTCGGAAGACGTAAGCTGACGCTCATGCTACAGCACCCGCTCGCCTATCTCCCCGCCGGGCTTGACCAGTGGGAGCTGGAACTGAATCAGCATGGCCAAGTGCTGACTTATGCGTTCGATGCCAATGCAGAGGATAACGGCATACCGGCTTTGCTGCGCCGCATGGCAGAGCTTGGCATCGATTTCAGAGACCTGGATACAAGCCGCAGTTCCCTTGAAGATATCTTCGTCGGCCTGGTGCAGCAAGCAGCATGAACCACCATGCCATATGGACAATCTACCGTGCCGAAATGGCGCGTATGCGCCGTACTTTCTGGCAAAGCATCGCCACGCCGGTTATCACCACGGTTCTATATTTTATTGTGTTTGGCGGTGCCATCGGCTCGCGCATTCAACATGTTGGCGGAGTGGACTACGGGGCTTTTATCGTCCCCGGCCTTATCATGCTGACCATTCTTACCCAAAGCGTCAGCAACGCCTCCATCGGTATCTATTTTCCAATTTTTACAAAAACCATTTATGAAATTCTGGCGGCACCTCTCTCCGCTGTGGAGATCGTATTTGCTTATGTTGGTGCGGCCGCGACGAAATCAATCTTATTGGCGCTTATCATTCTGGGCACCGCCACCTTCTTTGCGCCACTGCATATTCTGCATCCCGGCTGGATGATTGCCTTCATGCTGCTTACCGCCATTACCTTCAGCCTGTTCGGTTTCATCATCGGAATATGGGCACAGAGCTTTGAGCAGCTCGCCATTATACCGTCTCTTATCATCACGCCGCTTACCTTTTTGGGTGGCGCGTTTTATTCGATCGATATGCTGCCGCAGCCGTGGAGAACTTTTAATCTGCTCAATCCCGTTGTGTACCTTGTCAGCGGTTTTCGTTGGAGCTTCTTTGGCACCGGAGAGGTTGGAGTGGGGCTCAGCCTTGCCTTCACTGGCGTGTTCATGGCCATCTGCCTTGGTTTGGCTGGGTGGATATTCAAAACTGGTTACCGGCTGAAGCCCTAAAATACTACTTTAGTTAATTGATTGAGTAATTTTAGACATATCGCCACCAACCTGGTCACGGCGTGACAGAATATGTTTCAAAGGCTATATTCCCTCTGTCTTTCATATCATACGGACCTTCCTTGCGCCGCCTGGCTTTACCCTTTCTCCTGCTGCCGTTTTTCCTTGCCGGATGCCACCAGGGCTATTCCCCCAATACCTATGCGTCCAACGCCGCTCAGGTGGAGGCGAATGTGGAGCGGGGAGTGATTATCGGTGTTCGACAGGTTATGATCAGCGCGAGCGGCGTTGTCGGCGCGGCCACCGGCGGCGCGGCTGGCGGCGTGGCAGGATCGCAGCTTTCGGGTGGCCCAGTGGTCACGGCATTGGGTGCAATCGGCGGCACATTGGTGGGCGGCGTGGCCGGCACAGCCGCGGCGCAGACGATTTCAAATACCAAGGGCTGGGAATATATCGTCCAGGAGGCCGGAGACAAAATGGTTTCCGTGACCCAGACAAGTAAGACCGCTCTGCCGGAGGGGCTGCATGTGTTAGTTATCTCTGACACACAACAGGCCCGGATTGTGCCCGATTATACGATGCAGGCCACGACGCAGACTAAACCGATTGTTGTAACTAACAACTCAACGACAACCGAAATTAATCTCGGCACGCTTTCACCACCTGCTGCTGTAGTGGACTCACTGCCAATAACCCCACCCGCCGTGGCGGCTAGCCCGGCCAACCTGCCTACGCCAACCCCCGCTTCTGCCAGCACCAGTGTGGCGCCCTCAGCCCCATCCACCCAGACCACGGTACCCAAGGCCGCCGCCCCGGCTGAAACCGTTGCTGGGCCCGGCACGCCTGGAACGTGACCCGCACCCTGCTTCGCTGAACGGCCACCAGCGAAAAGATATTCGTAGCGGCAGAGAAAATTAAGGAACCGATTTGCAGCATCCTAATCAGCTCATCCGCCCATCTGCTTCACGGCACGCGGCCGAAGTCGGCTATTTTGACGCGCCAGGCGCGCAGGCTCAATGCGAAAGTGCATCCCACATATTGGGCGCGGTTGGTTACGGTATAAGCCGCCCAGATTTTCTGCCGCCAGCCTGTCCTTTCGTCGCGGCGCCACTGGGACCCGCCGGCGGCGGCACAATGTTGGAACTCTGGCGAACCTCATCGCCATGCCGCGCCATAAATCTTGGTCCTGTCACGGGCGCGTACAACGACGACCTTGCCTTTGGAGCAATGACCTTGGAGGAGGCATCCGATGTTTCCTTGGAGGAGACCGTCGAAGCCGCGTATCTCAGAATTTTTGATTTTCTGGATTATGCCGCTTTCGCTTCACCTATACGTTTCTGGAATTATCTCTCGGAAATCTCGCTGGAAGAAACCGGACTTGAGCGTTACCGCAGGTTTAATATTGGCCGCCAGCGCGCGTTTGCCGCGCGGTTGCGCGAAGCGTTGCCACCTGCCGCTAGCGGTGTTGGCGGAAACCAAGGTGCCTCTGCGATTTATTTTTTAGCTGCGCACACGCCGGCACACCCTATTGAAAACCCCCGCCAGGTAAGCGCCTTCGCTTACCCGCCGGTTTATGGCCCCCAAAGCCCGAGTTTTTCCCGAGCCTCTGTTTATCACGCCGGCACCAGGGCGTTGATGTTCATCTCGGGCACAGCGAGCATCGTTGGGCATGAGAGCCGCCATGAGGACGATCTGCAAGGCCAGACGGCCGAAACAATTGAAAATCTTCGCGCGGTTATCAGAACTTCGGGCGTAACGGGGTTTGGTAATTGGGCCTTCAAAATCTATTTGCGCGACCCCACCCATCGCAGCACGGTTGACC